>NZ_JBBMFQ010000002.1:0-498880 GCF_040095935.1 Ruminococcoides intestinale | reverse complement strand
CTGTCTGTCTGTCTGTCTGTCTGTCTGTCTGTCTGTCTGTCTGTCTGTCTGTCTGTCTGTCTGTCTGTCTGTCTGTCTGTCAAGATTGTCCCCGTTTTAGCTGTTTGTGTCAAGTCTTTTTCTGCGTTTTTTGTATAAATTTGTGTTGTAATTACAGCATCCTTGTCTTTGATTAATCCATGAGCTTTTATCGGAGTATCAGGGTTTGTTCTTATGTCATTTGCGTTAATAATTTCAAATTGGTCTGGGTTATACTTATCGGTATATGTAATTGGCACAGCCATATATTCAAAATAATCACATGGTATATCCGCTGTTTTGTCAACATTGATTGCATCATAGTTATCATATTTAGGATATTCTTCTTCATTACCATAGTATTTTTTGTAAAGCACCAATTCTTCATGTCTTTTGGTATAATCCAAATTTGTAAACCACCTTACTCCCTTAACACGAATAAACTTTCTTCCATTTTCATCTTCCCCACAACCTGAAGCTTTTAGAGGATAATCATCCGGAACATAAAACTTTCTATCTCCGCTATGTATGCTTGCACCAAGCCACATTTTATTATCTTTTATTAATGGAAAAATTTCTTTGTATGTTATAGCATTAACATTACCTATTATTAAAAAATTTTTCTCGTATTCTATAAGTTGTGCCACATATTCTCTAAAAAGACTAAAAGGCGGGTTAGTAATGACGACATCTGCCTGTTTCATATATTCTATACATTCATCAGAACGAAAATCGCCGTCACCTTTTAATTTTTTTACACCACTATTTTTAGATTTTAATAAACTATCAATATCGCTGTCCGAAACACCTCTGCCGTTAGCCATCGGAACTTCGGAAATATCCATTACATAACCATTACCTCTTTTTATAGGTTCTTCATTCCACCCAACCAAAGTAAGTTGTTGTCCGACTATGGGAGATGTGCTATACGAAGTACAGATTAATCTCTTTAATTTTAAATAATTGAAATTTCTTAAAAAAAATTTACAGAAATTACTCTCAAACGGATCATCACAGTTACATAATACGGTTTTATTTTTGAATTTATCTTCGTAATGATTAATTTCCGCTTGGATGACTTCATAACTGGTATAAAATTCATCTTTTTTTGCATTTTTCGCTTTAGATAAGCCACTATTCTTTGCCATGTCTTTCCCTCTATCCGTTATATAAATTCCACAACACTATAGGGTTACTATAGCACACTTTTTTCGTTATATCAACAAATTTAGTGAATTTATTTCACTAAATTATACTATTTCGCCAATGATTGTGAAATATTTTAACATTTGTATCAAAACAATGGCATAAAAAAACGGTGAGCAGATGCCCACCGTTTTTGTGTTTAGCTTTTTAAATTTGAAATTAGTCTGAAGATAATCAAGCTTTTAAAATTAAAATATTTAACCTCAGTTACGAGAAATTAAACTAAAACAATAAAAATTCAATTAATTATTCAGCTGCTTTTCTTTTTGCAAAACATTCGCTGCAATAGTAGCTTTTGCCTTCAACAGGCTTGAAAGGAATCTTTGCAGTTCCGCCGCATTCAGCGCAAACGGTTTCAAAGAATTCTCTCTCTGTCTTGGCAGCATTTTTACGAGCCTGTCTGCAAGCCTTGCAACGCTGTGGTTCGTTTGTGAAACCCTTTTCAGCGTAAAATTCCTGCTCTCCTGCAGTAAAAACAAATTCGTTTCCGCATTCTTTGCAGACAAGTGTCTTATCTTCGTACATTGGTATTTACCTCTCTTTTTCTACCTCTCGGAGGTTAGTTTGTTGCCCCGTGCGGAGTTGCACCGCAATACTGTTAAGGACAAATATTAATTTTCGGTTCACCGCTCAGCCGACATTCAGACCGCCGTGAACCTTTTTCCTTGCTCTTTGCAAGGCATTGTCAACCGCCTTTTCGGTTACGGAAAGCCTTTCGGCAATTTCCTTATAACTCAAGCCGTTGCCGTAGAGCATAAGAACATCGTATTCGGACTTTGACAGCACACTTTGAAGTCGCAACAGCAACTGGTCAAGCTGTTCTCTGCACATCAAAAGTTCTTCGGGAGTTTTGGCGGAATCTTCAATTGACTCGCCCACATCGTCCATCGGAACAATGCTTGATGAGGGAATGGCTTTTTTCTGTTCTCCCCGTCTGATTATAGAAATAAATCTTCTTTCAACAACAACCGACATATAGCTTTTAAAGCTTGCACCGCCGTTTTGGTCAAAGGCTTTGCAGGAACAAAGCAGTCCCACAAGTCCTTCCTGAACAAAGTCATTGTGTTCATAACCCTCTGCCGAAAACTTTCGTGCAATTATACTGATTGTGTCAAGATATCTTACGACAAGCTCATCAAAAGCACGGTCATCACCAAGACTCACAAAATTTGCAAGCTGTGCGTCGGATAAAGTACCGTAGGATTTTTGCAATTCGGTCATAACCTGCCCCTAATACTTATTCTTATACGCTTAATAGTATAACAAAAACGCACAAATGTCAACAACCCGAAAGCAATTTCTGTAATATTGCATTATGATATGGAAATTATTTGTGCAAAATAGCTGAAATAAAGTCGAAATTACATACATTATAAAACTTGTTAAGAGAAGCAGAAAATGTTATACTTTATATTATTAATTTATTACGATTTTTATTTATCGGTTCGGGGGAATTTTTATGGTTGTTACCTGCAACAGTTTTGGCGTGAGCGGTATGGACGGCTACAAGGTTGAGCTTGAGGCGTCAATGTACAACGGCACACGGGAATTTGATATGGTCGGTCTGCCCGACGCCGCCGTGCGTGAGAGCAAGGACAGGGTTCTCAGTGCATTAAAGAACTGCGGATTCAGATATCCTGCCGCACATATGACCGTGAACCTTGCCCCTGCCGATATCAAAAAAGAAGGACCTATTTACGATTTGCCGATTGCGGTTGCAATTCTTATACTGCTCAATCAGATTAAGAGCAACATCTCCGACTGCGCATTCATCGGCGAGCTTTCGCTTTCGGGAGAAGTCAGAGGAATCAACGGAGTTCTGCCCATGGTAATCAAGGCGAAGGAA
The DNA here is from genome assembly GCF_040095935.1 of Ruminococcoides intestinale. Classification (NCBI taxonomy): domain Bacteria; kingdom Bacillati; phylum Bacillota; class Clostridia; order Eubacteriales; family Oscillospiraceae; genus Ruminococcoides; species Ruminococcoides intestinale. The sequence goes on along the minus strand of NZ_JBBMFQ010000002.1, from coordinate 495,810 downwards.
TGCGGTATAAAGAAAATTTACGTTCCGAAAGCCAACGCAAGCGAGGGCGCTGTTGTTGACGGAATTGAAGTGTATGGTATTGACAACATTCTTCAACTGAAAGATTATCTCAATCACATTCTCGAACCTGCACCCGCAAAGCCGAATACACATTCTCCCACGGAAGAACGGGACTACATTCCGGATTTTTCCCAGGTAAAAGGTCAGCTTGAGGCGAAGCGTGCGCTTGAAATTGCCGCTGCCGGCGGTCACAATATTCTGCTCATAGGCCCTCCGGGTTCGGGCAAAAGTATGCTTGCAAAACGAGTTCCGTCAATTCTGCCCGATATGAGCTTTGACGAAATGATTGAAACCACAAAAATCCACTCAATTGCAGGAACGCTAAAGCATGACGGACTTATCACAACACGGCCGTTCCGTTCGCCTCACCACACGGTAACGCCCGTAGGACTCGGCGGAGGAGGTACGGGAACTATCAGACCGGGTGAAGTTTCACTTGCAAACAACGGTGTGCTGTTCCTTGACGAGCTGCCCGAATTTTCAAGAACGGCGCTTGAGGTACTCCGTCAGCCGATTGAGGACGGCTCTATCACAATTTCAAGAGCAGGTCAGAAATGCACCTATCCGTGTTCGATTATGGTGGTTGCCGCAATGAACCCATGTCCGTGCGGATATTACGGTGATCCAACAAGAAAATGCACCTGTTCGGAACAGAAGATAAAACGCTACCTCAACCGCATTTCGGGACCGCTTCTCGACCGTTTTGATATTCATGTAGAAGTGCCTGCCGTGAAATTTGAAGAACTGCGTGACGCTTCATCTGCCGAATGTTCAGCCGACATCAAAAAGAGAGCAGACAGAGCAAGAGAAATTCAGCGTGAAAGATTTAAGGGCAGTAAAACAACCTGCAACGCAAAAATTAACGCAGATCAGTTTGAAAAGGTCTGCATAATTGATAAAGAGGCTGAAAAGACGCTCAAAGACGCTTTTGAAAGTCTTGGACTTACCGCAAGAGCGTATGACAGGGTTTTGAAAGTTGCAAGAACCATTGCCGATTTGGACGAGTCGGAAATAATTCGCTCCGAGCATGTTCTTGAGGCGGTTCAATACCGCAGTCTTGACCGCAAATATTGGGCAAAATAAGACTTATACCTTACACAAAAATTTAAAATATCACTTTTAAAAAGTACGGCTTTATGCTATACTACTATAGTGTGACATCAAAGCGATGTTGCAGTTTCATGACACAGGAGGTTTTTTATAATGGAAATTACAAAGAATTCAATAATCGGTGATGTTCTTGATCAGTACCCCGACACAGCAGAGCTTTTCTTCAGCATCGGTATGCACTGCCTTGGCTGTCCTGCATCACGAGGCGAAACGATTGAAGAGGCTTGTATGGTACACGGTGCAGATGCAGACGCACTCGTTGCAGACCTTAACAAAGCAATTGCATAATGAACGGCGCATCTGATTTTTCGCTTGATAACCGTCTTGCGCTTTGTGCGGACTTTGTGCGTGACGGAGCAAAGGTTGCCGATATCGGCACAGACCATGCCTATCTTCCGGTGTGGCTGTGCCGTATTGGCAGATGCGACACAGCGATTGCCGCAGACATCAACCCCCTGCCCCTTGAACGGGGAATTGAAACAATTAACAACAGCGGTCTTAACAATCGAATTGAAGCAAGACTTTCAAACGGTCTTGAAAAAATTTCGGGCAATGAGGCTGACGACATAGTAATTGCAGGAATGGGCGGAGAACTCATTTCGCAGATTATCGAAAACTGGGAGTTTTCAAAGGACAGGTCAAAGCACTTTATTCTTCAGCCTATGACCAAAAGTGAAGAGCTTATGCGTTGGCTGTTTGCAAACGGTTTCAGCGTTATCAAGCGTGACTGCTGTACTGCCGCAAACAAGTGCTACACTGTAATTCTTGCCGAATACAGCGGTGAGGTTCGCACGGTATCCGAAAGCGACCTTTTTCTTTACGGACTTGATCCGAAGAACAACTCCATGCACCGCAGATTTATTGAAGGCTGTGTGCGCAGACTTTTAAAACAGGCTAAGGGCAACCCTGTCTGTGCCGAAACCGCACGCATTCTTGAGGAGAGCTTTAAGTGAAAACCATAAACGATATACTTAATTTTTTTGAAGAATTTGCGCCCTGTGCAACTCAGATGAGTTTTGACAACGCAGGGCTTATTGTGGGCGACAAATACACAGCCGTAAGCCGTGTGCTTGTCGCTCTTGACATTACGGAAGATGTTGTGAATGAGGCGGAAAGTCTGGGATGTGAGCTGATTATCAGTCATCATCCCGTAATTTTTGCCCCTATAAAAAGGCTTTTGCCTTCTTCCGTTCCCTATATGCTTGCACAAAAGGGCATTTCCGCCGTTTGTATGCACACCAACCTTGATCTCGGAGAAAAGTTCGGAGTGAACATCTGCCTTGCAGACGCACTCGGAGTCAAAAATCCCGTGCTGTCGGAACTTGGCGAGTGTATGTTCACGGGTGAGCTTGAAAGCGAAACCGATATTCACGATTTTACAAAGCTTGCAAAGAAAAATCTTAACTGCAAGGGACTTCGCTACACCGACATTAAAGACAGGGTTAAAAAAGTTGCCGTATCGTCGGGTGCAGGCGGTTCAAATGTGTTTGATGCGGCTTTGGCGGGTGTTGATGTGCTTGTCACGGGAGAAATCAAGCACCATGAGATTATCGCCGCAAATTCACTCGAAATTGACATTATTGACGCAGGTCACTTCAAAAGTGAAGATATTGTAATTTTACCGCTTGTAAACAAGCTTTCAAAAGAATTTTCCGAGATTATTTTTACAAAATCGCAATCCTGTGACGATATGATTAAATTTATTTAACCTGTAAGCATCATTATCAAAATATTTGTTGCATAATTTGTTACAATTTGATATAATGATACGGTAAATTACTATATGTGGTAGTGCGCCGTCTGTACGCACCGCAAAATGAGGTATTATGAGAATCAGAAAAAAGAAATGGGCAGAACCGGAGCTTTCCGTTTGCAATTTTTACGTAAAGAATCCAGAAGAAAACGCCGGAAAATGGATGCAGGCTTTCAAAAAGGAACAGCCGTTGTATCTTGAAATCGGCTGCGGCAAGGGCGGTTTTGCGGGACAGCTTGCGCTTAAAAATCCCGACAAAAACATTATCGCACTTGACATCAAGGTTGATATGCTCGGCGTCGGCAGAAGAACAATTGTAAAGCTTTTTGAGGACGCCGGCAAAACGCAGGATGATATTACAAATCTTTTACTTGTAAAATACAATGTTGAAATGCTTGACAAAATCATTACGGCTGACGATAAGATTGACAGACTTTTCATCAACTTCTGCAATCCGTGGCCGAGAGCAAAGCACAAAAAGCGTAGACTTACATACTACAAAAAGCTTGAAATGTACAAAACATTCTTGAAGCCTGACAGCGAAATCCGTTTCAAAACCGATGATGACGAGCTGTTTGACGAAAGTCTTGAATACTTTGAGCAGAGCGGATATGAAATTTTGTATCTCACCCGTGATTTGCACGCAAGCGATGTTACCGATAATATTGAAACAGAGCATGAAAAAATGTTCTCAGAAGAGGGCATAAAAATCAAGTATCTTATTGCAAGACAAAAGCCTTGACAGCCCCATAAATAAAGACGGGAGGGATTTTTGTGAAGATTAAAAAGCTGATTTCGGCTTTGGTTCTCGGTTCAATGCTTGTCGGTTTGAGCGGTTGCAACATAACGGATTTCAGCGCAGAAAATCTTCTTCGTCCTCCTAAGGCAGTCGGAGATGAGGCTGAAATTGAACAGCTTATTGCCAAAACGGCTGACAGCGGTTATACGCTGAAATATCCTAAAAACGGAAAATTCCGCAGTGCAATCATCATGACCGACCTTGACGGAAACGACAGCAACGAGGCTGTTGCATTTTTTCGCAACAGTGCCGAAACTTCTTCGGTTCATATGCTTGTCATGTACTCGAAAGACAATTCGTGGGAGATTGCGTCCGACAATATCTTTGAAACCACCGATATTGACAGCGTTGACTTTGCGGATTTAACCGGCAACGGAAAGGCTGAAATCATCGTTAATTCAACAACCTACACTCCGAATGTCGGCAAGCTTTCCTGCTACTCCTACACGGAAGGCAAGACAAACGAAGTGGGTTCGGGACAAAGCTGTTCAAGCTTTGTTACGGGGGATTTTGACAATGACGGAACAAGCGAGATTATGTCGCTTGTTCTCTACACAACCGAAAACGAGGCTCTTGCGTCAATGCTTGATTACAACGAGGACAGCAAAAGCCTGTATGCCAAAGCAATGGCAAACATGGATCCGAATGTTGCAAAGTACAAGAACATTGCCGTTACAAAGCTTGATAACGATATTACGGGAATTGTCGTTGACGGAACTTCTGCAAATGAGGTTACGAACACACAGGTTATTTTTTACAGCCGTGACCTTGCAATTCTGCGTAATCCTCTTTTTAAAGAAAAAGCAAAAAATATAACCCGGCGTTCATCGCAGATCATCTGTTCGGACATTGACAAGGACGGAAAGCTTGAAATTCCCGTTACGCTTGATCTGCCGAAACAGAGCGGTGACAGCAAAAATATTTATGCCGACAAAATCATTTGGAACAGCTTTGACGCACCCAAGGAGGCGCTTGTTGCAAAACAGGCAGTAATCATAAATTACGATTATATGTTTATGATGAACTATGCCGATAAGTGGAGCGAAAACAAGGTTACGGCAATTACCGACCTTGAAAGCGAAACCACCTCATTCTATGCATGGAACGGCACTAAGCTTGACACGGAGCTTTTTGAAATAAAGGTGTTCCCCGTCAGCGAATGGGAATCGGGCAAATCGGATGATTTTACGCTGATTACAAAAGACGATAAATATGCATACACATTTAATAATATAAATCCCGACACACAGATTTCGCTAAGTGATGACGAAATCAAGACAGGTTTTTCCACACTTGATCAGTCGGGAATCTGATCACAGCAACGGAGGTTTTGATATGAAAAAAATTCTTGTTTGTGAGGATGAAGCGGCAATTCGTGACTTTGTCGTTATCAATCTTACAAGGGCAGGCTACGACGTAGTTGAGGCAGACTGCGGCGAGGCGGCTTTGCAGAAATATGAAGAAAACAACGGCGATTTTGATGTTGCGATTCTTGATGTTATGATGCCGGGTATTGACGGTTTTCAGGTTTGTAAGGAGCTGAGGAACCGCAACGGCGGAATCGGAATTATTATGCTTTCGGCAAAAACTCAGGAAATGGACAAGGTAACAGGACTTATGCTCGGTGCAGACGACTATGTTACAAAGCCTTTCTCACCGAGTGAGCTTCTTGCAAGAGTTGATTCACTCTACAGAAGAGTTGCACTTGCACAGTCACATTCCGAAAACAACTTTAAAGAAGAGCTTAAATCGGGCGAGTTCACACTCAATCTTCGCAACCGTGCGCTTATGAAGAGCGGAAAGATGATTGAACTCACACAGGTTGAATTCCAGATTATGGAGTACTTCTTCTCGAATCCGGGTGTTGCTCTTGACAGAATCGACATTCTCAACCATGTATGGGGAGACGCTTATGTCGGCGAGGATAAAATTGTCGATGTTAATATCCGCAGACTCAGAATGAAGGTTGAGGACGAACCTTCAAATCCTAAACATATCATCACGGTTTGGGGACTCGGCTACAAGTGGGATTCAGGCGAATAACTTTCGAATAACTTTGCAGAACAGCCTGCATAAAATGTATATAATCTAAAGAGGAGGGCGGCAACAATTTTTAAGGGTATTTCAAAAAGATGGATGCTCAACACATTGAGTGTTATACTGACAATCATAATCCTTATTGTTGTCAGCCTTATTTTCATTGTTACATATATTTTTCAAAACAGCGTTGAACAGAACCTGAACACAACAAGCAGCGAACTTTCACTTGTCTTTTCGGGATTTCAGAGCGACAGTTCAACCTCGTTTACGGCGTCTGCCCGTGATTATGTTGAAAACTTTGACAAAAAAGAAGAAATGGAGGTTCTTGTAATCAATTCCTCCGGCAGAGTTGTCATGACTTCAACAGGATTCACACCCGATGACAACGAGCAGATTCCCGATTTTAATGACGCACTCTCAAACGAAAACGGCTGTGCATATTGGAACGGCAAGCTTTCATCGAACGAAAGTGCAATGAGCCTGACAAGAATCATCACCAACGAAAACGGAACCTGCGTCGGTGCGGTAAGATACATTGTTTCCATGGAACAGGTCAACACGGCAATTGTGCTTGTTTCTGCGGCAGTTATTGCGTGCGGTCTTGTTATCATCGCCCTTGTAATATTGTCGGGACTTATGTTTATCCGTTCAATCGTTACCCCGATAAGAAAACTTTCGGAGATTTCAAGCAAGATTGCCCACGGTGATTTTTCACAGGCAAAGAAGATTGAGTACAAATACGATGATGAAATCGGCGACCTCTGCGATGCAATAAGCGATATGGCTCTTGATTTGCAGACAGCCGATCAGATGAAAAACGATTTTATTTCACGAGTATCACACGAGTTGCGTACTCCGCTTACGGCGATTAAGGGCTGGGCTGAAACAATGCAGCTTTCCGAAAGAGGAAAGCTTGACCGCAAAACCTTTGACCGTGGTATGGGAGTTATTATCAGCGAAAGCTCACGCCTTACAAGCATTGTAGAAGAGCTTCTTGACTTCAGCCGTATTCAGAGCGGAAGAATGAAGCTCATCAAGGAAAAGCTTGACATTCTTGCCGAATTTGACGATGCGGTTTACTTCTTAAAGGAAAGAGCCGTTACAGAGGGCAAGCATCTTCTTTATGATGAGCCCGAGGTTGTTTATCCTGCCGTTTACGGCGATAAAAACAGGCTCAAGCAGGTTTTCCTCAATGTGCTTGACAATGCGTTGAAATACACACCAAAGGGCGGTGTTGTTGCCGCTCAGGTAATCTACAGCAAAGATGAACCCGATATTATCAAAATTGTAATAACCGACACGGGTTGCGGAATTTCTGCCGAGGATCTTCCAAAGGTTAAGGAAAAATTCTACAAAGCAAACCAGACTGTCGGCGGTTCGGGAATCGGACTTGCGGTTGCCGATGAGATTATGAACCTCCACAACGGTTCACTTGATATCGAAAGCGGAGAGGGTGTCGGCACAACCGTAACGCTCACCTTCCCTGTATATAAAGAGGGCAGTGAAAACTCACTTCCCGAAAACATTAAGCTTTAATCTTATTTCTCTGTGCAGCCTAATACAGAAAGGAACAGCTAATGGCTAAAAATACTACTAAAAAAATCACCTCAATCGGCGGCAGCGCCCTGATTGAAGGCATTATGATGAGAGGTCCGAAACGCACAACCGTGTGTGTTCGTACCGCACCCGACAAGATTTACAGCGAGGATATAAGCATAAATACAATTCCCTCAAAATGTAAGCTTTTCAAGCTTCCGTTTTTAAGAGGAATTGCAGGTCTTATTGACTCAATGCGACTTTCCTACAAAGCGCTTATGCTCTCTGCCGATAAGGCAATTGAATCGACCGAAATCGAAGAAGAACCGTCAAAGTTTGAAAAATGGCTTGACGATAAATTCGGCGACAAGCTTGTTAAGGTTATGATGGTAATTGCGTCAATCCTCGGTGTTGCGCTTGCCGTGGGACTTTTCTTCTTCGTCCCCTCTTTCCTGTTTGACCTCAGTGCAAATGTTGTGCCGGCTTTCAAGGGTGACGGCGGAAACGCTGTTTTCTGGAAGTCTGTTTTTGAGGGTGTTCTCAAGATTATTCTTTTCTTACTTTATATTATAGTATGTTCACAAATGACCGAAATGAAAAGGGTGTTTATGTACCACGGTGCCGAGCACAAGACAATTTTCTGTTACGAAAACGAAGAAGAACTCACAGTTGAAAATGTTAAAAAGCAGAGCCGTTTTCACCCGAGATGCGGAACAAGCTTTATGGTTCTTATGCTGATTGTCGGCATCCTTGTCGGTCTTTTCGTTCCTGTTGCACCTTTCGGCATCGGATTTTTAAGACCTGTATTCAAGATTCTTCTTCTCCCCGTTTCATGCGGAATCGGTTACGAGCTTATCAAAATCTGCGGTAAGCACGACAATGCCGCAACAAGAATCATTGCCGCTCCCGGACTTTGGGCACAGAGAATCACAACAAAAGAGCCTGACGACACTATGATTGAAGTTGCAATCGAGGCTATCAAGGCTGTTATCCCCGAGGACGGCTCGGACATTGTAAGCAAGTAATGACTGTAAACGAAATTTATCAAAGCGGACTTAAACTGCTTGAGAATAATAATATTGAAAATTCAAAATTTGAGGCGCAAAGTCTTTTACAAAAGGCTTTTTCGCTTGACAGAGTCGGCTTTATCATGCACAAAACTGATAAAGCCGATGAAAACTGTTCACATAACTTTTTAAAGCTTATTGAAAAACGAATTTCAGGCGAGCCGTTGCAGTATATTCTCGGCGAATGGAGCTTTATGGGATTCGATTTTAAGGTGGGCAGAGGCGTGCTCATTCCCCGTGATGACACGGAAGTGGTTGTCAATCTCTGCATTGATTTTCTCAAAAACAGAACCGACAAAAAAACGGTTGACCTCTGTTCGGGCAGCGGTGCAATTGCCGTTGCACTTGATAAAATTTCGGGTGCAAAAGTTACGGCAGTTGAAATTGACGAAACCGCTTTTTCATATCTTGAAACAAATGTAAAAGAAAACAATTCGTCAGTAAAGCCTGTTATGGCTGACGCTCTCGAAATCTGCGAAACATTTGCAGACGGTGAGCTTGACCTCATTGTTTCAAATCCGCCTTATATAAAATCAGCCGACATAGAAACACTTCAAAAGGAAGTTCGGCTTGAACCAAGACTTGCACTTGACGGCGGCGAGGACGGTTACGATTTTTACCGTGAAATAGTGAGCCGTTGGAGCAGAAAACTCAAAAAAGGCGGTGCACTTGCATTTGAACTCGGAGAAAATCAGGCTGATGCAGTAAAGGCACTTATGACTGAACAAGGCTTTTCGGATTTTAAAATTTCACTTGACTTTGGCGGTGTGCAGAGGGCGATTATTGGGACTTTGCTCTGATTTTAGAAATTTTGTTCGATAAAATTACCGCCAAATTATTGCATTTTCTCCTCACATATTTTATAATCTTAGTGCGGACATAACCGCCGTTGAAGTGACGGTTATGTTACAGACCGAAAAACATCAGCTCCCTTTGCGGAGTACGGAGGTATATGAAATGGCAGTAGATAAAAACAAAGCGCTTGAAACTGCGCTCACACAAATCGAAAAACAGTTCGGCAAGGGTGCTGTAATGCGTCTTGGCGAAAATAAACATATGAACATTGAACACATCTCAACAGGTTCGCTTTCGCTTGATATTGCACTCGGAATCGGCGGACTTCCCCGTGGAAGAATTGTTGAAATTTACGGACCTGAATCTTCGGGTAAAACAACACTTTCTCTCCACTGCATTGCAGAGGGACAGAAAAACGGCGGCAATGTTGCATTTATTGATGTTGAGCATGCACTCGATCCGACATATGCGGCAGCTCTCGGTGTTGATGTTGATTCACTCCTCGTTTCACAACCCGACACGGGTGAAGACGCTCTTGAAATTGCAGAGGCGCTTATCCGAAGCGGTGCGATTGATGTTATCGTAATCGACTCCGTTGCCGCTCTTGTTCCGAAGGCTGAAATTGAGGGCGAAATGGGTGACAGCCATGTAGGTCTGCACGCAAGACTTATGTCACAGGCACTGCGTAAACTCGCAGGTGCAATTTCAAAGTCAAACTGCGTTGCAATCTTCATCAACCAGTTGCGTGAAAAAGTCGGTGTTGTTTACGGCAACCCCGAAGTTACAACCGGCGGTCGTGCGCTCAAGTTCTACAGTTCCGTTCGTATTGATATAAGAAGAGTTGAAACCCTTAAATCAGGCGGTGAAATGGTCGGTTCACACACAAGAGCAAAGGTTGTAAAAAACAAGATTGCTCCTCCGTTCCGTGAAGCTGAATTTGATATTATGTACGGTGAAGGCATTTCCCGTGAGGGCGAACTTCTTGACCTTGCCGTAAAGGCTGAGATTGTTCAAAAAGCAGGAGCATGGTTCAGCTATGACGGCAGACGACTCGGACAGGGACGTGACAAGGTCAAGGAACTTCTCAAAACCGACAAGGAGCTTGCTGCTGAAATTGAGAAGAAACTCTGGGAAAATATTGACAAGCTTTATGAACGCAAAAAGCCTGCTCCAAAGGTAAAAATTACCGAAGTTCCGTCTGCAAACCAAGAAATCAAGACTGATTCTGCGGATAAGACAGAGAAAAAGAGCGGTGCAAAAATTGATGTTCTGGTTGACGACTGATGCTTATAACCGCAGTTGAACCACGAAGAAAGGCGATGTGTGCGCTCTACATTGACGGCGAATATGTTATGAATCTTGACGCACGCACAGTTATTGAAAACCGATTTGATGTCGGCAGAGAGATTGATGACGAGGAGCTGCACGAGATTATCAGGCTAAGCAATGAGCGCCGTGCAAAGGAAAAGGCTTTGTGGCTTATTTCCTATCGTGACCACTCAAAAAAAGAACTCACCGACAAAATCAAACGCACCTGTGACGAGGAATCGGCGGAAAAGGCTGTTGAGCGAATGGAAGAACTCGGTCTTGTAAATGACGAAAACTTTGCAAGACGATATGCCGAACAGCTTTTGTTTTCAAAACATAATGCTCCGAGAGGTGCGGTAAGACAGCTTGTTCAAAAGGGAATTGACCGTGAACTTGCAGAAGAGATTATCGAAGAAATCGACTTTGATCCGTGTGACGGAATAAGGGCGGTTATCGACAGAAAATATAAAAACATAAATGATGAAAAAATAAGGCGAAGAGCCGTTGCCGCTCTGCAAAGGCTCGGATACGGATGGGATGACATTAAGACCGTCCTCAGAGAATACACAGAGGAAGACTGATTATGAATTATAAAGTAGGCATTGTATCACTTGGTTGTGCAAAAAATCAGGTTGACGCCGAGATGCTTTTGTACACACTCAAGAACAGAGGATTTATTATTGTGAACGATCCGGCAGATGCGGACGCAGTAATTGTAAACACCTGCGGATTTATCGAAAGTGCAAAGCAGGAAAGCATTAACGAAATTATCGAACTCGGCAAGCTCAAGGACGAGGGCAAAATCAAGGCAATCATCGTAACAGGCTGTCTTGCTCAAAGATATAAGTCGGAAATTTCCGAACAGCTTTACGAGGTTGACTCGGTTATCGGAATCGGTGCTAACGAAACTATCGCAGACATCGTTTTGGAAACACTTGACGGACAGAAGTGCGAAAGCTTTCCCGACAAGGTTTGTCTGCCGCTTGAGGGCGGAAGAATTCTTTCAACTCCCCCCTACACCGCTTATCTCAAAATTGCCGAGGGTTGCGACAACCGTTGTTCCTATTGTGCAATCCCGATGATCAGAGGCAGATTCCGCAGCAGAGATATTGAAGATGTTGTAAAAGAGGCGGAAGGTCTTGCTGAGCGTGGAGTCAAGGAACTCAATGTCATTGCTCAGGACACAACCCGTTTCGGTGAGGATAAATACGGCAAACCGATGCTTGCAGAGCTTCTCAGAAGACTTTGTAGGATTGACGGCTTTAAATGGATAAGGGTTCTCTACTGCTATCCCGACAGAATTACAGACGAGCTTATTGACACAATTGCAAGTGAAGATAAGATTGTAAAATATATGGATATTCCGCTCCAGCATTGTAACAAGGATATTCTCCGCAGAATGAACCGTCACGGCGACAGAGAAAGCCTTACTGCACTCATGAACAAGATTAAGGATAAAATTCCGAATGTAATCTTCCGCTCAACCTTTATTACAGGTTTCCCCGGTGAAACCGAGGAGCAGTTCAATGAGCTTGCAGAGTTTGCCGCTGATATGAAGTTTCAGCGACTCGGCTGTTTTGCCTACTCTCCCGAGGAGGACACAAAGGCAGCTGAAATGCCCGACCAAATTGACGAAGAAATCAAGCAAAAGCGTGCCGATATTATTATGGAGCATCAACAGCAGGTTATGGCTGAATACTGCGAAAGCCTTGTTGGCAAAGAGATTGAAGTTCTTGTTGAAGGCTTTGACAAGCTTGCCGAATGTTTCTTCGGCAGAAGTTATGCCGACGCCCCCGAGGTTGACGGCTGTGTATTCTTCACCTGTGACGGTGAAAAGCCAAAGGCAGGAGATTTTGTCAAGGTGCGTGTAACCGATTACACAGGCTGCGATCCTGTAGGCGAATTTGTCGGCAAAATCGACTAAGTGGCTAAAAGACTCAGCAATTTCATAATATTTAACTTTGAAAGGTACATAAAATGGACTTACCAAATAAACTGACAGTAGGACGAATAATTCTTGTTCCGTTCTTTGTGGCGGCATTGCTTGCAAACTTTCCGCTCAACAATGCCGTTGCCCTGATTATTTTTATTGCGGCGTCTCTTACGGATATGTTTGACGGAAAAATTGCAAGAAAAAACGGTCTTGTTACAGACTTCGGAAAATTTGCAGATCCGCTTGCAGACAAAATTCTTGTGCTTGCCGCATTGCTGTGCTTTGTACAGCTTGGAATATGTGACTGCGTTGCGGTCATAATCGTGCTTTTCCGTGAATTTTCCGTCACCTCAATACGGCTGATTGCCGCCTCAAAAGGCAAGGTTGTCGCCGCTAATATGTGGGGCAAAGCAAAGACGGTTTCACAGATGATTGCTATAATTGCAGTAATTGCAATGCAAATCGTGCTTGAACTGCCCGAAGTCGGACTTAATTTTATAAACACGGCAACATTTGAACCGATTTTCTTTGTGGTGGGAGAAATTCTCATCTGGATTTCGGTTGTATTCACAATCATTTCGGGCGTTGTATATATAATTCAAAACAGACAGTTTATTTCTCAGACCTGAGAACATACTCTCACGGTCTTGACAGGAGGGTGATTGCGTGTTTAAAACCCTGAAAGCGGATATTGATGCGGTTATGGAGCGTGATCCTGCCGCAAGGAACAGAGCAGAGGTGTTTTTTCTCTACTCGGGTTTCAAGGCGGTGCGTTCTCACCGAAAAGCCAACTGGTGTTTGCGACACAACCTAAAGTTTCTTGCAAGGTGGATTTCTCAACGCAGTCGTCACAAGACGGGAATTGAGATTCACCCGGGTGCAACCATCGGCAAGGGACTGTTTATAGATCACGGAATGGGTGTTGTCATAGGTGAAACTACAATAATAGGAGACAACTGCACCATTTATCAAAATGTTACTCTCGGAGGAACAGGCAAAGAAACGGGAAAAAGACACCCTACACTCGGCAACAATGTGCTTGTCGGCTCGGGTGCAAAGGTTCTCGGTCCGTTCAAGGTTGGTGACAACGCAAGAATTGCCGCAGGTGCGGTTGTTTTAAGCGAAGTTCCGCCGAATGCAACGGCTGTCGGCGTTCCGGCAAGAGTAGTAAAAGTCAACGGTGTTCGCAGTGAAACCCTTGACCAGATTCATGTATCGGATCCGGTTGCACTTGCATTGTGCAATCTTGAGCATAAAATTTTTGAACTTCAAAAACAGCTTGATGAGCTGAAAAAGGAAAATGTAAAAAGTGAGGAATAGCAAATGATTTTATATAATTCTCTCGGACAGACAAAGCAGGAATTTGTACCGCACACACCCGGCAAGGTTAATATGTACACCTGCGGTCCTACTGTTTATCACTATGCCCACATCGGCAATCTTCGCACCTATATTATGGAAGATGTTCTTGAAAAGTATCTTCGTTTTTCGGGTTATGATGTAAACCGTGTAATGAACATCACAGATGTAGGTCATCTTTCAAGCGATGCCGACACAGGCGAGGATAAGATGCTTTCAGGCGCAAAGCGTGAGCATAAAACTGTTATGGAGATTGCAAAGTTCTACACAGACGCATTTTTTGCCGACTGCGAAAAGCTCAACATCAAGCGTCCCGATGTTGTAGAGCCTGCAACAAACTGCATTGACGATTTTATTAATATGATTTCCGTTCTGCTTGAAAAGGGCTATGCCTACATTGCAGGCGGCAATGTTTACTTTGACACTTCAAAGCTTGACAGCTATTATGTTTTCGGCAATATGAATGAGGATGACCTTGCTGTCGGTGTTCGTGACAGCGTTGAAGAGGATGAAAACAAGCGTAACAAGGCTGACTTTGTTCTTTGGTTCACCAAATCAAAGTTTGATTCACAGGAGCTCAAGTGGGACAGTCCGTGGGGTGTCGGTTATCCGGGCTGGCACATTGAATGTTCTTGCATCAGCTACAAACACTGCGGTGAATATCTTGACATTCACTGCGGCGGCATTGACAATGCTTTCCCCCATCACACAAACGAAATTGCACAGAGCGAAGCTTTTCTCGGTCACAAGTGGTGTCCGTACTGGTTTCATGTACTTCATCTCAATGATGCAAGGGGCAAAATGAGCAAGTCAAAGGGCGGTTTCCTTACAGTTTCACTTCTTGAAGAAAAGGGCTACAATCCGCTTGTTTACAGAATGTTCTGCTTGCAGAGCCACTACCGCAAGCCGCTCACATTCTCATATGACAACCTTGACAACACAGCCACAGCCTACAACAAGCTTGTAAAGAGAATTTCCGCTCTTTCAAGGGACGGTGAGCCTGATATGGCAAAGGCTGAGGAGCTTACAAAGGGATTTAGCGAGGCGCTTGACAATGACCTCAACACTTCTCTTGCTCTCACCTGCGTTTATGATGTTCTCAAGGCTGACGCAGACGATGCAACAAAGCTTTATGTAATCGGCGAATTTGACAGGGTACTTTCACTCGATCTTACAAAAGTTCCCGAAAGCAACAAGGCGGACGCTGACGATGACTTTGCCAAGGAAGTTGAAGAGCTTATTGCACAGCGTACAAAAGCCCGTGCCGAAAAGGATTGGGCGACAGCCGACGCTATCCGTGACAAACTTAAAGAGATGAAAGTTGTTGTCAAGGACACAAAAGACGGCATTGAATGGCATGTTGAGGGTTAACTTGACTGCTATCGCCCAATGAACGCACCTAATTAAAACAAAATATGAATAAATAAAAATCCCCTTCATATAAATTTGGTATGGAGGGGATTTTATGCGTTTGTATATCATAACAAAACGAAATCTAATATCAATCGGATTCTGTCTTTTAATCGGAGTGCTTGCAGGAGCAATTGCAGTCACATCAACCGTTCGAGCCGTTCAGAGTGCGGCTGCTCAGCGTGAAATTCCCATTTACTATGTTGACACGGACAAAAAGCAGGTTGCCCTGTCGTTTGATGCGGCATGGGGCAATGAACAGACAGAACAACTGCTTGAGATTCTCGACAAATACAAGGTGAAATCAACATTTTTCCTTGTGGGCGACTGGGTTAAGAATTATCCCGACAGCGTAAAGGATATTGCAAAACACGGTCACGATGTGGGCAATCACAGCAACACACATCCGCATATGACGCAAATGTCATCGTCCGATATGGTCGGTCAGATTCAGTCCTGCAACGAAAAAATCAAGGAGCTTACGGGCAAAACCCCCACCCTGTTCCGAGCCCCCTACGGCGATTACAACAATGATGTTGTAAAGTCGGTCAACGGATGTAATATGTATTGCGTGCAATGGGATGTCGATTCGCTCGACTGGAAAGATCCTACTCCCGAGCAGATAAAGCAGAATATTATGAAAAAAATCAAGAACGGCAGTATTATATTGATGCATAACGGTGCAAAAAATACCCCCGAAGCATTGCCGACGGTAATCGAGGCAATCAAGTCCGAGGGCTACGAAATCGTTCCGATTTCGCAAATTCTGCTCAAAGGCGAATACTACACAGATGTTGACGGCAAAATGTGCAGTAAAACCGCCACACAACCGAGTTCGTAAGTAAAGAATATTTATAAATACCGCTACGGATAATACACAACTTTTATTACATCAAAACATTTTAGTAAAACAAATCATTTCATCAAAGCGGGCGAACGAGGTTCTCCCCTACAAAATAACAATAACTTTCATACAAAAACAGACTGACAGATTATCAGTCTGTTTTTTAATGCAATCATCATTTTCTTGCAATGTTAAGAATATTTTCCCACCATTCATTAGATGATATTATTGAATAGGTTGTGAGAAAACTTTCCGCTATTAGCAAACGAATGAGTATGACAAATAGTATTGTTAAAAATAAATCCAATGCCATTACTAAACATATATTTAAAATATTTCCGTATTCTGCATATTTTAACCTTAAAATAAATGTCGGTACTACACATATACAACTAATGAACATTAAGTCAAGAGGTATCACAAGCAACGATATAATTGAATTCAGCACATCATTATGACAAACAAAATCTATTGACCAAGTAACAAGTAACAAATAAAAAATTAACACCTTTGTAAAATCAAGTATTGTAAACCCAATCGTAGCTGTAACTTTTACTGATTTGAATGAATTTTTCCGAACTAAATAGAAAGATATAATAAAAGTAATAATTAATAAAACCGCAAATATTAAATAGCAATTGTTAACAATGAAATCAGCAAATACTTCGGCTACTCTATTACTTCCACACAGATAAAATAAAAATGCAATAATTGCAAAACCACAATTACTAAATAAAATAATCATTGCGTACTCCTTAAATTATTTCTAATTAAGAAATCACTTAATGCAAAAGCAAGTTCTATAATTTTATATACTTTATTCACTTGAATTATACCCATATTGTATAAAATTGTCAACAAAAAGTTATAATATTATACTCACAAGGTATAATTTATGGAGCGGGTACGGCAAATGCAAAGAATTAAGGAACTACGAAAAGAAAAATCTATGAACCAAATCGCATTGGGAATGGAACTTAACTTTTCACAAAAGATAATCAGCGAATATGAAAACGGAAAGGTTGAACCGAGCATTACAACGCTCAAAAAACTTGCGTCAATTTTTAATACATCTGTTGATTATATAATTGAATATACGGACATCAGACAGCCGATTGACAAAATTGCACAGTCTAAACTTTCGGAAACGGAATGCGAACTTCTCAATGAATTTCGTTGTCTGCCAAAAGAAAAACAAAACATTGCCCTTGGTATCATTATGGGATTAAAGCACAGTTAATTGTAGCCAATATAATTTTATTCGTATCGTGTTTTCACACGAAATGATTGGTAGCCTTGCGACCGCCGCCGGTGGCGGAAAAAGGGAGCAATGCGCTGTCTGAAATAACGAGCAATAGGAAGCACATTTATGTGCAACGCATTGCGACTATATTTCAGACGGGAGAACACAGTTCGCCGCTACAGTATGACGATTGTTTTGCGGTCTTTATAAAATTTGTTTTAACATATAGTTTATACTATTACTTGCGGGCGTCCGATGAACGCCCCTACTGATTAACAATAACTTTCATATAAAAACATATAAAAAACAGGCTGACAGGTTATAAAAAATCTGTCAGCCTGTTTTTTTAATTATAACTTAGATTAAATCAATAATATGCCTTTTCAACATTTGATTTGTCGGCAAAATCAGCAAAATGCTCATCTGCGTATGAGCCCTTTTTAACATAGATTGTAAGTTTATCAGAATCGACACAAGTCAAGAAACTACTTTCTATTGAGGTAAGTGATTCCGGAAGATAGAGTGTTTCAAGTTTTGTCCATGCAAAAACAGAATCACCGACAGTTGTTACTGATTCGGGAAGTTTAATCTCCTTGATTCCTGAATACTGGAACGCAGATTCCTTGATTTCGGTTACCTTATCAGGAATTTCAATAGTTTCAAGCGACTCGCAATTGCTAAAACAGAATTCTGAAATTCTCTTTAGGTTTTTCGGAAGCTGAACCGTTTTCAGGTTATTATCATATACAAACAAACCGTCAGGAAGATTTTTGATGTTTTCAGACTCAAACACAACACTTTCAAGGTTATCGTTTTCTGAAAAATAGTTATCCTCGCCGCTTGCCCAATCATCAATTCTTAAATCAATACAATTTTTTGGAATTACGATTTCGCTCTTCTTTGCTGCTTCTTTTGAAAGATTGACAATGCAACTGTTTTCATCCCACACGAAATCACCGTCAACTGCATCTCCGACTTCAGCAGTACTTGAATCATCAGCTGATGAATCATTCACGGACTCAACCTTGCTTGAAGATTTGTCGGTTGAAGATGAATTGTTACCGCCCGAACAACCCGTTGCAACCGCACCAAGCGCAACCGTCAAAGCCAAAAGTGAAACTATAAATATTCTTTTCATTTTTTACTCTCCTCATGTTTGCTTTATATCATTGCTTAATACAGCAAAGCTATTATATTATTAAAACAAGATTTTGTCAATAAGTCAAAATCTTGTTCTCTAATATCAACAAAGAATAACTTTTTCGGTACAAAGATTATATTAATTTATATCAAAATCAAAATTTATTATTAAACCGCTACAGCATAAAATCAGGCTGACAGGTTATTAAAAATCTGTCAGCCTTAAATTATTTTATCAAGTTTTCGCTACGAATTAAAATCAATAAACAACAACACGGGTTCCCGAGGAAATGTTGTTATAGATTTTCTTAGCTGCGTTGTACGGTGTGTTTACACAGCCGTGTGAGCCGTGACCCTTGTACCTTGTTCCGCCGTATTCCCAGCTTGAACGCCATGATGCGTCATGGATTCCGCAACCGTCAGATGTGAACGGAAGCCAGAATGTTACATGGGAATTCTCCATAAGTGTTGCAGGAGATGCCTTGTAAATAATTGAATATGCACCCTTTGGCGTATCGCTTGTACCGTAGTTGCCGGTTACAACATCTGTTTCAACAACAAGCTTACCGTTCTTGTAGTACCACATATGCTGCTGATTGATGCTGATTTCAACATATGTGCCGCCGACTGAAACACCGTAGGCATTCTTGCTGATCTTTACACTCTTTGTCTGGAATGTGCCGAGGCACTTGTACTTTTTCGGGTTACTGCTCGGTCCCGAATACTTGTAAGCACGAATACGGAAGTAATAGGTCTTGCCGACTGTAAGCTTTTTGGTGTTGTAGAAAGTATTCTTTGTTTCACCAAGCTTTGTATATTTTCCGTTCTTTGAGGTTGAATAGAAAATCTCATATGCTGTCGGAGTGGTCATTGCCTTGCCCCATGTGAGATTTACTCTTGAAAGTCTTGTATCTGTCTTGAAATTAACGGCATTAAGACCTGCCACACATCTTATTGTTGACGGTGACGAATAGTAAGTGTTCTTTTTGATTGCACGGTAAGCCCTAATCTGATAGTAATACGCTCTGCCGTTCATAACTCCCTTATCTCTGAAAGAAGTTGTGGAATTTGAAGTGATTGTCTTATAAAGAACATATTCTCCGTTTGTGTTCCTGCTCATACGGTAGATTTTGTAGCCTGTTGCCTGTGAGTTCTTTGACCACGAAAGTGTAATTGCAGCACCCGACTCCTTGAGTGAAACGCTAACGGCATTCGGGAGAGTAGCTGTTCTGTAGGTCTGACTCTTACCCTCATACTTTACACCGTCATGCTCAACATAGGCGGCAACCTTTACATCATACCAGGTTGCTGTTCTAATCTTTTTGAGTGTACAGGCATTTGACTTTACATATGTAAATCTTGAAAAATTCTTGTGTGCGTCATTGTTGCGGTAGTAGATTACATAGCCTGTTGCACCGCTTACTTTATCCCACTTGAACGAAAGCGAATTTGTTGTATATTGCGTTCTTTTGAGATTCTTGATTGCGCCCACATTCGGCTTAAACGGCTGAGTCGGAGGAACCGTAGGAGTTACTGGCGGCTCCGTTACCGGCTGTGAAGGCTCGGTTGCCTGAGTTGGTTCAACGCTCGTATCTGTTACATCAGATGCAACAGTTGCCTCTGTTGCAGGCTGAGAGTCTGTTTCTGCGGCAGAAACAGCTAATGTTCCGACAACAGAACAAGCTACGGTAACTACTGCGAGAATTACAGCCAAGGTGTGTTTGAATTTGAATGTCATATATTCCATCCCCAATCGTGTTTGATAATTAGATTATATATGTTTTTTTCAAAAAAATAAAGAGTATTTAGTAAAAAATTTCAAAAATCTTCCACTAATTACTCTTACTTTATCTTGTCATTTTTATTAAGTTTAGAAAGGCGTTCGCATTCGGCAATCAGCTTGCTCTGTTTAAGCCTTCTTTCGTCCTCAAGCACAGATTCACGAACCTGTTTTCGCAGTCTTTCAAATGGTGTGTCACGGTTGCCTGTTATCTCTTTCGGGCTTAAAATTTTTGGTGCAAGATTTGATGCACCCGGTCTTGTGAGCATCTGAATGGTGATATGCTCATGCTGAATGAGAGCGAAAAGCTGACTGAGAGAGGTACATTCGTCAATTGCCTTGACGAGTTCTTCCGTTGTTTTGTGACGGTATCCGTGCACCTTTGTTTCATTCAATTTCACTCACCGCCCTTTATCGCCTTTTGCGGAACATTGTTATCATTATATTTCCGAATAAATGCCTCCGCTGTTTGATGAAGGACACTTGTACCTTAGATTATACTTAATTTTCACAAGATTTTCAATATTTATTTTCGGTTTCTTTGTTTACATCAACACTTTTTTATGATATGCTGACTAACAGATACGCAAAATGTCCGTATAATCGACATTTTTCAGCGTTAAAAAATTTTTGTCAGGAGTAGAATAATGAAAAAAACTATTTGTGCCGTAACGGCTGCCATGCTTGCACTTACCTCGGTTTTGTGCGGTTGTTCAAGCAACGCTGAAAGCAGTTCACAGTCGGGCAGTACAACCCCGGCAACTGTTGCCACAGACACAACCGTCAAGACAACAGGCGAAAAAATACATATAAACGACAGCACTCTCGGTGAAATCTGGATTACCGAGCTTGACGGTGTACCTAAAAATACACTCAACAACGATAACTTCACCTCTGACGACACTTTCAAATACTACAGTGAAAACGGCAAGGCCGCTTCAATGGAGGGAATCGACATTTCCTCCTACAGCGGAAAGATTGACTGGGACAAGGTTAAAAAATCGGGTGTTGATTTTGTTATGGTTCGCATCGGCGGCAGAGGCTACGGTTCTGACGGAAAAATGTACTCGGACGATTCCGCCCTTTCATATATAAAGGGTGCTAAGGCGGCAGGACTTAAAGTCGGCGTGTATTTCTTCTCTCAGGCTGTCAATAACGATGAGGCAATTGAAGAGGCTGACTATATAAAGACACTTCTCGGCGATGAAACAATCGATTTTCCCGTTGCATATGACTGGGAAATCATCAAGGATGATGACGCAAGAACCGACAGCGTTTCCGCCGCTCAGGCAACAGCCTGTGCAAAGGCATTCTGCAACCGCGTAAAGGAGCTTGGCTACACACCGATTATCTATTCTCCGAGCAAGGAGCTTTACTTCAAATATGACCTCACACAGCTTGCAGATTTTGACATCTGGTACTGCGAATACGCAAATGTTCCGACATTCTATTATCAGTTTTCTATGTGGCAATACTCTTCATCAGGCAAGGTTGACGGAATTGAGGGCGATGTTGATATGAACATCTGCTTTACAAACATAGCCGATTACGATTAAGAAAGGATAATATATATGAAAAAGATAGCAAGCTTTACAATCAACCACAACACACTTATGCCGGGTGTTTACATCTCAAGAATTGACGGAGATATTACAACATACGATATGCGTTTTGTAAAGCCAAACACACCGCCGTATCTTCCGAATCCCGTTATGCACACAATTGAACACCTTTTTGCAACATATGCCCGCAACAGCAAATTTGCCGACAATGTAATCTACTTTGGACCTATGGGATGCAGAACGGGTTTTTATTTTCTCGTTCGTGATATGTCAAATGAGGACGCATTACAGCTTATAAAAGATACAATAAAGCAGTGCGCGGAGCACAAAGGGGAAATCCCCGGAACAACTGCAATTGAGTGCGGAAACTACCTTGAACATGACCTTGACGGTGCTTTAAAAGAGTTAAATAAATATTACTCTTTGTTAAAAGATTACACGGTTGATAACTTACAGTATAATTAATATAGGGAATTATTGTTTAATTCACCCTGTTTTTGTAACCTTATCCCCTGTCTTATTATTAATTATGACATTTTTTAATTCTCATATTGCAATTTCGTAACTATTTGGTATAATAAAGGTATCGTGTTTGTTACAAAAATGTAACGGTTAATGAGATAGGAGAAATTATTTTGGAGACAAAGTTCATTGGTTTGGAAGGTTTCAATGAAATCGAGAGTCTTCCGACAAAGAAACGCAGAGTTTGCAGGCGTGAGCTTACAACAGCACAGAAAACTGTTCGCTTTGTAAAGAGAGCAACAACATTTTGTGCAAAATCAGTTGTAAGAATGTCAAAAAACACAGCCGCAAAACTCGCACAGGCAATTGAGAACAGGAAGGGTTCTTTAAAGTCTGTTACAATCAAGTCTGTTAATTCGTCAAAGAAAGCAAAAACACAGATATCAGCTATTGACAAAGCATTCAACGAATCAAGAAACGGCACAACAAAGAGTGCCGGAGAGATTGTATCGGAACTTTCGTTCAAAAGCGGAAAGCAGTATGCTCACCTTGCACCCTCGGCAATCCGTTCGCAGAAGTTGCTTAGAAAAAAGGCTGTGCTTGCAGTAGTAGCCTGTTTCAGTGCAATCACACTTTCATGTGTAACGGTTGCAAGCGCACTTGATATGAAAGATAACAACAGCGTACAGACACCTGCACTTGTTGCAACAAGTGACGAGGCTGTTCCTCATACTGAAATTGACGGCGAATCGGCATCGGCAGACCTCAAAGCAATTTCACCGTCATGTGCAAGTCTTTATATTGACGGCAAGTTCATCGGTGCGACAGAAGAAATTGACCAGCTCAATGCAGACCTCGAACAGGTTCTTGTTGATTACCGCAGAGATTACGATGACGAAACAACAACCGAGTTTGCAAATTCGGTGGAGATTGTAACAGGTAACGCAAGCGGTACAGACCTTATTACCGCAGACGAGGTTATGGCACTTGCAGACGGCAAGTTTTCAATCTCACTTTCAACAGACATTGTTTACACAAGAGATGTGGCTTATGACACAAAGGTAAAATATGACGAGGACAAGTCTTCTTCATACAAAAAAGTTACCACAAAGGGCGTTAAGGGTGAAGAAGAAGTAACGGTAAGAACTACATTTGTTGACGGTGTTCAGACCGATGCAGTTCAGACTGACGCAAAAACTCTTAAAGAGGCAGTTGACGAAGTTGTTGTAAAAGGCAAGGCTGAGGATACTTCATCAAGCACAGGTTCTTCATCAAGTTCAAATTCATCTTCAAGCTACACAACAGGTTCATCGGGTATGTTTGCATGGCCACTCCCCTACACACATACATTGACAAGTACCTTCGGCACACGCTGGGGCAGACTTCACGGCGGACTTGACATTTCAGACGGCGGTGTTTACGGACAGCCTATTTATGCATCCGCAAGCGGTACCGTAACATTCTCGGGCGGTGACAACAGCGGCTACGGCAACTATGTTATCATTGACCACGGCAGTGGCTACACAACACTTTACGGTCATTGCAGTTCACTTGTTGCAGTAACAGGTCAATATGTAAATCAGGGCGACCTCATCGGTTATGTCGGTTCAACAGGCAACTCAACAGGCCCTCACCTCCATTTTGAAATCCGCCTCAACGGTGAAAAAATGGACCCCCTCGGCTACACAAGCTGATTTAATTAAATATAAAATGCAAAATTATAACCCCCTATTCACTTGAATAGGGGGTTTTGTTTACTCATCTTCGGCTGATTCTTCTTTTAAATTTTCAAGAGCTACTCTTACCGCTTCCACAACAAAGGCAGAAAATGTGCAATCCGTACCGACAAGGACAGATTCCACTTCATCAATCACATCGTTTGGAAATCGTATACTTTTGCTTGTTGTTTGGGGAATTTGCGGAATTTTAAACTTTTTCATTGCGTGAACTGCTCCTGTATTACATTATATATTACTATTGTATGCAATTTACACAAAAATTGCGTATTACTTTTGTCTTGCGTTTTGTATTACGCAATGTTATAATTGAATCAATGAAGCTTCATATCTAAAAAATTTAATAAGGAGGCAATAAGTGATTACTGTTATTGGGTATATTCTGACAACTCTCGGCTTTGGCGGACTTGCATATTCGTTATTTACTGTGAATACAAACAAAAGATATTCGTGGACATCTCCATTTTCTTCATTTGAAAAAACAATTATTGCAGTTGCTATAATTTCATTTATTATTCTGCTTGTAGGAATTATTATGGTTATATTTTCTTTTGTTAAAAAGAAAAATGAGGATAAGCTTAATTCACTTAAAAATTTAGGAAATAACAATAAATGTCCAAATTGCGGTCTTAATGTTACCGCAGGTATTAACGAATGTCCACGATGCCACCAAAAACTTAATAATATTGACGGAGGTTTTTATAATGGCAAGAACAATTATTAACCTGCCACTGCGAAACAGTGTTGATGAATCATACAACACTGCTGTAAATATTTTGCAGGCAAACGGTTTTAAAGAAGTTTCCTACATCGGCGAAACTGTATGGAAAAAAGGTACAGGACTTTTGACTGCTATGCAATACATAAAAATTGAATTTACAGATACAACGCTCGTTGTATCTGGTTGGGTACAAGCAGGTGTCGGTAGTGTTGGCGGAAACGAAATGGCACTTAACGGTATTGTTGCCGCTGTACCAAAAAAATCTGTTATGAAGGTCATTGAACAGATTAAGGCAAGTCTGTAAACAGAGGTAACAATATGATAAAATTAAGAAAAATATCAATGGTGTTATGTATAATTACGATGTTGTTTGCGGTTATGTCATTAAGCGGTTGCAGTAACAACAGCATAACCGGAATATGGGCATTTGTTGACGACGATGGGCAAGTTAGCGAAAATTCAAAAATGTATTTTAATGATGACGGTTCTTGCAATGATATTGATTATCATGGTCCGACGAGTGCTGACCCTGTGTCATACAAGGTCATGAGTGATGGAAAACTTGTATTCACAATGGAATGGGACGGCACATCATCATTTGACCTTGCTCAAAGCGAAGAGGAAGCCATGAATGATTATCACAAATATTATATTTCAGGCGACACATTGATTTTCAGGAAAAGCACATACAAGAGAGTATAAAATTACACCCCGATTCGTTTGAATCGGGGTTTTGTTTATGATGAATATGATTTTATCTGAACATATACTGTGCGGTGTCGAGGACTGACTCCATTGTTTTAAAGGCTTTGTTTGCCTTTTTCTTGAGTTTCGGGTTGCTGTCTACCATATTTTTGCCGACAATACCCATGCAGACGCCTGCCGTCATTCCTATTGCAACGCCTTTCATCACATTCATCATTGGACTTGTATTCATAATCACACCTCCCCATCCTGCAAATTCATTGACAAAATGTGTGTTTTTTCATCTTTGTCACACGGCTTTGTCAAAAAAACTTGCATTATTATTGTTTACGATTTAAAATGTATTTAAACAGAAAAAGAATGGAATAATAAAAATTGGAGTGATAACTTTTGGCAACTCTTAACCTTGTGCTTGTTGAACCCGAAATTCCGCAGAACACGGGCAATGTGGCACGAACCTGTGCCGCAACGGGAACAAGACTTCATCTTGTCAAGCCTATGGGCTTTGAACCTGACGATAAAAAACTCAAAAGAGCCGGACTTGACTACTGGCACTTGCTTGACATCACATATTATGAAAGCATTGACGATTTTTTTGAAAAAACAAAAGGCGGAAAATACTTTTTCTTTTCAACAAAAGGAACTCACCGCCACAGCGATGTTGAATATCCCGACAACTGCTATCTTCTTTTTGGCAAAGAAACAAAAGGCTTGCCCGAGGAGCTTTTAATGCAGCATCCCGATGATACTTTAAGACTGCCTATGATTGACGAGGCAAGAAGTCTTAATCTTTCAAACTCGGTTGCAATTGCGGCTTATGAAGTTTTAAGGCAATGGGATTATCCTGCTTTGCAGAACAAGGGCGAGCTTCACAATCACAAGTGGAGCGACCTCAACAATATGACATAAGAACAAAAATAATATTCATAAACTTCCTTAAAATCAGTATTTGTAAAGGAAGTGCAAAAAATACCTTTGCAGGCGAATTTTTTAAAGTTTTCTATTGATAAAAAGGGGTTTTTGATATATAATAATGGTGACTGTAAAAATACTAAA
Organism: Ruminococcoides intestinale; assembly: GCF_040095935.1. Taxonomy (NCBI): domain Bacteria; kingdom Bacillati; phylum Bacillota; class Clostridia; order Eubacteriales; family Oscillospiraceae; genus Ruminococcoides; species Ruminococcoides intestinale. Next base: position 469,391 of record NZ_JBBMFQ010000002.1, on the reverse strand, counting down.
TTTTTACAAATTTCTTCTTACACGAAAGGAATGTATATTATGCAGCTCAACAAAGTATCTGTTGATGACATCAATGTAAAAGGTAAAAAAGTACTTGTTCGTTGTGACTTCAATGTACCGCTCAAGGACGGCGTAATCACAAACGACAACAGAATTACAGCAGCTCTTCCTACAATCAAGAAGCTCATCGCTGACGGCGGCAAGGTTATCCTTTGCTCACATCTCGGCAAGCCGAAGAACGGTCCCGAAGAAAAGTTCTCACTCGCTCCCGTAGCAGTAAGACTTTCGGAACTCCTCGGTCAGGATGTTGTTTTCGCTAACGATGACGAGGTTGTAGGCGAAAATGCTAAAAAGGCTGTTGCAGAAATGAAAGACGGCGATGTTGTTCTTCTCCAGAACACTCGTTTCAGAAAAGAAGAAACAAAGAATCTTGAGCCGTTCTCATCAGAACTTGCTTCACTCGCTGATGTATTCGTAATGGATGCATTCGGTTCGGCTCACCGTGCACACTGCTCAACAGTAGGTGTTACAGACCACATCAAGGACACAGCAGTAGGTTACCTCATGCAGAAGGAAATTGACTACCTCGGCAATGCCGTTGAAACTCCTGTTCGTCCGTTCGTTGCAATCCTCGGCGGTGCTAAGGTTGCTGACAAGCTCAATGTTATTTCAAACCTCCTCGAAAAGTGCGACACACTCATCATCGGCGGCGGTATGGCTTACACATTCCTCAAGGCTCAGGGCAAGGAAGTCGGTCTTTCACTCGTTGACGATACAAAGATTGACTACTGTAAGGAAATGATGGCTAAGGCTGAAAAGCTCGGCAAGAAGCTCCTTCTCCCAATCGACACAACAATCGCTGCAGGCTTCCCTGATCCTATCGACGCTGAAATCGAAGTTAAGGTTGTTGATTCAGACAAGATTCCTGCTGACATGGAAGGTCTTGACATCGGCACAAAGACACAGGAACTCTTTGCCGACGCTGTAAAGAGCGCAAAGACTGTTGTTTGGAACGGTCCTATGGGAGTATTTGAGAACCCGACTCTTGCAAAGGGTACAATTGCTGTTGCTAAGGCTCTTGCCGACACAGACGCAACAACAATCATCGGCGGCGGCGACAGCGCAGCTGCTGTTATTCAGCTTGGTTTTGCTGACAAGATGAGCCACATCTCAACAGGCGGCGGTGCATCTCTTGAATACCTTGAGGGCAAGGTTCTTCCGGGTATCGCAGCAATCGCTGACAAATAATTTAATCAAATAAAAGGGCGGATTTTTCCGCCCTTACTGATTTAACCCTGTTACTTTATTATAATAATAACATATTCTGAAAGGAAAATTATCATGGATAAGTCAAAGAGAAAGGCAATTATCGCCGGCAACTGGAAAATGAACAAAACTCCAAAGGAAGCTAAAGAGCTCCTCAACGCTATTACTCCCCTCGTAAAAGATGCCGGTTGTGAAGTAATCGCTTGTGTTCCTTATGTTGACCTTGCAACAGCACTTGAGGCTACAGAAGGCACAAATGTTAAAATCGGTGCAGAAAACTGTCACTGGGCTGAAAGCGGTGCTTTCACTGGCGAAATCTCAACAGGTATGCTCAAGGAAATGGGCGTTGAATATGTAGTTCTCGGTCACAGCGAGAGAAGACAGTATTTCGGCGAAACAGACGAAACTGTAAACAAGAGAACAAAGGCTGCTCTTGCCGCAGGTCTTAAGCCAATCGTTTGTGTCGGCGAACTCCTTTGGGAGCGTGAGTGCGACATCACGGAAGAAGTTATCGCAAGACAGATTAAGCTTGACCTCTTCAATGTAACAGAAGAAGAACTCAAGAATGTTGTTATCGCTTATGAGCCTGTATGGGCTATCGGCACAGGCAAAACTGCTACAGCTGATCAGGCTGAAGAGGTTTGTGCATTCATCCGTGCTACAATCGCTAAGCTTTACAATCAGGTTGCTGCTGACGCTGTTACAATTCAGTACGGCGGTTCAATGAATGACGGCAATGCTGACGAGCTTCTCTCAAAGACAAATGTTGACGGTGGCCTTATCGGCGGTGCATCACTCGTTGCCGAGAAGTTTGCCGCAATCGTAAAGGCTGCAAGCAAGTAATTTAAACAGTATATTCAAACACAATGCCGTGTCCTTTTGGGCACGGCACAAAAGTCTGTAATCGGCTTTTGGATTTTGTTTTTTGCATAACAAGATTGTGTATGCTTTATGGAAAGGACACGCAAAATGAAAAAACCGGTAATTTTAATGATTCTTGACGGCTTTGGTATTGCTCCCGAAAAAGGTAACGCTATCAAGGCTGCTAAAAAGCCAAACATTGACAAGCTTTTTGCATCTAATCCGCTCACACAGATTGGTGCGTCGGGTATGGATGTAGGTCTTCCTGACGGTCAGATGGGTAACTCTGAGGTCGGTCACACAAATATGGGTGCCGGCAGAATCGTTTATCAGGAACTCACAAGAATTACAAAGACTATCAACGAGGACAAGCTCAAAGATAACGAGGCTATTGTTGATGCAATGGACAAGGCTCTCAAGAACGGCACGGCACTTCACCTTATGGGACTTCTCTCAGACGGCGGTGTTCACAGCCACATTGAGCATCTCTACGGTATTCTTGAACTTGCTAAGAAAAAGGGTCTTAAAGATGTTTACATTCACGCATTTCTTGACGGCCGTGATGTTCCGCCTTCAAGTGCCGCTGAATATGCTGACAAGCTTCTTAACAAGCTCAAAGAAATCGGCATAGGCAAGGTTGCCACAGTTGAGGGCAGATACTACGCAATGGACAGAGATAACAACTGGGACAGAGTTGAAAAGGCATATGCCGCTATGGTATATGGCGAGGGCAACAAGGCAGACTGCCCTGTTTGCGCAATTAAGAACTCTTACAATGACGGCGTAACAGACGAATTTGTTGTTCCTTGTGTTATTGAGGGCGGTGCTCAGGTTAAGCCTAACGACAGCATCATCTTCTTCAACTTCCGTCCTGACAGAGCAAGAGAGATTACAAGAACATTTGTTGACCCTGATTTTAAGGGCTTTGAGAGAAAGAACGGTTTCTTCCCCGTAAACTTTGTTTGCATGACTCAGTATGATGCAACAATGCCTAATGTTGAAGTTGCATTCAAGCCAGAGGTTCTCAAGAACACACTCGGCGAGTATGTATCAGACAAGGGTATGACACAGCTCAGAATTGCAGAAACAGAAAAGTATGCTCATGTAACATTCTTCTTCAACGGCGGTGTTGAAAAGCAGTATCCCGGCGAGGACAGAATCCTTGTTAAGTCACCTGCTGTTGCAACATATGACCTCCAGCCTGAAATGAGTGCTTACGAGGTTACAGACAAGCTTGTTCCGGCAATCAAGAGCGGTAAGTATGATATGATTATTCTCAACTACGCTAACTGCGATATGGTTGGTCACACAGGCGTATTCGAGGCAGCCGTAAAGGCTGTTGAGGCTGTTGACACCTGCGTTGGCAAGGTTGTTGACGCAATCAAAGAAATGGGAGGTGTTGCTCTTATCACAGCTGACCACGGCAATGCAGATAAGATGGTTGCAGAGGACGGTTCACCGTTTACTGCTCACACAACAAACCCTGTTCCTTTCTGCGTAGTAAACTACGACTGCGAGCTTCGTGAGGGCGGCAGACTTGCCGATATCGCTCCGACAATGCTCCAAATTATGGGACTCGAGCAGCCCGAAGAAATGGACGGCACAAGCCTTATTAAGTAATTTATTTTACTGATTATATACAGAGCCACCGATGTTTTATCGGTGGCTTTTTTGTGTTAGCACAAAACTGTAGGGGTAGCCTTGCGACCGCCGCAAATTCCCGCAACGCAAAATTTAAGTTGTAAAATATCGTTAATCGGTGTAAAATAATATTACTTATGTATTGTTAATTATATGGCAGAGAAGGGGAAAATTTGATTAAGCTACGAAGATATCTTGCATACTACAAAAAGGAATGTATCATCGGTCCGCTTTGCAAGCTGTTTGAGGCAATTTTAGAATTGCTCGTTCCGCTTGTTATGGCAGGAATCATCGACAACGGTGTGCGAAACGGCGACACAGCATACATCTGGAAAATGGGCGGTCTGCTCGTTATTCTTGCAACTGTAGGACTTTGCAGTGCGCTCGTGTGTCAGTATCTTGCGTCAAAGGCATCTCAGGGTGTGGGAACAAGACTGCGCCGAGATTTGTTTTTGCACATCAACAGGTTATCACACGCAGAGTTGGACAAGCTCGGCACTCCGTCACTTATAACACGAATCACATATGACACCAATCAGGTTCAGCAATCTGTTGCAATGGCTATCCGCCTGCTCACCAGAGCACCGTTTATTGTTATCGGTTCAATGGTTATGGCAATGACAATCAACCTTGAAATGTCAATTATTTTCTTTATTGCGGCTATATTGATTGCCGTTACTCTTTACCTCATTATGACAAAGAGTATTCCTATTTTTGAAAAAATGCAGAAAAAGCTCGACAAAATCAGCCTTATCTGCCGTGAAAATCTTTCGGGCAACAGGGTTATCCGAGCCTTTTCAAAGCAGAAAAATGAGAAAAAGCGTATTGACGATTCAACCGAAGATTTGGCTAAAACTTCGATCAGAGTAAGCATTCTTTCGGCACTTTTAAGCCCTGTCACCTACATCATCACCAATGCTGCAATTATTCTCATCATTTGGTTTGGCGCTCAGAATGTAAACACAGGCAACGGAATGCTTTCGGGCGACATCATTGCCCTTGTAAACTATATGACGCAGATTTTGCTTGCAATGATTGTTGTTGCAAACCTTGTTGTACTTTTCACGAAAGCAAGTGCAAGTGCGGCAAGACTTAACGAAGTGTTTGAAACTCAGCCGAGTGTGTGTGAAAGCACTACCGAGAACATTGAAATTTCAGAGAGCGAAAGCACTCCGAAAATCGAATTTGATAATGTAAACTTCACATACGGCACGGGTGATGATGAGCTTGAGGACATCAGCTTTAAAATCAAGCGTGGTCAGACGGTCGGTCTTATCGGTGGTACTGGTTGCGGTAAAAGTACGCTTGTCAACCTTATCCCCCGTTTTTACGATGCAACACAGGGTACTGTAAGCGTTGACGGCAGAAATGTCAAGGACTATCCGTTCTTACAGCTCCGTTCACAGATTGGCATTGTTCCTCAGCAGTCAATTCTTTTCAAGGGAACAATCCGTGACAATATGAAATGGCAAAACGAAAATGCAACTGACGAGGATATTATAAAGGCTCTAAAAATTGCACAGGCATACGAGTTTGTAAGCAAGCTGAACAAAGGGCTTGACAGCTTTGTTGAACAGGGCGGTAAGAACTTCAGCGGAGGTCAGCGTCAGCGACTTTGCATTGCCAGAGCACTCACAGGCTCACCGAAGCTTCTCATTCTTGACGACAGCTTTTCGGCTCTTGACTTTGCAACAGATGCGGCACTCAGAAAGGCTTTGCGTGAAAACACAAAGGATATGACCGTGATAATCGTTACACAGCGTTGCTCAACAATTAAGAACGCAGACCTTATTCTTGTGCTTGATGACGGCAGACTTGTAGGCAAAGGTCAGCACGATGAACTGTTTGAAAGCTGCGAAACCTACCGTGAAATCTGTCTTTCACAGCTTAGTGAAGAGGAGGCAAAAAGATGAAAAATTCAGCAAAAAAATCCTCCTCTGTAAAAAAGGTACTCAAAAAAATAAAGCCGTATTCGTTTTATCTGATTTTAGCTCTTGTGAGCGCAATCATCAGCGTTTCGCTCACGCTCTATATTCCGGTTCTCACAGGTAACGCAATCGACAACATCATTGACAAGGGTAATGTTGACTTTGCAAGCGTTATTCAGATTCTTGTATATATCGGTGTAGGCATCGGCGGTGTGGCACTTTTCCAGTGGATTATGACCTACTTTACCAACATTGTCAGCTACCGCACTGTTCGTGACCTCAGACGGGAGGTTTTTGAAAAATTCAACACAGTTCCCCTCTCCTACATTGACACAACACCTCACGGCGACCTTATCAGCCGAGTAATCAACGATGTTGACGCAGTTGGTGACGGTCTTACACAGATGTTTCTACAGCTTTTTTCGGGCATTGTTACCATTGTCGGCACGCTTGTATTTATGCTGACAATAAACTGGAAAATCGCCCTTGTGGTTGTTGTTCTCACACCGCTTTCGCTCTTTGTTGCGGCATTTATCGGCAAGATGACGCATAACCGCTTTACCCGTCAACAGGCACTCAACGGCGACATCTCGTCATATGTTGAGGAGCATATCGGCAATCAGAGAATTGTAAAGGCTTTTTCATATGAGGACAGAGCCTTTGAAGAATTTGAAAAGTACAACGATGAACTTCTTGAAGTGGGATTCAAGGCGCAGTTTGCAGGCGCACTTGCCAACCCGTCAACAAGATTCGTAAACGCATTGGTTTATGCCGCAGTAGGCATTATGGGTGCTCTGTTTGCCGTTGCAGGCACACTTTCGGTCGGACAGCTATCATGCTTTCTCACCTACGCAAATCAGTACACAAAGCCGTTTAACGAGGTTACAGGCGTACTCACACAGTTGCAGACAGGCATTGCGGCGGCAGGACGGGTTTTTGAAGTTCTTGAGGCAGATAACGAAATTCCCGACAACAGTACAAAAGAGCTTGAGCATTGCAAAGGCAATGTCAAGATTGAGAATGTAAACTTCTCCTACACAAAAGAAAAGCCGCTCATCACAAACTTTTCGCTTAATGTCAAGAGCGGCAGTCACATTGCCATTGTCGGTCCGACAGGTTGCGGCAAGACAACATTCATCAATCTTCTTATGAGATTTTATGACACGGACAGTGGCAAAATCAGCATTGACGGTGTTGACATTATGGATATCACCCGTGACAACCTCAGAAAATGCTACGGAATGGTTCTTCAGGACAGTTGGCTGTTCAACGGAACGATTATGGAAAATCTGCGTTACGGCAACGAAAACGCAACCGAAGAAGAAGTTATTGCCGCTGCAAAGGCGGCATATGCGCACTCATTCATCCGCCGTATGTCTGACGGCTACAACACCGTAATCAGCGAGGACGGCGGTAATCTCAGTCAGGGACAGAAACAGCTTTTGTGTATTGCAAGGGCGATGCTTACAAACCCGTCAATTCTTATTCTTGACGAGGCGACTTCATCAATTGATACCCTTACCGAAATCCGTGTTCAAAAGGCTTTTGCCAAGATGATGAAGGGCAAGACGAGCTTTGTTGTTGCCCACAGACTTTCAACAATCAAGGAAAGCGATGTTATCCTTGTTATGAAGGACGGCAACATCATTGAACAAGGCACACACGAGGAGTTGCTCGCCAAAGGCGGATTCTATAACAAACTTTACAACAGCCAGTTTGCAAAACAATAAACCGTATAACTGACTACTACACTCGAACACACAATTTTCAACAATTCCGAAAATATATACAAAACGAGGTCATCAGCTAAAAACCGATGACCTCTGTTTTGTATTATGAACTTTTAATCCGAAAGAGATTTTTCAACATTGATTATCGGATAAAGCTTTTCGTCAATTGACTTGATTTTCTCGATTGCACTCTGTTTAATCTGTCTTTCTGTAAGGTCAAGTCCATACGGAATAACCATATCAAAGACAACATTTGTATGCGTACTGCCCTTTACAATTCTGAAATCGTGGATTGAATACTCCGGATTAAGCTCACACAAGCCCTCCTCCACCTTCATTTTAAGTTCATTTGTGAACGCATCGTTTGAGGCAATCGGATCCATATGTATGGTTGCAAAACAGTTGTACCTGTTTTCAAGCTGTTTTTCCGTCAGGTCAATTGCGTCGTGAGCTTCAAGGATATCCTCGTCACACGGTACCTCTGCGTGGAGTGAAATAAAGCATCTGCCCGGACCGTAATCATGAATAATCAAATCGTGGATACCTACAATCATATCATTTTTCAACACTGTTTCCTTGATTTCATCAACAAATTCGGCATCTGGAGCTTTGCCGAGGAGCGGAGAGAGGCTCTCTCTGAATGTGCTGACACCCGTAAAAAGTATGAACAGCGAAACACACACGCCGAGCCAACCGTCAATCTGAACTCCTGTTGAGGCAGAAATAAGCAATCCGATTATTACAACCGAGGTTGCAATGCAGTCGGTCAGCGAGTCAAGCGCCGCCGCCTTGAGTGCGGTTGAATTTATCTTTCTCGACAATCCCGAATTAAAAAAGTACATCCATAATTTTACGAAAATTGACGCAATCATTATTGCGAGTGAAAGCGTTGAAAATGCCGTTTTATCCTCGGGAGTAATTATCTTTTCTATCGAACTTTTTATAAGCTCAACACCCATTAAAAGGATTACAACGGAAATTCCCAAGCCTGCCACATACTCATAACGACCGTGACCGAACGGATGCTCTCTGTCGGCAGGACGGCTTGCAAGCTTAAATCCGAGGAATGTAACAACCGAACTGCCTGCGTCCGAAAGGTTGTTGAGGGCGTCGGCAATGACGGAAACCGATGCCGAAACAATTCCGGCAAACAATTTTCCTCCGAACAGTAACAGGTTAAGAATTATTCCGCAAACACCCGAAAGGTTGCCATAGGCAGTTCTAACCTTTGGATTATCGCAATTGTCGCTGTCTTTAACGAACAGCTTTACAAGTAATTTTGTCAAATAAAACACCAACTAAAATTTATTTACAGCGAATCGTTTCGGCTGAAAACATCGGCAACCTCCGTAATTGAAATGTACGCTTTCTTGTCGATTTCACGCACAATTTCCTTCAGCTTGCCAATCTGGAAACGGTTGACAACAAAGTAAATCATCACCTTGTCCTTGCCTGAATATCCGCCCTGAGCCTGCATTACGGTAACGCCGCTTTGAAATTCCTCCGAAAGTGCGTTACAAATTTCATCGCAACGGCTTACAGACGCAATAATCGTTGCCGCCTTTGCCCTGTCAAAACCTTCAACAATAAAGTCAATCGTTTTAAGTGCGGCAAAATATGTAACAATCGAATAAAGCGGAAGAATCCAGCTTTGCAGAATGAAGCCGCATACAACATAAAGTACAATGTTGTACGCCATAACGAACGAGCCAACAGATACACCGATTTTTTTCGCAAAGATTACCGCCATAACCTCGATGCCGTCCATTGCACCGCCGAATTTGATTGCAAGACCGCTGCCTATACCCGAAATCACACCGCCGAACACGGCACAAAGGAGCAAATCGGTTCCTGCAAGCGGAGACGCCATACTGACATCAACGGGCAGAACATCGGTTATCAGCCATGAAACGAACGAATAAACTGCAACCGTATAAATTGCGTAAAATGTAAACTTCTTTCCCTGCTTTTTAAGTCCGAACAAAAACAGCGGCAGGTTAAAAATTATAAGAAAAAGTGAAAGCGACAGGCTTTCGGGTGTAAGTTGTGCGGCAAGCATAGCCGTACCTGAAATTCCGCTGTCGTAAAGGTTCACGGGATTAAGAAATATTGTAATTCCAAACGCATTGATAATTCCGGCAATTGTGAGAAAAAGCATATTTTTGATTTTGATTGTCTTTCTCGATCTTTGTAAAAGATTTTTCATTGTCATCATCCTTTGCGATAAATTTACATCCCCATCATTCACATAAGTATAGCCTAATTGTATCACAATAATGATATTTACGCAAGAAAAGCAAAAGGCACCGAAAAATCGGTGCCTTAATCAGCTTATTAATTATTCCTGAGAGTCAGCCTTGGCTTTCTCAATAATTTTTTGAGCAACATTTGCAGGAGTATCCTCATAGCGGACAAACGCAAATTCAAATGATCCTCTGCCCTGTGTTACCTGACGAATATAGGTTGCAAAGTCATCCATTTCTGCCATAGGAACTTCCGCCTCAACAATCTGCGTTCCGTTCTCACCCGGCTGCATACCGAGTACACGACCTCTGCGCTTGTTGACCTCGCCCATTACATCGCCCATATTTGCATCCGGAACATTGGCTTTAAGGCTTCCGATTGGCTCAAGAAGCGTCGGAGAGGCATTCGGAATACCGTTCTTATAAGCAAGAGATGCCGCTGTTTTGAATGACATTTCGGAGGAATCAACGGGATGATATGAACCGTCATAGAGAGTAGCCTTGATGCCTACCATCGGATAGCCTGCAAGAACACCCTTCTTGATTGAATCCTGAAGTCCCTTTTCAACGGCAGGGAAGAAATTTTTCGGAACTGCACCGCCGACAACTCTTTCGGCAAATACAAGACCGTCCGAATCACACGGCTCAAATTCAATCCACACATCACCGAACTGACCGTGACCGCCCGACTGCTTTTTATATCTGCCCTGTGCGGAAACCTTTTTGCGGATAGTTTCTCTGTATGCAATCTTTGGCTTTTTGAGGACTGCGTCAACATTATACTTTGTTTTAAGTCTTGAAATTACAACATCAAGATGCTGTTCGCCGAGTCCCGAAATTAACATTTCATGGGTTTCGTGGTTTGAAACGAGCTTGATTGTCGGATCTTCGTCTGCAAGCTTTGCAATGCCCTGGGCAACCTTATCCTCGTCACCCTTCTTTGCCGGATACACAGCCATTGTATATGATGATGACGGATAGTCGATTCCGTCAAGAACAACCTTTCTGAGAGGCGAACAGAGTGTGTCACCTGTCTTTGTTGATGCAAGCTTCGGGATTGCACCGATGTCACCCGCACCAATGTACGGAACATCCGACTGCTTTTTACCGCTTACGGAAAGCACCTTTGTAATTCTCTCCTGTGCGCCTGTACGCATATTGATGAGAGGAGCGTCCGAGCTTACCTTGCCCGAAACAACCTTTACATATGAAAGTCTGCCGATGAACGGGTCTGCAACCGTCTTGAATACGATTGCGGCAGCCGCACCGCTGTCATTAACCGAAACATCAACGGGTTCACCGTCAAGGTCAACACCGATTTCACCGCTCTTGTCAGCCGCTGACGGAGCAAGCCATGTAAGGCTGTTCAAAAGCTGATCAATTGCGAATGTATTATGAGCGTCACCGCAGAATACGGGGCAGATTGTGCCGTCCTTAACGCCCTGACTTACACCGAGAATGATTTCTTCGGGAGTAAACTCCTCACCCATAATAAACTTGTCAAGAAGTTCCTCGCTTGTTTCGGCAACAGCCTCCTTGATAGCCTCACGCAAGCCCTCAAGTCTGTCGCCCATATCAGGAAGCGCAGTCTGTTTTACACTGCCGTCTGTGCCGTACTCATAAGCCTTGTAATCAAACAAATTAACATAAGTGTTTGCCTGACCGTCAACAATGTACGGAACAACAACAGGACAAACAGACGGACCGAATGTAGCCTTCAAGCTCTCGAATACACGATAGAAACGGGCGCTTTCGTCGCAAAGACCGTTTACAAAGAACACCTTTGTAAGCCCTGCCTTTGTTGCCGCCTCAACTGCTTTTTCGGTACCTACACAGACACCGTCCTTGCCCGAAACAACGACGAGCGCTGTGTCAGCCGCTCTCATGCCCTCTGCAACACCGCCTGCAAAATCAAAAAGACCGGGGGTGTCGATTAGGTTGATTTTTGTATTTTTCCATTCAATCGGTGCAACCGCCGTCATAATTGAAGTCTGTCTTTTGATCTCCTCGCTGTCAAAATCAAGGACTGTGTTGCCGTCTGCAACCTTACCGAGTCTTTCGCTCATCTTTGAGAGATAGAGTATTGACTCCGCAACCGAGGTTTTGCCGCTGCCGCTGTGTCCTGCGAGGGCAATATTAAGAATTTTTTTAGCGTCGTATTGTTTCAAAAGTGAAATCCCCTTTCGTAAAATTTCTATTCTAATCAAGCTTATTTCGACAAAATTAAACAATAGTGTCAATTAATACGGAATTATTATAGCATATTTGTATAAAATAAACAACCGAATTATGGCAAAATAAAAAAATTCACCCTTTGCCCAAATGGACAAGGGATGAATTGTGCAACTTGCTTTTTTATTTTATGTTAAGCTGAAAAATATACAGATTTTTGCAAGGCCAATTGTGCATTTTAACGATTGGGTTTCCTGAAAAAACAATTTTTGACAAAAGGAAAGGCTCTCAAAACGAGAGCCTTGAAAACTTGATTATTCGAGAACCGCACCCTGTGCGCCTGATGTAACAAGCTTTGCATAACGAGCAAGGTAGCCTGTTGTAATCTTGGGCTGACGGGGCTTCCATTCTGCCTTACGCTTTGCAAGCTCTTCGTCAGAAACGAGGAGATTGATTGTGTTTGCAGGAATGTCGATTTCAATCATATCGCCCTCTTTAACAAGTGCAATCGGACCGCCGACTGCTGCCTCGGGAGATACATGACCGATAGCCGCACCTCTTGTTGCGCCTGAGAAACGACCGTCTGTGATAAGAGCAACACAGTTGCCGAGACCGCTGCCCATAATAGCGGAAGTCGGGTTGAGCATTTCTCTCATGCCCGGACCGCCCTTAGGACCTTCGTATCTGATAACAACAACCTCACCGGGATTGATTTTGCCGTCATAAATTGCACTGAGAGCGTCCTCTTCGCAGTCAAACACTCTTGCCGCACCCTTGTGGTGCATCATTTCCTCTGCAACGGCACTTCTCTTAACAACAGAACCGTCAGGAGCAAGGTTACCCTTGAGAACAGCAATACCGCCTGTCTTACTGTATGGATTTGTAACAGGGCGAATGATGTCCGTATCCTTGATTTCACAACCCTTAATGTTCTCGCCTACAGTCTTGCCTGTTGCCGTGATAAGGTCTGTGTCAAGAAGTCCAACCTTTGTAAGCTCGTTCATTACGGCATAAACACCGCCTGCTTCGTTAAGATCCTCCATATATGTGTGACCTGCAGGAGCAAGGTGACAAAGGTTAGGAGTCTTTTTGCTGATTTCATTGGCAATGTCAAGGTTAAGCTTAACACCTGCCTCTTTTGCGATTGCAGGGAGGTGGAGCATTGTATTTGTTGAACAGCCGAGAGCCATATCAACAGTAAGAGCATTCATAAATGCTTTTTCCGTGAGAATGTCACGAGGACGGATATCCTTTTCAAGGAGTTCCATAACCTTCATGCCGGCGTGCTTTGCAAGCTTGATTCTGTCTGAGTAAACAGCAGGAATTGTGCCGTTACCCTGAAGTCCCATACCGATTGCCTCGGTAAGACAGTTCATACTGTTGGCGGTGTACATACCCGAACATGAACCGCATGACGGACAAGCCTTGTTTTCAAACTCGGCAAGCTCTTCGGCAGTAATCTTGTTTGCCGTGTAAGCGCCGACTGCCTCAAACATACTCGAAAGACTTGTCTTTTTGCCCTTAACATGACCTGCAAGCATAGGACCGCCGCTTACGAAAACTGTCGGAACATTAATTCTTGCGGCAGCCATAAGCATACCCGGAACATTCTTGTCGCAGTTAGGAACCATTACAAGTGCGTCAAACGCATGAGCCTTTGCCATAGCCTCTGTTGAGTCTGCGATAAGCTCACGGGTTACAAGAGAATACTTCATTCCCTCATGTCCCATAGCAATACCGTCACAAACAGCGATTGCAGGGAATACAATCGGAACGCCACCTGCAAGAGCAACGCCCTGCTTAACGGCGTCAACAATCTTATCTATATTCATATGTCCCGGAACGATATCGTTCTTGGAACTTACAATACCGATAAAAGGTTTCTTAATTTCTTCTTCGGTAAGACCGAGAGCATTCAAAAGCGAACGCTGAGGTGCGGTACTTACGCCGTCCTTTATAACTGAACTTTTCATTGTAAACACCCTTTCCATAATTATCAAATCGGAACAAAATTCACATAAAGCCCTTCAATTGTTCCATAATAAAACACAGTGAAAATTTCTGTATCGTTAATCTTAATTTTAGCACATCGACTGTTCAAAATCAAGTAGAGAACCTATATTGCCAAAATCATTTATTGCGGCTCAATCGTTGATTATTCTGCCCTTTTCAACATTGGGCAGAATAAAGTTATCCCTTGAATATTCCCACAGCTTTTTTGAGCCGTCAGCAGTGTTTTTGTTGCGGTTAAGAATACTGTGCAGGTGAACAATATGCTCTACCCACGCCTTGCCGTCGGTTGCATCATTGAGCATGGCGGGCTGAATGTTGTCCATTGTGTGTGCAAACTTTGCTTCGGCTGTTTCACCGCTTTCAAATTCAAGCCACAGATTCATCATCTTTTCGCCCTGATCTTCCGGAAGAAGTCCGAAAATTCTTTTTGCGGCTTTCATTTCACGCTCTGCTTGAGTTTTCTTAGCTTCCTCATCATAGGCATATGTATCGCCTGCGTCAATCTCGACAATATCGTGAATCAGGAGCATTGTCATTGTTTTAAGCACATCAATTTCCGAATTTGCATATTCGGAAAGCATAACGGTCATTATCGCCATATGCCATGCGTGCTCGGCATCGTTTTCCTTTTTCCGAGCGTCGGAAAGGTAGGTTTGACGGATGATGAATTTTTCCTTATCAATTTCCTTTATAAAATCAAATTGCTTTTCAATTCTTGATTTCTCCATAATGTTCCCTCTTAAAATTCAGGCCTGCACATTGGCATAGTGCAGGCTTTATGTGATTATTTATTTACTACAGGAAGTTTGGTTTTATCGTATTCATCCAGTCTGTTGCCATAAAGGTAATAGTTCGTTTCTTTTACAACAACAGGTGAAAGCACAACTACGGCAATAAGGTTGGGAATTGACATAAGTGCATTGAAGATGTCAGCCATTGTCCAAACAAGATCGAGCTTGATAACAGGACCGATGAGAAGAATAAATACAAAGATCAGCTTGTAAGGAATCATACCGCCTCTGCCGAAAAGATATTCAACACAGCGTTCACCGTAGTATGACCAGCCGAGGATTGTTGAATATGCAAAAGCGGCAATACCGATAACAAGAATCGGTGTGCCGATTACGGGAATCTGCTGGAATGCTTTGTATGTAAGGTCGCCGCCGTCGGAAACATCGATTGCAGGATTTTTGATAATTGAGCTTACAAGCACAAGACCTGTCATAAGACAAACAACGACTGTGTCCCAAAAAGTACCCGTTGAAGAAATCATAGCCTGACGAACAGGGTTTCTTGTCTGAGCGGCAGAGGCAACTATCGGAGCAGAACCCATACCGGATTCGTTACTGAAAAGGCCTCTTGCAATACCGTAACGAGCGGCAAGCATAAGGCTTGAACCGAGAAAACCGCCTGCAACGGACTTGAGAGAAAATGCGTCCTGAAAAATCATTTCAAATGTCTTACCGAGAACATCAAAGTTCATGCCGAGGATAATAAGACAGCCGAGAACATAGAAAACAGCCATAAACGGTACAAGGAGTTCGCAAACTCTTGAGATTGACTTGATACCTCCGAAGATTACAACGGCTGTAATTGCAGCAACAAGAACACCTACAATAATCGAAATAACCGAAGCGTCCTGACCGAAAAGATTCACCGTACCAAGGTCAAATGTATTGTTCATAATGTTTGAAATTGCATTAACCTGAACACCCGAACCAATGCCGAAGGATGCAAGCAATGCAAAAAGTGCAAAAAGAACGGCGAGGATTTTGCCGAGTGTTTTAAACTTAAATCCTCTTTCAAGGGCATACATGGCACCGCCGAGCATTCTGCCGTCAGAGGTCTTTACACGATACTTTACACCGATGAGTGACTCGGAATACTTCGTTGCGATGCCGAAAACACCGGTGAGCCAGCACCAGAGAACCGCACCGGGTCCGCCGAGTGCAATTGCAGTACCTACGCCTATGATATTACCCGTGCCGATTGTTGAGGCAAGTGCTGTTGCAAGAGCCTGAAACGGGCTGATGTCACCGTCTGAATCGGGATCCTTTGTCACCGAAAGTTTGATTGCCTTAAAAGTTTTTCTCTGTACAAATTTTGTGCGAATTGTGAGGAAAATGTGAGTTCCGAGAAGAAGGATAATCATAAACCAACCCCACAGGAAGTCATTGAAGCTATTCATCACAGCTGAAATCGCATCCCACATATTGTACGCCTCCTTGTTTTAGTATAGACCTACCCTGTTTAATATACAAAAGCAAAACCTGCTTTATGTTCGTTAATGTTTTTTACAAAAATCGTTTTACATCAATAAGGTTGTCTGCAACTCCGTAAAGAAGGGGAATTGCCTCTGAACTCGGACGGTCAAGGTCGGGAACCATAACCGTTTTACACCCTGCCGAGCTTGCCGACTTTATGCCGTTGAGCGAGTCCTCAAGTGCAATGCAGTTTTCGGGAGCAAGTCCGAGTTTTTCTGCGGCATAAAGATAAATGTCGGGTTCGGGCTTTCCTTTTGCAACCATTGACGCACAAACTATTTCGTCAAAATAATCGTAAAGACCGAGAGCCGAAAGATATTTTTTTGTTCTCTCCGGAGCGGTTGCGGTTGCAAGGGCAACCCTGTAGCCGTTCTGCTTTAAAAAGCCGAGAAATTCAGCGGCACCGGGCTTTGATTCAATGCCGTTTTCCGAGATGAACTTATCCATAAGCTCAATTCTTTTATCGTGAACCTTGCGGTAGTCAAAATCCTCTCCGAAAAAGCCCTTTAATTTTGCAATTGCAAACGGGCGAGCCATTGAACGAATACTGAGTGCGTGGTGCGTTTCCATAGGATAGCCGTAAAAATTGGCCGCCTCACACCAAAAACGGACATACAGCTTTTCTGTGTCAAGAATGACACCGTCCATATCGGAAATAATACCTTTTATATCAGGATTCATATTTTACCTCCCGATTTTTTTAGATTCATATTTACAAACGCAATTCCGAGTGAAATCAGAATAAGCGAGATAAGCGTTTCGATTCTGAAAACATTTTCACCGAGCATAAGCCCCGACAAAACTGTTCCGAACACGGGAACAAGCAGATTGAAAACAGAAATTCTGCTTGCATCATGAAATTTGAGAAGTGCTGTCCACAGCGAAAATGCCGCCGCTGATACGAACGCAAGCCAGAGTAACACGGAAACACTTTCAACATTTATCAAACCAATACTGCCACCGCAGCATATGCCCGACACAAGCAATATAAAACCGCCTGTTAAAAGCTGAAAAGCGGTTACAGGAAATGGATCTCGTCCTGTTGTGACTTTTTTCGCCACAATGTTGCCCGCCGCCGCAGAAATTGTTGAAAAGAGAATCATCATATCACCGAACCAAGTGTCCGTGCTGACAGTTCCGCCGAAATTGATTGCGATAATTCCGCCGAATCCGAGAATACAACCGATAATCTTCATCAGCGTGAGCCTGTCGTTTTTGAAAAACAACGGCACGAAAAGTACGGTAAAGAACGACGCACAAGCCGTTATTATAGAGGTGTTCGTTCCGCTTGTAAAACCGATTCCGATGTATGTAAAAATATACTGCAATCCTGTCTGCACCACTCCGAGTGAACAGACGGGCAGTATATCTTTTTTTGAAAGCGTCGGCGGTTTTCTTTTTGATATCCACAAAAAGAGAAACACCATAAATCCCGCCAACATAAACCGCATTCCTGCAAAAATCAGCTTTGAGCCGATATCCGACTCCTCAATCTCAAAAGCAGAGTAGCCGACCTTTATAAACGGAAAAGCCGTTCCCCACAAAAGTGTGCAGAAAATTGCTGTTAAATATGCTATTTTTTTATTTTGTAACAGTTTCATTTTATTCATCCGGAAAAATTAACAATATCAGGTATAGTATACCATAAAAATCAGAAAAAGAAAACCTTACAATTTCAAAAATTTGTTTATTCCGTAAACAGAATTTGCACCGTCACAACAGGCGGTTATAATTTGTCGCAGATTTTTTGTGCGGATATCCCCTGCAACAAAAATTCCCGACACGGATGTCTGACAGGTTTCATCGGCAATCACATATCCGTTGTCATCAGTTTTTACAAAACCCTTGACACATTCGGTTCTCGGTTCAAGACCTACCGCAACAAAAACTCCGTCAGTTTTCAGAATTTTCTCATTATCAAGCGTAACCGATTTAACCTTTTCGTCACCGTCAATTTTCACAACATTGGTGTTGTAAAGAATTTTGACATTGCCCGATTTTTCAAGCTTTTGCACAAGCACTCTGTCGGCTTTTAATGCATCGCCCCTGTGAATAAGAAAAACCCGTTTGCATATATGAGAAAGATAGGTTGCCTCGGTAACGGCGGTGTTTCCTCCGCCGATTACCGCCACTGTTTTGTCTTTGAAAAAATAGCCGTCACACACAGCACAATAGCTTACTCCTCTGCCCTCAAACTTATTTTCGCCGTCAATTCCCAATTTTTTATGGGTTGCGCCCATGCAGAGAATAACAGATTTTGTCTTGACCTCGCTGTCGGAACATTCAAGGATAAAACCGTCATAATTTTTTCTTATGCCGACGAGGGATTGTCTGACAAAATTTGCACCGAATGACTTTGCGTGTGAATAAAAGTGCTGAATGAGGTCAAAGCCTGCAATATCGCTGAAGCCCGTGTAGTTTTCAACCGCATCCGTGAGGGCAATTGAACTGCCCTCGGGTGATGACGGATCAAGCACAATGCAGTCAAGTCCGCTCCGAGAGGCATAGAGTGCCGCCGTAAGTCCTGCCGCACCTCCGCCGACAATTACAAGGTCATACAAAACTCTCACCCGTTTTTTCGGAGATTGCGGAGATTATCCGTTCTTCGGTCTGAACCCCCGACATACGCAAAATTTCGTTGCCGTCTTTAAAGAGCAAAAGTGCAGGAATTCCCGATACACCGTAGCGTTCTGTCAATTCGGGATTTTCGTCAACATTGACCTTGACGGTTTCAAAATATGCTTTGTATTTGTCACCGATTTCTTCGATTACAGGCGAAAGCATTCTACACGGTGAACACCATTCGGCATAAAAATCGGCAAGCACCGGCTTTGATGATTTTATTAAGCTTTCAAATTCATTTTTCCGTATGTTTTGAATCACAATATCACTCCGTAAATCGTTTTTACTATTGTTCCCGATTTAAGGGTAATTATTATATCTTTGTCTGCACATTCAAATTATGTGTAACGGCAAACCGATTTTATTGTAAAAAGGCGAAAAAAGCCCCCTCGAAAAATCGAGAGGACTTTAAATTTTTTAATTTTCGCAAATTGCAATAGCAACAAATATTTTTGACAATTTTTGTATTGATTTATTTTAAGGCAAATATCATTCAAATATCATTCAAAATACAAATTTCTCAAAGCCGAAATTTCTTTGGCATAACCGTCAAGCTCGTTCGGGGTTTCAAGGAAAAACGGAAGATTTCGCAAATTTTCATTATTTATAATTTTTCCGAACGCATCAATTCCGATGTAGCCCTCGCCTATTTTCTGATGTCTGTCCTTGTGGTTGCCGATAGGATTCATACTGTCATTGAGATGAATTGCCTTGAGTCTTTCAAGCCCGATTACACGATCAAATTCTTCAAGAACTCCGTCAAGATTATTCACAATGTCATAACCGGCGTCAAAAACATGGCAGGTATCAAGGCAGACACCGATTTTATCGTTTCGCTCCACACGGTCGATAATCATACGCAGTTCTTCAAAGGTTCTGCCGACCTCCGTGCCTTTGCCCGCCATTGTTTCAAGCAATACCGTTGTTGTCATATCATCGAACATTGCAGTATTCAACGCTGTGCCGATTTGCTCAACCGCAGCTTTAACGCCCTGTCCCGTGTGACTGCCGGGGTGAAAGTTATAAAGATTATTCGGGAGATATTCCATTCGTTTTAAATCATCCGTAAGCGTGTTCAGAGCAAATTCACGGATTTCGGGTTTTGCCGAACAGAGGTTCATTGTGTATGGTGCATGGGCAAGAATTTTTGCAAAATTATTTTCCGTCATAAGTTTTATAAGTGCATTGACATCTTCGATATCAATTTTTCTTGCAGATCCGCCACGAGGGTTGCGTGTAAAAAATTGAAATGTGTTTGCTCCGATTGAAAGTGCATCTCTGCCGATTGCGTAAAAACCTTTTGATATTGAAAGATGAGAGCCGATATTAAGCATATTTTCTCCTTTTGCGTTAATTTATTTGCAGTAAGAGGTTTATCGTAAAGAAAAAAGCCTTTCTGTCAAAAGACAAAAAGGCTTTAGTTGGTCGGGATGACAAGACTTGAACTTGCGACTCCACGCCCCCCAGACGTGTGCGCTACCAAACTGCGCTACATCCCGTTGCAACATTAATATTTTAACAAACACTGCGAGCGTTGTCAAGATGTTTTAAAAACTTTTTGAATATTTTTGCACCATGAGTTAAAAAAGCAAAACGGACACTGCCGATTGACAGTGTCCGAAAAATGCTTAATCAAAGATTAATTCGTTAAAATCAGTCTTCTTTCTTCTTTCTTGCAAGGAACATAACGCCTGCTGCTGAAACCATAAGACCTGCCATTACGAAAACGATAGTTGTTTCAACACCTGACTTAACTGCACCTGTGCTTGAAGAACCTGAACCTGATGAGCTTGAGCCACCGTTGCTTGAAGAAGAACTTGAACCGTTGCTTGAGCTGCCGGCTGCTGCCTTAGCACCTGTCTTCTTAGCGTTGTCGAGCTGAGTCTTGTCAACCTTTTTACCTGTTGTAGGATCTGTGCAACCTGCGAGAATCTTCTCAACTGCAGGAGCAATCGTATCCTTATCAGGGTTGTTTGTAGCGTTGAGCCTATCTGTTACAGCACCCATAACCTGTGTTGGACTAACCTTGAGTTCGTCAAGAAGTTTCTGTGTAAAACTTGTCTTAGCCTCATCATTGTAGTAAGCGACGAGGTATGTAGCCAACAATGTTGCATCTGATTCGCCCTCAGGGAAAGCAGAACCGATGATGTTACCTGTTGATGTAATCTTCTTTTCAGGACCGCAGTCTGAGTTGTTTTCCCACTTAGCTTCGTTTGCCTTCTTTTCTGAATCCTCAGGGTTTTCAAGCTGATTACCTGTGCAATAAAGTGTGTCACCGATGCACTTGCCGCTCATGATAGCGTTGTATGACTGCATACCTGTGTTAGCACTAAAGATTACACAGTAAACTCTTCCGTCTGACTTAGAGATTGTGTTACCTGTCATTGAAAGATCATATGTAGCGATACCTGTTGAAGCGTCGTACTTACATTTTTCTTTCTTTGACTGCCAAGCCGGCCAATCGCCTGAACCGTCAGCTTTCCAAATATGACAGAATACTGTCTTAACATTGTTCCAGCCTGACTTCTTAACATCAAACTTAACAACATTGCCTGCTTCAACTTCTGAAGAAGCGTCAGCTGAAACCTCTGATGAACCGTCGGCTGAAACCTCGCCTGACTGATCTGCTGCAGCAACAGCAGCGTCATCCTCTGCTTCTGCAGCGCTAGCTGTGATGGCAGCTGAACTGCACATTACTGCTGCTGCAAGAAAAAGACCTGCAATTTTCTTGAACATTTTTAATCTCCTCCTAAAATTGTTCATAAATATCCAAGATAGATTTTCATATCTTAGTATTGCTTATTATACTATAAAAATAACAAAACTGCAATAGTTTTGGTTTAAAACCGTTTTTGTTAATTGCACAAGATTTTATGTAACCGTTTGGCTATTTTCCACAATTCAACCGGCAAGTAAGCCATAAATACACATTAAACGATTATTTTAACATTGCATAAACAGTTTCTTTTACGCTGTCAAGAGCCTCTGAAATCTTCTCAGGCTGTTTAGCACCTGCCATAGCCATATCGGGCTTTCCGCCTCCGTTGCCTCCGGCCTTCTGAGCAACAGCCTTTATGATTTTGCCTGCATTTGCACCGAGAGCAAGAGCCTCTTTACCGCAGGCTGCGGCAAATGTCACCTTGCCGTCATTTTCAGTTGCAAGAACACATACGCACTTCGGGGCAAAATCTCTTGCCTTTTCGCACATTGTGCGAAGAATGTCGGCATTAGCCTTGTCAATTCTGCCTGTTACCACTCTTACACCGTTTTCCTCCGTTGTGCCTGCAAAAAGCTGACCGATCTGAGCAACGGCAAGCTTTGAATTAAGCTCGTTGATTTCTCTCTGCTGTTCCTTGATAAGCTGTTCAGCCTTCTGAACACCCTCAACAACTGCCTTTGGATTTGCAATTTTGAGTAATGAGCAAACATCCATAATAACAGCGCTCATACCGTTGATGTACTTGAGAACGCCCATACCTGTGAGAGCCTCAATTCTTCTTACACCTGCGGCAACCGAGCCCTCCTGTCTGATTCTGAAAAGACCGAGGTTTGCGGTATTCTTTACATGTGTACCGCCACAGAATTCAACAGAGAAGTCGCCTGCGCTTACAACACGGACAACATCGCCGTACTTTTCACCGAAGAGTGCCATTGCGCCGAGCTTTTTAGCCTCTTCAATAGGCATTTCCCGTGTCGTAACGGGGATTGCCTCAAGAATCTTTTTATTTACAAGATTCTGAACCTCAATGAGCTCCTTTGCCGTGAGAGCCTCAAAGTGAGTAAAGTCAAAACGGAAGTAATCGTCTGAAACAAGCTGACCTGCCTGCTGAACATGGTTGCCGAGAACCTCACGGAGAGCCGACTGAAGGAGGTGAGCCGCTGTGTGGTTTCTTGTGATATCCGCACGGCGCTCTTCATCAACAGCAGTTGAAACCTCTGCACCTACATTGATGCTGCCGCTCTTTACTGTACAAGCATGAAGGTAAATTGTGCCTGACGGATTCTTTGTTGTGTTGTCAACATCAGCTGAAAAACTGCCGGACTCCATAACACCTGTGTCGCCAACCTGACCGCCGCCTTCTCCGTAGAACGGAGTTTTATCGAGAACGATGATAGCATTTTCGCCCTCACCGATACTGTCAACTCTCACACCGTCCTTAACGATTGCAAGAACCTTTGAAGTTGACTTGAGGTCTGTGTAACCTACGAATTCTGTATTTGCAACATCCGAAAGGTCTGTTGTGTCAGAAATCCAAGCGTCTGCACCGGCGTTCTTTCTTGCGTCACGGGAACGCTTTTTCTGCTCCTTCATAAGCTCACGGAAACGCTCAACATCAACCTTAATGCCTTTTTCGGAAAGAATTTCTTTTGTAAGGTCAATCGGGAAACCGTAAGTATCGTTAAGCTTAAAAGCGTCCTCACCGCTGAGAACCTTAACATCTTCGCTGTCCATAATGCCGTTGAGCATCTTAAAGCCCTGATCAATTGTCTTGGCAAAGCTTTCTTCCTCAACCTTGATAACCTTTGTAATGAACTCCTGCTTTTCCTTGAGTTCGGGATAAGCTGTAAGATTTTCCTTGATAACCGTATCGCAAACCTTATAGAGGAAAGGCTCGTTGTAACCGAGAAGTCTGCCGTGACGAGCGGCTCTTCTGAGCAAACGGCGGAGCACATAGCCCTTGCCCTCGTTTGACGGAAGAACACCGTCACCAATCATAAATGTTGTACTGCGGATATGGTCTGTGATAACACGAAGCGAAACATCGCTCTTTTCATTTTTGCCGTACTCAACACCTGTAATCTGTGAGATGTGTTTCATAATGTTCTGAATTGTGTCAACGAGGAAAAGGTTGTCAACACCCTGCATAACACAGGCAAGTCTTTCAAGGCCCATACCTGTATCAATGTTCGGATGTTCAAGAGGAGTGTAGTTACCTTTGCCGTCACTCTCAAACTGAGTAAATACAAGGTTCCAAACCTCAACAAAACGGTCACATTCACAGCCTACATGACAGTCGGGTCTGCCGCAGCCCTTTTCGTCACCACGGTCAAAGTAGATTTCGGAGCACGGACCGCAGGGGCCTGAACCGTGTTCCCAGAAGTTATCTTCCTTGCCGAGTCTTACCATATGTGACGGATCAACGCCGACTTCTTTTGTCCAAATGTCAAAAGCCTCGTCATCGTCCTCATAGATTGAAACATAGAGCTTTTCGGGAGGCATTTCAAGAACCTTTGTAAAGAATTCCCATGCCCATGCTGTAGCCTCGTGCTTAAAATAGTCGCCGAATGAGAAGTTACCGAGCATTTCAAAGAATGTACCGTGACGGGCTGTGATGCCGACACGCTCAATGTCGGGAGTACGGATACATTTCTGACAGGTTGTAACACGCTTGCGAGGAGGTGTTACCTCACCTGTAAAATATTTTTTCATAGGAGCCATACCGCTGTTGATAAGCAGAAGGCTGTTGTCGTCCTTTGGAACAAGCGAAAAGCTGGGGAGTCTTAAACAACCCTTTGATTCAAAGAATTCAAGGAACTTTTCTCTTAATTCGTTAAGTCCTGTCCACTTCATAAAAAATCTCTCCTTATACAAATTCACAGGGGAATACAATATTCGTTCAAATTTGTTTAAAGTATGCTACCGAGCAAAATAAAAAATCCCATTGTATAAAAATACAATGGGACAGGAATATCCTGCGGTACCACCCAAATTGACGCCAAGCGTCCGCTTTGAGTAATCGTCATATAGATTACATTTCCTTAACGCAGAAATACGCTGTGCTTAATCACACAGAGCTCAGGGGTAGCGCACCGAAACTTCACATAAAAGCCTTGCACCAAAACGGCTTTCTCTCTGAAATGCTGACATCTCGGTTAATCCCGTCACAGCCGAATATTGTAATTCAATTGTAGCAAATAATTTAAATCGGAGCAACACTCTGCTTTGCTTGCAAGGAGCAGAGTTTGCGACAGATTGCAATCAAGTGCATAGGAGCGTCAGCTCCTCAGTATTTCAGCGAGAGATTCGCTCACGCTGAAAGGCTGAATTGTTCCCCACCGTTTTTAAGGTGGGGAACATCAGTACTTAGATTATAAAACTGTTTCTTTGTGTTGTCAATAGCAAAATTCGGGATTAATCACGCTTTTTTCTGATAACCGAGCCTGACGGAACGGGAGCGTTGCATTTCATTGTAAGTCTTTGCATCGGGTGCGGCGCACTTTCAACGGGCATACCCTCGTCGGTTGTAAGTGATTCACACTTGATTTCAAACGGCACTCCGCTTGGCGGAAGTACATCAAGTGTGTCGCCCACATAGAATTTGTTGCGCTGAGTGATCACTGCGGTTGTGTCGTCCACAAGCTCTTCACACAATGCAACATTGTCATAATGACGGATATATCCTCCGTTGCCCGTAACCTGACCGGGTTCTCTGCCGAAATAGAAGCCTGTGTTGTACTCACGGTGGCTGATTTTTTCAAGTTCTTCCCTTATCCACGGTTTGAGAACATAATCGTCACCCTCTGCAAAATAATCGTCAACAGCGTGACGGTAAGCGTTTGTTGTAACAGCGACATAGTAAGCCGACTTTGCTCTGCCCTCAATCTTAAAGCTTGAAACACCTGCCTTTACAAGCTCGGGGATATGCTCAATCATACAGAGATCTCTTGAATTGTAGAGATATGTGCCGTCACCTGTTTCTTCAACAGGAAAATACTGTCCCTGACGGTTTTCTTCGTAAAGATGATACTTCCAGCGACACGGCTGAGCGCAGTCGCCGTGGTTCGCATCTCTGCCTGTCATATAGCTTGAAATAAGGCATCTGCCTGAAAATGAAACGCACATTGCACCGTGTACAAAGCATTCAATTTCAAGCTCTTTCGGAACTTTTGCACGCATTTCGGCAATTTCATCAAGCGGAATTTCTCTTGCAAGCACAACCCTTGACGCACCCATATTGTAAAGCACATTTGCCGCCGCATAGTTTGTTACTCCCGCCTGAGTCGAAATGTGGCGCTGAACCTTTGGCGCATACTTTTTAGCCGCCTCAAAAACACCGAGGTCGGCAATTATGAACGCATCAACTCCGCAAGCCTGAGCATTTTCCATAAATTCCTGAAGATGAGGAATTTCATTATTGCGTGGAAGTGTGTTGCAGGTCACATGGATTCTTGCACCCTTTGCGTGGGCAAGGTCACAAGCTTTTTTGAGCTGATCGTTATCAAAATTCTGCGGTGCTGAACGCATTCCGAACATTTTTCCTGCAAGAAAAACTGCATCTGCGCCAAAGTTTAAAGCGGATTTAAGGCAATCCATATCACCTGCCGGTGACAAAATTTCGGGTTTTTCAAAATTAGTTATCATAGCTTTCAATATACTCCAGATTTGCGTTTTGCTGTTCAAGTGTTGATGCGTAATAAGCCTGTCCCTTGCTGTCATGACAGAAGAAGTAATAATCCGAGCTGTTCGGATTGAGTGCGGCAATTATCGCATCCATACCGGGATTGCAGATAGGACCATAAGGAAGTCCCTTCCTGTCATATGTATCATATCTGCTCTTGTAGGTGCTTCTGTCATTTTCGGGAACATCTTCAAGACTTCTGTACGGATAGAACTTTGTTGAATCAAGACCGAGGCTTGACACACCGAGACTGCTGTCGGCTGTAAGACGGTTGTGTAGAATTGAAGAAATGTAGTACATATCCTCTTTGTCAGCCGCCTCTGCCTGAATGATAGATGCGATTGTCATAACCTGATCAAGCGAATACTTTGTGTCGCTCTCTTCAACCATTTTCAAAACTGTTGTTTTCTTTGAATATCCGTCAACAGTCTGCTTTTCGTTAATCTTTGTTTCGTAGTTGTTGAGAAATTTGTAGATTACGGATTCTGCATTTTCATTTCTGTAGAATTCGTAGGTATCCGGATAGAGATAGCCCTCAAGCTTGTAGTAACGCTTGTCCGCATTTGTTTCAGCCTTGATAAAGTCAAAGTCGCTGTCAAACTTTTCGGAATTGCAAAGCGAAAGAAACTCGTCCCTGTCGCCCAAAGCACCGTTCTTTTCAAGAGTGTTGGCAATTTCAAGAACGCTTTCACCCTCGGTAATTGTAACGGAAACCGTGTCGGTTCTGTTGTTGTTACTCGAAAGGAAGTTGATGATTGCCTCGTAGTCCATATTTCTGCGAATTTCATATGTACCCTGAGTAAAATCATCGGCAGACTTTGTGACATTGACAAAAAGCTTGAAATATGACGGCTCACCGATTACTTTATTGTCAACAAGTACCTTTGTAACATCGTCAACAGTCGGATTTTCGGGGATTTCAATTTTCACGGTTGATGAGTCGGTTCTGTTCACGGCAAGCAAATCGTTCATGCCTGTTATCATATATACAGCCGCCATTGCTCCGACAATTAAAACCGAGATAATCCAGATAAAGCGGAAGGTTCTGCGATTATACTTGTTCTTTGCTTTAAGAGCCTTTTTTTCTTCCTTTTTCTTCTGCTTTAAAACCTGCTTTGATTCACGGGCCATTTGCTTTTTGACATCCTGACCGCTGTATGAATTAAGGTTTGACGGTTCATCCTCAGACTTGACGAAATTATCGTCCTCATACTCGCTTTCATCAATATTAAGTTTAAAGTTTTCAGCTCTTCTGCGACGCTGAGCGTTAAGCTCCTGTTCGCTCATATTAAAATTATCAGGGTTCATAATGTATCATTCCTTTACAAACTCGTTATTTGTTCGGTTGGTATATTTTTCGGTAATCACGGCGTCAACGGGGCGGTCGAACACTCCCGAGGGCAGAGTATGCTCTATACATTTGGAGTAGCAAAGCCCAACGCTTGTTCCCGAAAAATTCTGTAAAAATCTGTCGTAGTAACCCTTGCCGAATCCAAGGCGGAATCCCTGCATATCAAAGCAAAGTCCCGGAACGAGACAGAGTCCGTGTGAGAAATCCTCGTACTTTTCGCAAACCTCGGGGTTTGGTTCCATGATTGAGAACGCACCCTTTTCAAGCTGAGAAAGTGAATTTACAAGGTAAAAATCCATTTCGCCGAAATTATTTTTACACTTTGGCAAAGCCAGCCTTTTGCCGTCTTTCAGCGTTGTTTCAAGAATAAGCGAGGTGTCAACCTCAATCGGTGATGAAACAAAGGCAAAAAGCACATCACAGTTTTTGTATTCCTCACTTGCCAGAAAAGCGTTCTGCAAGGCGAGGTCAAGCTGTTGCTTTTTTTCGGGAGGACAGCTTTTTCGGATTTTTTTATATTTTGCACGGAGCTGACTTTTCAGCTCACGAACATTTTTCACAGGCATTGCATATCACCGATAACCTTGTCGGCGGCATCCTTTGATACTGCGAGAGAAACAATTGCGTGACCGAATTCAATTGCACAGCCTGCGCCCTTTGCGGTAATAATATTGCCGTCCGTTACGGTGTGAGTGCCTGTATAGTCTGCACCCTTGAGTTCCTTTTCAAAGCCCGGAAAACAGGTTGCCTTTTTGCTGTCAAGGATTCCGAGATGACCGAGAATTGACGGAGCGGCACAGATTGCGGCAACGATTTTGCCGTTTTCACAGCTATACTTAACAGCCTCAAGAACCTTTTCGTTTGCCTCAAGATTGAGAGTTCCTGGCATACCGCCTGGGAGTACAACACCCTGAACATCGTCAAGGTCAATATTATCAATTGTGATATCGGCTTTGACAGGCACACCGTGTGAGCTTGTAACACATTCGCCTGTTACACCGACTGTTTTAACATCAAGCTTTGCCCTGCGCATTACATCAACGGGGGCAAGCGCCTCTGTTTCTTCAAAGCCTTCTGCAAGAAATACATAGAACATAGTAAACTTCCTTTCAGGAAAGAGTAATCCCGATATAGACATCGTCGGGAATTTTATGGTTTTTGTCGAGTGATTTAATCATTCCGCATTTTTGTGATTGGCAGTTTTCAAAAAGAGCGTTATCGGATTTGCCCGTAAACACAAACCTTTCTGATTTTGTATTTTCAAGCAAAAGTGCGGAAAGTTCGTTTATATTTTTATAAGCCGAGTAAAAAACATCGGCAGTATTTTCGTTTTCATCAAATACGGCAAAGCAGTCATTCTTATTGATCACCTTTGAGCCGTAAATCTCATAATAGGACTTTGCAAATTCAAAAAAATTCTCATTATATATGAAAGAATTTTCTTTTGAACAGCCGATATTCAAGCCCTTCTCTGCAAAATTTTCAAGCATTTGCCTTGAAATTTCACGGCTTTTTACGGTGCAGCTCGGAGCATATCCGAGCTTTGCGTAAAAGCCGTACAAACCGTCATTTGCAGGGAAAAGCAGAGAATAGACATCACCGTTATTCTTTGCGTCATTAAGTGCAAAATCAATCAGCCTTGACATTATCCCGTTGCCACGGTAAGATTCATCGGTTGACGCACCGCAAAGATAATGCGATTTTTCGCCGTTGAGCGTACCTTTTACAAGGTAAAGAGCCGAAACGATTCTATCGTCAACAACGGCACAGCAACCGTCAAAAAGGTCGCTGTCAAAAATCAGGTTGACGGCAGTTACATCCTCGTCAAAACACGAGAGCCACAGCTTTTTTAGGCTTTCGGTATCGGATTTTTCGGTTTTGCGAAATATCGTTTTCATCGTTTTTTCGGTATTGCATTCCAGCGGTCAAGGATAATAACGGGATTGTATGAAAGTTTAGACTTTTTGAGTCCCTCAAGTCCCATATCTTCCTCACGGTTTATATACTCATACTGCGTAAGAGTTTTGGCAAATTCGTTGTTGATTACGGCATAAACACCGTCATATTCACGAAGTGCCTTTTCAAAGTTGATGTCATACACCTTGGGTGAAATTTCACTTCCGAGTGTCATGGCAACGGGCTTTGAGTCAACATACAGTACAGCGCCCTTGACATTGTATTCGTCTTTGAGGTCGCACATTTCCCTGATTGCCATAATTTCGCTTGAAGCTTCGGGATCGGTGTCATTTTCCGCACACCACAGTTTTGCAACCGTTAATGCATCGGGAATGTTTGAATCCGACAGAGTTTCAAAACGGGTATCGGTGTAGGTTCTGTAAAATTTTGAAATGTGGTTACGCTTTGCGTGAAACCTTTTGCCCGCAAGGGTTGCAAGGTCACGGGAAGTGTAGATATAATCCTGATTTTCGGGTGAACGGACATAAGCAAATTTGTCGGGAAACATTGTTTCAAGCATTGCACGATTGCCGTTTGTCAGCATAACAATTTGCAAATTGCCGTTTCTCTCCTCGGCATCTTTGAAAACCTCTTCAAGCGCACCCTTTATATTTTTGCCTGTAGGCATACAGTAACCCCAAACAGACTCGTCGGGATTACAATACACCTTGACAATTGTATCATCATAAAAAGCAAATTTAATATTGTATTCGTTTCGCCAAAGATAAGCGTTCAAAAGGTTGGTATCGCAACCCATGCACTCATCATAATCGTAGTATTTTTTAAGTTCGTTTATGTCACTTTGCTCAATTTTTTTAAAGCTCAGCATAAATTTCAGCCGCTACCCTCTCTATCTCTTCCGATATTTTTTCTATACTCTTAATCTCTCCGTTTTCACAGCAATTAATAACCTTCCAGCCGCATTTTTTAGCGGCATAAACTGCACTTTTTCGACAGTCAAGAAGGAAACGGAGGTTTTTTTCATGCAAATCTTTCTTGCTGTTGTCACCGCCGTAGCGTTTTTCCATAAGCTTCTGCGAAACCTCGGGTTCAACATCAAGGTAGATTACAAGGTCGGGTTTCGGAATCCCGAGTTTTTCGTATTCAAAATCGTTCAGCCAATCAATAAAGCTGTTCCACTCCTCTTTCGGGAGTTTGGACATCTGATAAATTATATTTGAAGTCACATAGCGGTCGCTTAAAATCACACCGCCGTTGTCACATTCCTTTTTCCAAAACTGAAGATAGCTTGCAACACGGTCAACCGCATAAAACGCACTCGCTGCATAGGCATTGACATCATCGGGCTTGTCACCGAATTCGCCGTCAAGATACATCTTCACGGGAGCGGCGGCAGGACTTTCATAATTCGGGAATTCAAGCTTTGTGACCTTTTTTCCGAGAGCGGAAATTTTTTCGCACAAAATCTTTGTCTGCGTAGCTTTTCCGCTGCCGTCAAGTCCCTCAATAACAATAATTTTGCTTTTCATATATACCTTACTTTTCTCTGCCGTATTTCTGACGCATTTCCTTTTGCTTTCCGCAACACATATTGCCCTCGGGGCATGGTCCGAACAGGCATGACGGGCCGCAGTTTTTGAAAAGGTGCGGAGCAACCTCAAGACATTGCAAAAGCATCTGTTCGGCAACCTCACGAATTTCCCACTGCGCTCTGTTGCAACAACGGTGTGCAAAAAAGTTCTGCAAGCTTCTTGCATTGAAAGTGCAGACAATTTTTGTTGTCGATGCATTCGGAAGAATAAATCTTGCGTCCTCATTGGCTTTCTTGATGAAAGCATTGCAGGATTTTTTGTCATCAGCCTTGTAGGCATTGATAATTTCTTCATCCGTTCCGCTGTATTTATCGGGACATTTCTCGTTGATGTAACCGACAGCGAGTGCATCTCTGATTTCCTTGTAAGCGTCAGCCTCAACCTTGAGAGCCTTTTCATAGGCGGCAAGAGCCTTTTCGTTCTTTGCAATCTCGGGCGGAGTTACAAAGTCAAACCTTGTGCCGTCAACATAGCGCTGTGACTGCTGACTGTAGGATGCAATTCTGTGGCGGACAAGCTGGTGTGAGCAGGCTCTTGAAATGCCCTCAATGCCGAATGTAAAATATGCGTGTTCAGTCGGACTGGCATGACCAAGGCTTGCAAGCATATCAATAAATGAGGAAGTTTTTTCCTCGTCAAGACCTTCTCTTATATCTTCAATCCCTGACGGTGAATAGCAAAGCTTTGCCGCCATTGCAACAGTCTGTTCAGGGTTAGGTGTGTGTGTAAGGAGCGTTACCTTTATTGCCATTTTTAGTTTTCATCTCCCATTTTCGATAAAGTTATTCACAATTTTCTATATTCGGATTTATTATAACATTATTATTCAGTCTTTTCAATGGTAAAAACGAGCAAAAATCCCGACAGTACAAAACCTGTCGGGATTTCTGATTAAAATACTATTTTCTTGTAATTGACCAACCCTTTGAGTTGAAACCGCTTACTGTTTTGCCTTTTCTGTCAATACAACGAACTGTGTAGGTTACCTTCTTACCCTTTTTAGCACCTGAATCTGTGAAAGAGGTTGAAGTTGTATCTTTTACCTTTGTCCAGCTTCCGCCGTCATATTTTCTGTAAAGTCTGTAGCCGTAAACGCCTGCGATTTTATTCCAAGTTACGCTTACACCCTTTGATGTGTTTGAAAGCCTTGTAATTGTCGGAGCAACAGGAGTGTATTTCTTCGACCAACCCCTTGAATAAAAACCGCTGACGGTATTGCCGTTCTTGTCAATACAACGGATTGTGTAGGTTTCGGTTCTGTTAGGACTTACTCCCGAATCGGTGAACGATGTGGCAGTTGTGTCCTTAAATCTCTTCCAACCGCCTGACGATGTTTTATAGTAAAGTCTGTAACCGTAAACACCTGCGATTTTGTTCCAACTAAGCTTGATACCGCCTGTGGTGATATCGAGTTTTGAAATTGTCGGAGCAACAGGTGTATATTTTTTTGACCAGCCTGTCGAGTTAAATCCGCTGATTGTGTTGCCGTTTTTGTCAATACAGCGGATTGTGTATGTTTCAGTTTTATTCGGTACTACTCCCGAATCGGTAAACGATGTGGCGGTTGTGTCTTTAAAGCGTTTCCAACCACCCGACGCAGGCTTGTAATAAAGTCTGTAGCCGTAAGCACCCGAAACCTTGTTCCACGAAATCTTGATACCGCCTGTTGTGTTTGCAAGGCTTGTAATCTGCGGAGTGGGAAGATTTACGGTAACTTTGCAAGTTGCGGTTTTGCCGTTTGAAGTTTTTACCGTGATTGTTGCCGTACCTGACGCTTTGGCGGTTACTTTGCCGTTGCCGTCAACAGTTGCAACGCTTGAATTTGAACTGCTCCAAGTGCATTTTTTATTTGATGCATTTGATGGGTATACTGTTGCTCTGAGATTTGAGGTTTTTCCAATGTCAAGTGTTAAAGTTGTCTTGTTGAGGGCAACCGAGGTTGGAACAACCTGCAACTGAACAAAATTAAAATCATTGTTTCGTGCATATCTTTCAGCTTCTGTACCCTTGTAGCCTTTGATTGTAAAACCGCTTACTTTATTATAATTCCAACCGTCTTTTGTAGTATATCCTACAGCATTATTTCTAATGTCAGTAACACTTGAAGGAATTGTAATTGTTTTTAAATAAGGATTGTTGTTCGTACTCATGAAGTAAAGGGTTTTTATTGTACTCGGCACGGTATATGATGTATCTTTTTTCGCTTGCGGATATACTAAAATTTCAGTTTTCTTTTTATCATACATAATGCCATTAGCGCTACTGTAGTTATTATTTGAGGAACTGACAGTAATACTTTCAAGAGCAATACAATCACCAAATATAAACCGACCATCGCCTTGAGTATAACAATACTTTAGTCCGCTACCTATTGAAACTGTTTTCAATGAACTACAACTATCAAAGGCATAAACACCAATCTCTGTAACACTATTTGGCAAAGTAACGCTTGTTAAGCTTGTACATGATTCAAAAGCCCATCCGCCTATACTTTCTAATTTGTTTGAAAGTGTTAAACTCGATAGATTTTCACATCCTGAAAAGGCAAACTCATCAATCTCTGTAACAGAATTTGGTATTGTTACTTTTTTCAAATTAGTTTTTGCAAATGCGCTGTAACCTATTGACTTTAAACTATTTGAAAATGTTACAGTGCTTAACGAATAGCAATTTGCAAAAGCATAGCTATCAATTTCCTTTACAGAATTTGGAATTGTAACACTCATAAGATTGTTATTCTCTCTAAATGAAGAATTCCCAATTTTTGTCACTTTATTCCCATAAATTGTTGACGGAATAGTGACATTAGCCGCATGACCATTGTACTTTGTAATCGTACAGGTATAGTCATCTTCGAGGGTATATTCAAAATCGCCGTAGGTTGCGCTTACGCTTTCCTGTGATTCGGCGGCTGAGGCTGTAATCGGCACGGCAACCGCAAAAGTTGAAAATACCATTATACCCGAAAGGACTGCACATAATAATTTTTTCATTTTCTTTCCTCCTAACAAGAATTTTTAATAAAATAATTATCTTATTAAGATAATTATATATTCCTATTTTTCAATTGTCAACATATTTTAATCTGATTTGGCTATTATTTTTATTATTTATGAAACAAATGGTATAATAAACCAAAGAAACTAAATTACAGGCAAAGGTGTTATTATGGAGTTTTCAGTCAGATTAAAAGAATTGCGTGTTGACAACGATATGTCACAGACTGAGCTTGCTGAAAAGCTGAATTTAAAGGCGAGTGCAATTTCAAAATATGAAAAGGGCATTACACAGCCGTCTATTGACACGCTCAAAAGCTTGGCGGAAATTTTCAGCGTTACGGTTGACTACCTTATCGGTATGTCAGATATCAAAAATCCATACAGCAACTCACAAATTACACCGAACGAAGCCGATTTGATAGAACATTTCAGACAACTGACCTACGAAAACAAAATCCGAATTGATGAAAGAATTAAAACAATGGCAGATGCGTGATACTGCGTAATATATAGTAAGATGTAAGCGGAGAGTATCCGCCTTTTTTATTTTAGAACGAAATTTGATTAAAAAATTGATTTGCAATAATAAATCGGTTGGTAATAAGGGTATATAAGTTAATTTAAGTATAATATAGTGTGTCGGGCGGTCAAAAACCGCCGTTTATTTTTGCCCCAAAATAATTGGAAATAAAATTATATTTCGTTCGTAGAATTATCCAAATAAGACAATTTTAAAACAATTGCAAAATTGTAACGGCAAACAATATCCATACATATAAAAACAGTCGGATAGACGAACTACCCGACCGTAAATTTTACTTTTCAATTTTCAGATTTTTAATTAAAAATTAATCAAAAATCATTTTTCATAGATATTGAGCAAAAGAGCCTTGATGTCATAGAGTTTCTTTGAGAGGTCAACATAATAGTTATGCGGATTTTCAAAACGCTTAACCTCGTCCCAGAGAAGGTCAATCTGCTCACGGCAATAGGTTGCGATTTCCTCAATTGACGGTGACTCATACACGCACTTGCCGTTCTTGAAGATTGGCACAAGAAGTTCCTTTGCAGTATAGTTATCAAGCATTTTTGTTTTCCAAACTGCATTCGGATCGAAAATTGTTCTCGGCTTTGAATCGTCAACAACCTCATCATAAATGCAAAGCTCATCGGCAATAGCCTTACCGCTGTCCTTGTCAAAGTAGCGGTAAACCTTTTTGAAGTGCGGATTTGTAATCTTGGTTGTATTTTCGCTGACCTTAATTTTCGGCACAATTTCGCCGCCGTCATTTTCGACGGCAACAAGCTTATAAACACCGCCGAATACAGGCGAGCTTGATGAAGTGATGAGTCTTTCACCGACACCGAATGTGTCAACCTGAGCGCCCTGCATCATAAGGTCACGAATAAGGTACTCGTCAAGAGCGTTTGACGCAGTAATTGTACATTCAGTAAGACCTGCGTCATCAAGCATTTTTCTTGCTTTCTTTGAAAGATAGGAAATATCGCCCGAATCAAGGCGGATTGCACACTTGGTCTTACCCTGCGGAAGAAGAACCTCCTTGAACACCTTAATGGCATTCGGGACACCGCTCTTTAATGTGTTGTATGTATCAACAAGGAGAGTAGGATTATCGGGATACATCTCGCAGTAGGTTTTAAAAGCGTCATACTCGCTGTTGAACATCTGAACCCATGAATGTGCCATTGTACCGCCGGCGGGAACGCCGTAAAGCTCGTCTGTAAGTGTGCAGGCTGTACCCTTGCAGCCGCCGATATATGCAGCTCTTGCACCGTCAACTGCGGCATTTGCACCCTGAGCACGGCGTGAACCGAATTCAAGTACGGCTCTGCCCTG
This sequence comes from Ruminococcoides intestinale, assembly GCF_040095935.1. NCBI lineage: Bacteria > Bacillati > Bacillota > Clostridia > Eubacteriales > Oscillospiraceae > Ruminococcoides > Ruminococcoides intestinale. The sequence goes on along the minus strand of NZ_JBBMFQ010000002.1, from coordinate 433,534 downwards.
AGCGGCACGGACAATTCTGTTAGCCTTTGTCGCAATGAGAGTCTGATGATTGATTGTGAGGAGAAGGAATGTTTCAACAAGCTGAGCTTCAATTGCAGGCGCTTTGATTGTCATAACAGGCTCGTTCGGGAAAATCGGAGTTCCCTCGGGAATTGCATAAACATCACCGCTGAATTTGAAATTTCTCAAATACTCAAGAAACTGCTCGTCAAAAATGCCCTTGCTCTTGAGATACTCAATATCCTCGTCTTCAAAATGAAGTTCCCTGATGTACTCAATAGCCTGTTCAAGACCTGCCATAATCGCAAAACCGCCGTTGTCGGGAACTTTGCGGAAGAACACATCAAAATAGACATTCTTTTTATAAAAACCGTTTTTAAAATAGCCGTTTGACATTGTAAATTCGTAGAAGTCACACAGCATAGCCATATTTTCTTTTTTCATAATAATCACCTTGAATGAGATTGTATATTCTGCAACGCAGAAGCATAGATATAGTTTAGTCTTTTTTCGTCAATTTGTAAAGCGGAATTTGCACAAAAGCCGTTAAAATCCAACCCTCTTGCCTATACATTTTTAATATCTCGGTTGACATTTTACCGCTTAAAGGTATAATTAAGTTATATCGAAAACAATCCACTCGGAGGTAAAAATATGAACAGCGAAAATAATAAACTCTGCCCATTCTGCGAAAGCGAAATGATGATTATTCAGGACAACCTCAACAACGGCAAGCCGTACCTTGAATGCCCCACCTGCGGACTCCGTTTCCAAATTGAAGGCTTCCCCGAAAATCCGCAGGAAATCAGAGAAACTGAGTGATTTGGTTAGCTTGATTTGTCTGATTTTAATGTAATTCAATTAAATAAGCATCACAAAAAAGCGAAAGCCGTGTATCCGACTTTCGCTTTTTGATTATGCAATTTATATACACATAATATTATCTGACTTTTAATGTCTCTGTAGCTTAACAGATAATTTCCTTCGTAATATTAAAGATAGATATACCCAACCAAAGTTCCACATCTGCTACTCATTTGAGCTTTGGTCAAAGTTTTATAACCTGAATAGTAGTATATACCTTTTTCAATGGTATATACATTATCATACGTTACTCTATTCCAGTTAGATTCAGTTATGGTCACATTATTGCCATCAACCTTTTCAACGTATGCAACATGACCATATGAACCATTAGACCAAACTGCTATAGAATTATTTTTTGGAGTAGCCCCCACAGAATAGCCATTATTTTTTGCCACCGAATACCACGTACGTGCATCTCCTCTACATGGAAGTTTCTTTCCTGTCACCTCGTTTGTTCTACCCCACGCATACCATGTACACTGACCAAACCAGTTAGCTTGTGCAAACGGATTCAAATTTTTATTATAGGAATTCGAGTATAGATTAGGTGAGGGATTCTCGTAGGTAGGTTCTGATGGTTTATCAAATGTTACATAGTCTTTATGTGTATATCCTTCAATGATATTTCCATTATGACGATTACTACCTTTAACATTGTACCAATCACCATTTAACTCACCGATAACCGTGATTTGTTGTCCCTCGTTAAACCCGCCTATTGATGTATAACCCGTACCTGGACCTTGTCTTACATTTACATTGCCTATATTGCCGGTATTATAAACCCATGCAGTTCGTTCCCGAACAATTACCTGTTCAAACCGGATATAATCTCTATGAGTATATCCTTGAATCGTTTCCCCATTGTGTCTATTTGAGCCACGAACTTTTAACCAGGTATCAGTTGTGCTACCAATAACTGTAATCTGTTGACCTTCGTTAAAACCTCCAATTGATGAATAATTAGTTCCAGGACCACTACGAACATTTACATTTCCTATATCCTGGGTATTACAAATCCATGCGGTTGTTTCAGGTGCTGTATACTCGGTTGTGTTGACAAGTTTCCACTTCTGCATATCATTTTCACAGTTATATGAACCATAAAAAATATTGGATCCATTGTCTTTGCCGCTAGCTTCAATAGCACCTTCTTGAAGCATATTCAATCTAATTATGTAATAACCATCATATGTTTTTGTAAACAACCACTCTTGAGCTTGCCAATCATTATTTGTCCAAAGATCGATGTTCAAACCAACTTTAAGAGGATCATTAAAAGAAGTTCCTCCTCTATTAACATCTAACATTAATTCTGGAGAAGTAGCACTCCAAAGCTTATATCTGTTATCATCAATACGTTCTAATTTAATTTTTTGTTTTGGATTCGAATTACCATCGCCACTCCAAAGATGAACATTAGTTCCATTCGAATTACCACCCTGATGGTCAAGATATGAATTTGTACCCTTTAACTTAAAGCAATAATTTCCATTTGCAATATATGATACAAGCTGATTAACTTTTATTGTGGAAGTCGCCTTAACATTTCCAGTGGCAGACGTAGCAGTAATTACTGCTGTTCCTGCTGTTTTCGTAGTAACTAAACCATTACTGTCAACTGATGCGATATCAGGATTTGATGAGGTCCATTCAATATTTCTATTTGTTGCATTTGTGGGAACTATACTAGCATTAAGCTGTATTGAAGTTCCTGAATAGACAGCTTCAGGTGCAGTTTTGTCAATTGAAATCTGTTTAATATCAACATACTTATTTACTACATTTATCGTAGCACTACTTTTAACACCGTTAGATGAAACAACAAATATTTTGGTCGAACCAATTCTTTTACCAGTTATTAGACCATCGTCAGTAACTGTCACCACACTATCATCGGAACTCATCCAATATAATTTATCATTGGTTGCATTTGACGGCGAAATTTCGTAACTTACACGAATAGTCTCATCAAGAGCAATCTCTATATTATCAGGAAGCCAAATGGCCGAAATATTAACACCATCAGTAGGATTAGTCGGACTTACTGTAGTAGAAGTTTCCTCATCGGTTCTTTCCGGCAATTCACTTATTATTCCAACAATATATTTCTGAATAGCAGTTGCATCCTTTATATTAACTTTCCCGTCAGAATTTGTATCAGAAACAGCATATTGAATATTATCTTCCTTTAAAATTAAGACTAAAAACTTTTGCAATACTGTTGCATCAGTTATATTTACACTAGAATCGTTATCCACATCTCCACATAATCCAGAATCTGTTTTTTTCAACTCTATGCTATTGTTTTTTACAAAGCCAGTAATACCATCACCAGTCTTTATGAAATAAAAATCATCTTTAGAAAATAAAACAAAGCACTTAGTATTTTCATTAAGAGTAGCACGTACTTTTTTATCTTCCCCTGAATTTGATAGAAGCGAGGACTCTGAAGGATTATGGTACACAGTAGTTTCTCCTACTGTAACCGCGTCAACATTGATATCATAATAATCTTTTGAACTCTGTACATTTGATAGAGGTGAAACAGCTTCTTCAGGGACATATGCACAAACAAACTTACCTGTACTTAAAAATGGATACATTACAAGATAGTATGCACCATCCTTACACAAAATTTCCAACTCATCATTTTCCCAAACTTCCCAAACAGTTTTGGACTTAGAATCAGGTAACATATAAGCAGTCGATTTCTTTGTTGCCACTCCATTAATCTTACTACTTAAATTTTTATCTGGAATTCCATAACCAGTTATCTTTGAACTTGAAATTGCATAAAATCTTTTTCTAACACCATAAGTACCCTCTGTTGAATCATAAGCATTGCCTTCAATAGTATAAACGATGTCATCTTCGCACTTTTCAACTATACCAACATGCGTACAATCATTAAGAAAAATCAAATCTCCTGTACTCGGTGTATAGTCAGCACTATCTCTCCACAAATTTTTATTTTTAAACCAATTTCTTCCCACACTACAAGAAGAAAATTTAGGTATGGACAAGTTAGAAATATTAGCTTTCCATGCACACCAACTAACAAACATTGCACACCAAGGCGAACCAGACATGCCATACCATTCCCCATATTTAGAAATAAAGGTACCATCAGAATTAGTAGTTTCTATATATCCGACCTCATCAGAAGCTATATTTGCCATAGTTTTATAGGGATTATCGCTTGTAGCCGCAAATACATTAAATCCACTTATCGAATTAATAAAAACCATAATTATAACCGCAATGGATACAATTGTCTTAAACTTCTTTTTCATAGTTTTCCCTCACTTTACATATAAAATATTATGGTATAATTATAGCATCACTAATGTATAAAATCAATGTAAGACATGCAAGAAAAAAGCCTCATACTCTTGTTGATAATGCACAATATCCATATCAAAGATAAAAATAGCATAATTTTTAGTGCAGAATAGATAATATCAAATTTTGCAAAAATGTGTTGACAAATCGACTGAACGGTGATATAATTTATCTTGCGTTGAAATTTATAAGTAAGTTTGCAAAACCGACCTTCATAATTTCATCGGTTAAAATTAATATAGGGGTATAGCTCAGTTGGTAGAGCAGCGGTCTCCAAAACCGCGTGCCGAGGGTTCAAGTCCTTCTGCCCCTGCCAAATCAAAACCACCCGTCCAACGGGTGGTTTGCTCTAGGGCTATAAGCCCATGCTACCGGCCAGCGCCTCAAGACGCTGGCTTTCACTTTGTTCAAGCCTATTGCCTTTGCCTCTTTCGCCACCCCTTAAAGGGTGTTTGTATTACTCGCCACCCTTAAAAGGGTCTTCATATTCTCGTACACTTAATTTATCTAGTGCTATATCATGCTTTTCTTGGTCTTCTATGTATTTTCTTATGGTTGCTTCATTTAGACCTACTGTACTCACATAATATCCTTCTGCCCAAAAGTGCCTATTTCCAAACTTATACTTCAGATTTGCGTGTTTCTCAAACATCATTAACGCACTTTTTCCTTTTAAATATCCCATAAAACTTGACACACTTATCTTCGGTGGTATACTTAATAGCAAGTGTACATGATCTATCATCATATGCCCCTCTAGTATCTCCACTCCTTTGTACTGACATAACAATCTTATTATGTTTTGCAAACTCTGTCGATACTGTGCATATATTATTTTTCTTCTATACTTTGGTACAAACACTACATGGTATTTGCACATCCATTTAGGTCAGTTTACAAGGAACTACACGCAGACCGTGAAACGGGCTGCTGACAACAAACGGCGCTATGCTCCCGGCTGGGTGCATAGCACCTGTTTGTTGCGGGGGTTTCCAAAGGGGGCAGCGCCCCATTTGGCACACGACTTTGCGGAGCAAAGTGTAGTGTGTTATACGCTCTGTCGGCGTTGCCCTGAAAATACCGTTGCCGCCGGGGAGGGCAAGGGCATTTGACGCGGCAGGAAAGCAGGGCTTTGTTTGGGGCTGGTAAGCCGGAAACAAAGGGCTGATTTCAGCAGCAGACAGGGCGTATTATGAAAGCCCCCGTCCCTCGTCCTCCGCCCCCGGCCTATGGGACAAAAAGTCCCAAAGCTCTGGACACCGTGACCAGATGTGTGGCCACACTCCGGGAAAAGTAGCAGGACGGCAGGAAACCGTCAAGGCTGAAATGAATGGGCTGACGCCCGGCCTTGACCGTTCCCCGCCGCCCCGCTGGATGGGTGGACAAGGTGGCCAATCCCTAAAAGTGTTTGGCCGCACTCGTTCATTTTGGGGCCTTTCTTCTCCCAAAATTGAAATGGGCGGGAAAGCCCTAAAATGGCTTTCCCGCCTTGATTACCCATTAGCAAAGACGGGCGAGACTGTCAACGGCGGCGCTGAAAGCGCCGTTCATCTTGACCGTTGACTGGCTCGCCTGGCTTTGCTACTGCCCGTAAGAGATGGAAAAACAAGATGGAAAACAAGGTTAAAAATGGTTGACAAGTCTATCGGATGTGTGTTATACTGTGCGACAGTTTGAGATTGGAAGGAGGCTTACGTGTGTTAATTTGTGTACGCTAATAAGCAATAAAAAGTAGAAGTACCTTTCCACATGATGGTGGGCTTTTTTTGCGTGCGTATGCAAAGGAACACGTAGGTTTGACACGAGCAGTCTTTGAACTGTATCGTGGTGTTTTTTCGTGCTTTGTTGTTATGCAGGCGTCTGCCCTCTCTGTGGGACAACGCCTGCTTTTTATTGCAGAAACAAAGGAACAATGCAATAAAAAAGGAGGTTCGCATTATGACCCAAAACAACAATTCATGGAGAAAAACTTATTTTACACTTCTTGCCGGACAAGCAATATCCTTTATTAGCAGCGGTATTTTGCAAATGGCCATTATCTTTTATTTGGTTGCGAAAACTAATTCTGCAATCATATTGACGGCGGCAACACTGATTGGATTTTTGCCGCAAGCCTGTTTAGGCCCGTTTGCAGGTGCTTTTGTTGACCGGCACAGCCGTAAAAGCGTAATGATTGGTGCGGATTTGATAATTGCCGCCGCTGGCGGTATTCTGGCGCTGGTGGCGTTTTACATGGAATTGCCCGTATGGTCTATTATGGTTGTCCTGTTAATCCGAAGTGCGGGAACTGCTTTTCATTCTCCAGCATTCAGCGCAGCAACACCTATGATTGTGCCAAAAGAGGAACTTACAAAATGCGCTGGTTACACGCAGACCATGCAAGCAGTAAGTGCGATTATCAGTCCAGCTGCCGCAGCGTTTTTATATGCTGTTTGGCCTCTTAATGCAATTATATTGTTAGATATTGTGGGTGCAATCCTTGCCTGTGTGACTGTTGCGATTTCGTCCATACCAACGCCTGAACTATGTCCAGAAACGAAAAGACAACAGTTTTTACAGGATATGAAAGAGGGGTATGTGGTATTAAAGCAAAACAGGGGCCTCTTTGCTCTGCTCTGGATTGGTGTAATTTATATGTTCTTTTATATGCCAATCAGTACGCTTTTTCCTCTCATCTGTATGTCATACTTCAAAGGAACACCGGCCCATGCCTCTGCCGCTGAAATTGCTTTTGCGGTTGGTATGCTGCTTGGCGGAGTCATTCTGAGCATTTGGGGCGGTTTTAAGAAACGGCGGTACACCATCGGTCTTTCCGTTCTCCTGATGGGCGTTAGCAATATGCTCTCCGGGCTTTTGCCGCCAGACGCATTTCTTGTCTTTGTTGTGTGCTGTACTGTTATGGGAATTTCCGCTCCATTTTACGGTGTGCAAAATGCGATTTTTCAAGAAACGGTCAAACCAGAATATCTGGGGAGAGTTTTTTCTCTACTGACAAGCGCCGCTTCCCTCGCCATGCCGTTTGGCCTTGTCATTTCCGGGCCTCTGGCGGAGCGGCTGGGAGTTGAGAAATGGTTTGTCATTTGCGGAATTGGCATTATCATCGTTGCGCTTGCCGTATTTTTACTACCCGGTTTGAGAGAGATTGACAATACGCAATAATCAACTGCACCTTTTTCTATTACTAAACAAAATGCCTGGATGGTGGTTCTGAAAAACCAGAACCGCCGTTCAGGCATTTTTTATCTTCGTCCTCTCTGCGGTTTTGGATTCTTCAGCAAGTCGGATTTTTCCGCAATCTTTTTCAGCCACTTCCGTTCTTCTACTGACAGCTTCCTAAAATTCAGCTTGAGCCGTTTGCAGATAAACGCCAAGTACGCTTGTTCCGTGTCGCTGTCCTGGCTGACGATTTCACCAGCAGTTTCCAGCATTTCTTTTAGCGGGTTATCCTCTGGGACGCTGAAAAAATCGTCCTTGTGTGTTTCCCGCAGAGCAAGGGCAATCCCGTTTATGTCCCGTTGTATCACATAGCGGCAAAACTCGTCCTCATCAATATGGGCGGTGATAAGCTGTCTTAACTGCGTATCACTCATGCCAGGATTATGCTTTTTTATAACAGTTGCGCTCATCGTGTCCACTATGGCGTTTGCACCCTGCGCCTGTTTCAGTGCCGTTCCGTTCACATAGATTTCAAGGTCAGCCATCAGCCGGGGGAAATCCGGGTGCGCCGCCAGCTCACACAGCAGGGTATTGTCTATCCTCCCGCTTTTCAGCAGGTCAATCATTTCATCACTCAAACGCAGGTCTGCAAGATCGGCGTTTGGGTGATTTTTCATTTCAGACAGCCCCAGCAGATAATCAGCGGTCACACCGTAAAACTTCGCCAGCCGGATAAGGGCATAGTGGCTGATGTCCTTGAAGTCTTCCGTTTCGTAACTGCCCAGCGCAGACTTGGAAAGCCCGGTCTGCTCCGCAAGCTGCCCCAGCGTCAAGCCACGCTCCACACGTAGGTCTTTTAATCGCTCTTGTATGGATAAAGACATATTCACCCTCCTTGCTAGCTCAACGAAAGAGAAGCCGTTATGCTATGTACTATGCTCATAGCATAACGGCATAGGCATTTACAGTTTTATTTTACCATTTGCTACATCTTCACGAAATTTATCAACAAGCTTCGCTGTCAGCTTGGATTTACCGTAGTGTTCAAGTACAAAAGTACGATAACTTTTTCCATCTACAAGCACATCACTTTTTCTGGTCAACAACCAATTTCCGTTACCTCCTCCCTGTTCTCTAATATTCCAGTCTTTCCCATATCTTTTATAGATTTCATCTTTTTTACCTTGAACAGACATTGATTCGCTTGGAATATAAACAATTTGCATAATAGCTCCTCCTTTATTTTGTGCAAGAAGACCAGAAACCTGAATTTGTCTTTTATCTTTTTTTGATTATATCACAAATCCGAGAGCGTGGAAATAGGGAGTTTTTCAGGCTGATTTCCTACCTCTTGGATATACGGCACAGGCGGTCAAAAAGGTGTAGACTTGGGATAGTTCATCGATGGACAAGCACCTTGGAAACAGAACACGCCAAAGAAAACGGAGGGACGCATGAGCAAAAGACCCTATCAACACCTGCCGCCGCTGGAACACAGGCCGGACGGCTCCCCCTACCGCATAACCCCGCCCCAGAAGAGACGAGCCAGCGGCCTGATACGCCGGGAGTGCTGCAACTGCGAGGACGGAAACTGCCTTGCGCTGGACGATGGCGACACCTGCGCCTGTCCGCAGATGATTTCGTTCTCCGTCTGCTGCAAGTGGTTCCGCTGGGCGGTCTTGCCGCTGGACAGGACGCTGGAAGCGGAGATTTACCGGGACAGGGACTTGAAACGCTGTGCGGAGTGCGGCGGTGTGTTCGTCCCGAAGTCCAACCGGGGCAAATACTGCCCGGACTGCGCCGCCAGAGTTCACAGGCGGCAGAAAACAGAAAGTGAACGGAAAAGGAGGTCTGCTGTGGACAGTTAAGAGCGGGAAAAGCCTTGATTTGCAAGGCTCCGCAAGCCCTCAACCGGGGCGGCTGGTATCATTTATCATTCGCCCCGGAAAACGGGCCTCTAACCGTCCACAAAACACGCTATGACAAACACGATTTATATTCACCAGCCGGAAAAGGCGTTCAGTTTCACCCGGCTCCCCAATTTCCTTTTTGAAGCACCCACATTCCAGCCCTTGAGCAACGAAGCGAAGGTGCTGTATGCCTTTGTCCTGCGCCGGGCGGAGTTGTCCCGGAAGAACGGCTGGGCGGACGAGTACGGGCGGGTCTACCTGTACTACCCCATCTGCGAGGTGGTCGCTTTGCTCCGCTGCGGGCGGCAGAAAGCGGTCAACACCCTGCGGGAGTTGCAGTATGCGGGGCTGGTGGAAATCCAGAAACAGGGCTGTGGAAAACCCAACCGCATTTACCCGAAATCCTATGAAGCGGTTCCAAACACCGACTTCAAGAAATCCGGTTATGGTACGCCGGAGGGCTGAAAACCGTACTTGGCGAGTACGAAAATCAATCCTCTTGAAGTACGGAAATCTGACGGTATATAGAAATACAGAGATTAAAACCATCTATTTACATTCATTCCATTCCAATCCTATCAGAGATATTTTCGGCGGGAAAACCCGCCGGAAAGGAATGGAATGGGGAAAGGAGTTCAATGGCACAACACGCAATTTTGCGATTTGAGAAGCACAAGGGCCACCCGGCGGGGCCGCTGGAAGCCCACCATGAACGGAAAAAGGAGCAGTACGCCAGCAACCCGGACATTGACACCAGCCGGAGCAAGTACAATTTCCACATCGTCAAGCCGGATGGCCGCTACTACCATTTCATTCAGAGCCGCATCGAGCAGGCCAGATGCCGCACCCGCAAGGACAGCACTCGGTTTGTGGACACGCTGATTACCGCCAGCCCGGAGTTTTTCAAGGGCAAGTCCCCAAAGGAGATAGCGGCCTACTTCCAGAGGGCGGCGGACTTCCTCATTGACCGGGTGGGCCGGGAGAACATCGTTTCGGCTATGGTACACATGGATGAAAAAACGCCCCATCTGCACTTGGTCTTTGTGCCGCTGACAAAGGACAACCGCCTGTGCGCCAAAGAAATTATCGGCAACCGGGCCAATCTGACGAAGTGGCAGGACGATTTTCACGCCTGTATGGTGGAGCAGTACCCCGACCTGGAGCGTGGGGAAAGCGCCAGCAAGACGGGCCGGAAGCATATCCCCACCCGGCTGTTCAAACAGGCGGTCAACCTCTCCAAACAGGCGAGGGCCATTGAAGCGGTTCTCTCCGGCATTACCCCGCTGAACGCCGGAAAGAAGAAAGAGGAAGCCCTCTCCATGCTGAAAAAGTGGTTTCCGCAGATGGAGAACTTCTCCGGGCAACTGAAAAAATACAAGGTCACAATCAATGACTTGTTAGCGGAAAATGAAAAGCTGGAAGTCAGGGCAAAGGCCAGCGAAAAAGGCAAGATGAATGACACGATGGAACGGGCGAAGTTAAAAAGCGAACTGGACGATATGCGGCGGCTGGTTGACCGTATCCCGCCGGAGATTTTAGCGGAACTGAAACGGCAACAGCGGCAGCATGGAAAGGAAAGGTGATCTTATAAGTAATATCAGATACAAAAAGGAAATCGAAATCGTGACTTTTCAGGGAAAGGAAATCACACTGGAAAATCTCTCCCCGGTGTTCACGCCGGAACAGGAAGCAGCCAAACGCCGGGAACTGGAACAGCAGCTTTATGAGGTGTTCCGCAAGTACGCCGACAAGCGGGAGAGTGAGGAAGCCGGGACATAAGGTTTTCCAAACCCATCATTGATTTGCGGGGCTGCTGGCGGTATAATAGAACTGTCAGCAGCTCCGTTTCTTTTTTAAGAAAAGGAGCGACAATATGAACAATCGGATAGACGCAATCTATGCAAGACAATCGGTAGACAAAAAGGACAGCATTTCCATTGAAAGCCAGATTGAATTTTGCAAATACGAGTTGAAAGGCGGTAACTGCAAGGAATACACAGACAAAGGGTACAGCGGCAAGAACACAGACCGTCCGAAGTTTCAAGAACTGGTGCGGGACATCAAGCGGGGCTTGATTGCAAAGGTCGTGGTTTACAAGCTCGACCGTATCAGCCGTTCCATTCTGGACTTTGCCAACATGATGGAGCTGTTCCAGCAGTACAATGTGGAGTTTGTGTCCTCTACGGAAAAGTTTGATACCTCCACGCCGATGGGACGGGCCATGCTGAATATCTGTATCGTGTTCGCCCAGCTTGAACGGGAAACGATACAGAAGCGGGTAACGGACGCTTACTACTCCCGCAGTCAGCGGGGCTTTAAGATGGGCGGGAAAGCCCCTTACGGCTTCCATACGGAGCCTATCAAGATGGACGGTATCAACACAAAGAAGCTGGTGGTAAACCCGGAGGAAGCGGCCAATATCCGGCTGATGTTTGAGATGTACGCCCAGCCCACAACTTCCTACGGGGACATTACCCGGTACTTTGCCGAACAGGGGATTTTGTTCCATGGCAAAGAGCTGATACGCCCCACGCTGGCGCAGATGTTACGCAATCCTGTCTATGTGCAGGCAGACCTTGATGTGTACGAATTTTTCAAAAGTCAAGGTACAGTCATTGTCAATGACGTTGCCGATTTTACGGGCATGAACGGCTGCTATCTGTATCAAGGGCGAGATGTAAAGGCCAGCAAGAAAAACGACTTAAAAGACCAAATGCTGGTACTGGCTCCCCATGAGGGTATCGTCCCCTCCGACACCTGGCTGACCTGCCGCAAGAAGCTGATGAACAACATGAAAATCCAGTCTGCCCGGAAAGCCACCCACACATGGCTGGCAGGAAAAATCAAGTGCGGGAATTGCGGGTATGCTCTTATGAGTATCTACAATCCCTCCGGCAAACAGTATCTCCGCTGCACGAAACGGCTGGACAATAAAAGCTGTCCTGGCTGTGGGAAAATCATCACTTCGGAACTGGAAGCGGTTGTTTATCAGCAGATGGTAAAGAAGCTGGCAAGCTACAAGACGCTGACAGGAAAAAAGAAAGCGGCAAAGGCAAACCCGAAAATCACCGCCCTGCAAGTGGAACTTGCCCATGTAGACAGCGAGATTGAAAAGCTGGTGGACAGTCTGACGGGGGCAAACAATGTCCTGTTCTCCTATGTGAATGTGAAGATAGCGGAACTGGACGGGCGCAAGCAGGAACTTCTGGCAAGGATAGCGGAGTTGACTGTGGAGGCCATCAGCCCGGAACAGGTCAGCCAGATTTCCGGCTACCTCGATACCTGGGAGAATGTATCTTTTGATGACAAGCGGCGTGTGGTGGATTTGATGATCACCACCATAGCCGCCACAAGCGACAGCTTGAACATCACATGGAAAATCTGACTGGCGGCACCCCTCCCGTCAGATACCTACCCTGTGTAGTCCCTTGTAAACTGTACTTTTGTGTGGGATAAACTATTTGTTTTATTTGCCATTAAAATCACCTTTCTTTTTTACAATAGACTTGAACATTCTTATTGTAATACGATTGGTGATTTTTTTGTATAACTTTTTATGCACACCCGCATAGCGGGTGGTTGTTTGTACCACGCAAGCGTGGCACTGGGTAAACCCATTAACACAAGTCCTCAAAAATGGCTTAGATAAGCCGTTTTTGGGACTTTTTCTTTTTACAGAAATATTGCAAATTATATCAACGGATTTTAAACCTATGATATGTAAATCTTATATTTGTTTCATGTTTTTGATGGCATTTACATTTGGGAGGACATTCTCGGATTTCTATCGGAACATTAATGTTGTTATTTTCTATTGAATCCTTAATTGCCTCATACGCCAGAGAAAAATACTTTTGTCCATCTTCTCCGGGATTATCAATAATAATCTTCTTCAAATACTGAAAAGAAATCGGTTTGCTTATATTTCTGACGGTAATATGATTACCGAAATCTCCCTTATGAAAACCATAATACAAGCTGTCAACATCAGGGAAATATCGTTCCTCATAAGGAATGTCTTCATCCCAATTTGCAGGATTTTCCTGAGTAATGCATATATCATAATCTGCAACCTCATCCAAAACATCTACGGAATAAACAAATGTTATTACGCCGTAATTGTTCACATCCTTTGCACGCTCATATATGTCAACCGAATCAAAGAATATGTCATTGTATATATTGAATTTTTTATCAATGTCGTCACTTTGCTGATCTGTTTGAGGGAGATTATATTTTTCAACCGTTTCTCTTGACAATAGTCCGCCATTATTGATAAAAGTTAATGACGTTATTACCGAATTCACATGAAATAATTCTGTAACACCTTTGTGTATAAGTACCTTTTTGACTTCTGCAACTTTCATAAATAAATTCTCTTCTTTCAAAAAAGCTGTCACCGATAAAGAAAATTACAATGATTAATTAAGATATTCCGTGTAATTCCTGATACAATGTTTTTGCATAAGTATCGGTCATTCCGCATATATAATCAGTTACAAGCAAAAGACGAAGATATAATTTTTCCTCCTTTGTTTTTTCTCTGGAATGATGTCTGTATGCGCTCATATAGTTTTGTGAAATTATATTCATCAGGCGTCTATCCAACGCATTTTGCTCAATTTCGGTATCGTAACTGATTGCCGCATTCACAAATTTATCAAGCAAAAAATCTATTATTGTACCTGCTGATATTTCAAGCTTTTGGATATGTTGTGACTCAAACACTTTTTCTGCTGTAATATTCCCCAAAGCTTTCATAAGTACATTGCCATGTGACACTTTTAATATTTCACTTTTGAATGTTCCGTTCATAATGTCAATATAATTTGATGTAAATCCATATATTGCACAACTGATCAAAAAGCCCTGTATACTGACTATCCAATTTTGTACCGCATATAGATCCGGATTGGCAATTTTCTTGCTTTTTGCAATTTCATATTTATTTTCAAGTGTTTTTACAGCATCCAAATAGTGTCCTTTTTCCTCACCTTTACACATATTGAGATATGCATCTTTTTTAAGTTCTTCAAGAATCATATCATATGTCAGATAATTTTTCTTTACAGCATCTTCTATGTCCGCTGTTCGATAAGCTATGTCATCAGCCGCCTCAAGCAGAAATGTGAGCGGATATCTGCAACCTACAGCTCCTGTGGATTCACTTATATCATCATACAAGTCCTTTTCTGCATAATAATACCCCATTTTCTTATTCTTGATATCTCCGCTTTTGGTATTAATATCACATGAAGAAACAGGATATTTTACAATTGTATTTAAAAGAGCGTATGTTAAATGCATTCCATTTTCGTCAACAAGGTAATGCAGTTTTGTTAAAAGTCTTAACGCTTGTGCATTACCCTCAAAGTTGTAAAAATCATTACACATCTGTTCATTGAGCAAATCTTTGACATAATTTTTACCAATTTTTAAGTTTTCAAGATTATTCTTAAACCATATTCTTATTGAATATTCGCCAAAATGCCCGAAAGGCGGATTTCCTATATCGTGAATCAATCCCGCACATTCAAGAATACTGCAAATTTTATTAATATCCTCATTTGAAGGTTCAAATTCAGAACGAAAGCCACTTTTATTTTTAAAACTGTCTATATGATCTATAATGTACAAAAAAGACGACTGTCCCAAAGATTTTGCGAACGAAGCAACTTCGAGCGAATGCGTAAGCCTTGTGCGGACAAAATCACTTTTATCAAGAGGAAAAACCTGTGTTTTATCCTGTAATCTTCTAAAAGAAGCACTTCCGATTATTCTGTGATAGTCCTTTTGAAATTCATTACGCATATCATTATTATTTTTCTTATTATTTTTATTACTTTGATTGCATTGACGCTTTTCACATAATAATTTTTTCCAATCCATATTGTTTACACCTTCTTTTTCTTAATGAACTACATCTCTATGCTTTATCTTCCAACTTGAATATATCCTGTACCTTTTTTACATTGTCATCAGGTGTGTCTACCTTTTGCAACAAATCTAAATAAAAAGCTTTTATATCATGGTCTTTTAAAATCCATAGCACTTGATTGTTACTAACAGCAATCTCAAATAATAATTTAATTTGTTCGGATGACCACTCATTATATACACTCAATTTTTTTACAATCGTGTGCGTACTGATAAAGTCAGAACTGTTTTCCAATGCATATATCAAATCTTCTTTTGCTTTTTCTTCGTCGGTCTGAATACAATTCTTATTAACATTTTCTGCTTCATTCTTACATTCATAATGGTAGTTTTCAAGTTTTTCATTATATGCTGTTCTGTCTATGATGGATTTGATGAGTAAATCTAATTCAGTTCCTTCAGAATAATCTGCAGGAACAAAATATTTTATTCTGTTATCATTCATCATTTTATAGACTTTCTTTTTATCAATTGTGTCCGGATTATAAACACCAATTGAATGTCCGCCGTATGTATTCACCAATTTCATACACGGAATATCTGTATCGCTGTCACCGATATACACCATATTTCTGAACGGCACTCTTATATCCTCCGGTGCAAAATAATCATTAACACACGGATCATTCACATCTAACACGCCTTTTTCAATTCTAAAGAGAAATTGAGTTTTATTGGTGTAGTTTACAACCTGAGCAGGCCACTTTGCTACTCCTTTTTCATTAAAATAGAATGAGCTTGCATAGATTTTTTCAAAAGCGCCGTTCTTGGCTATCTGAGTTCCTTCAATCATTTCTTTCAAACCGGAAGAAATAATATAATGTTCAACTATTACACCATTTCTAATTCCATAATCTCTGATTCGTTCAAACCACTCGGCTACACCGGAGAATAATTTCACTTTGGAACCATACTCTTCCAATTTCTTTCTGTTAAACACAAAGTTTCCTTCTGCTTCAACCATCATCTTATACATGTAGGCTAAATTTTGATCCATTTTGTTTTCTTCAGCAAGTTTATTAGATTCAAGCCAAAATTTTTTAACATCGTAATTTACTGACTGAATATATCCCTGCGCCTGCATATCATCCGGAGATAGCGTTTTATCGAAATCATAACATATCGCCAATACCGGCTTGCCTTCTTTTTGCTTTCTTTGATATTCTTGAGTTGTCATCTAATAATCCTCACTTTCATTGTTATATGTTTTTATTAAAAATTATTGCGTGATAATATATCACACAATAAAAACTCATTCTTCTTTGGTTCGTCAATCAGATGTTATTTTTTTGAATGTTGACTTACAAAATAATACCTACAAATTTATTTTAGTATGCAATTCAATTTACAGCAAGCTATATATATCATTCACCTTTATAATACCACTAATAACAATATTTTGCAATACTTTTCAATTTTTTTATTCATTGTTTACATCAGCTATTAATACTTTTACACAAATCAAATAGGAGAACATATCTTCGCAATATGTTCTCCTGTATAATAAACTAAATTTCCTTCATCAAATATTCTTCGACTTTTATCCCAGTATGTTATTATAAATATTCCAAGTAATCCATATGCTTTCTGTTTTGGCATGATAAAATCCTCCTGCATTTTTAAATTTATAATTCTTTCAACCTGTTATCAACATTATACCAAAGGTCACTGTACCATTATCTACCATTTGCTTGAAAAAAACAGCCCTGCAAATGGGTACAGGGCTGTAAATTTAAAGATTTATTCATTGCTTATCGGATTTAATCGTCTGTAGCTTTGAAAGTTATTTTATTTTCGGTCGCAAAGGTGTGTGCATAGGAATCTGTCGGGGCGTGTATTGTTAGGTCTTTTGAATCTTTGAAGGCAGATTTTCCTATGTAGGACACATTTTTGGTCAGGTAGATATCCTCAAGGGAGTAGGATTCTTTGAACGCATTATCGGCTATGAATTTTACTGTGTCGGGAACGACTGTTTCCTTTGCACCGCCGTAATTTATTGCATCATCTGCAATTGAAATCACATCCAAGCCGTCAATATGTGCAGGAATTTCAAGCTTTTCCTCTGTCGACATTGGGTTATAGTTAGTTATTACGCACACGGGCTTGCCGTCATCATAGATAACATCATAATTATAATATTCGCCGTAATACGCACCGTTTCTGATTTTTGAATAATCGGTATTTTTAGCCTCCGGATTTTCAGGCTCGGTCGTATAGTTTTTATAATTGATTTTATTTTCAACCGCAAATTTTTCAGCATAAGAACCCTTTTCGGCATATATCGTAAGGTTGTCAATGCCGTCAAAAGTGGTTTTTGCAATCTTGTTTACGGAGGGCGCAATATAAATTTCCGTTATATTTTTTGAATCCTTAAATGCGTCATCCTTGATTTCACAAATGCCGTTGGGGATAACAACTTTTTTAAGACAATCAAATTCGCTGAAAGCTTCCTTTTCAATAGCTGTTATCTTTGTATTTTCATCATATGAAGTAGGAATATACGCATCGTCCAAGCCGTAATATCCGCCCCGAAACAAGCAGACAGTGGCATAAAAATTTCCGTTTTCATCGTCTTGAAACTGAATTGAAAACTGACCGTCGGCAGAATCCTTTAGACTATATTTTTCATCAACAGCCATTTGTTCAAATCTGTTATTTACGATTGTCGCTCTGGCAAGGAAAGACAATCCGAGCAAAGCGACAACCGAGATGCAAAGAACAACGAAAAATTTATGAGTAAACAGTTTACTTTTCATGCAGCTCACCTTCTGTCATTTTCAAAACAACATCACAAACTTCTTCCAAATCCTCTTTGTGATGAGTTGTGATAACCACGAGCGCACCTCTTTCTTTTTCTTCTTTAAGAAGCTTGTAAATCAGCTGTACACCGTCATTATCAAGTGCATTTGTCGGTTCATCAAGCAGGATTATTTTCTGCTTTTCAAACACAGCTTGAGCAATATTCAGCCTCTGTTTCATACCAAGCGAAAACTTTTTCACCTTTAAATCGGACTTTAATCCAACACGCTCAAGCGCTGTTTTTATATCCTCATCGGTGGCGGTTTTCTTGATTTTGCCGAGGATTTTCAGATTGTCAAAAGCATTGTACTGGGGCAACAGGTTCATATTTTCAATCACGATGCCTATGCTCGGAGGGAACGACATATCCTTGTGCAAAACCTTTCCGTCAATCACAACAGAGCCGCTGTCGGGAACAAGCAAGCCTGCAATTGCTCTCAAAAGCATAGTTTTGCCCGAACCGTTGTGTCCGTAAATTCCGTAGATTTTGCCGTACTCAAAATTGTAACTTACATTATTTAAAATCGGTCTTGATTTGATACTTTTACAATAATTTTTTATTTCTACCATAATATCACCTCAAAAAATATCGGTTTTCTTAAATCTCAAATTCAGAATGAAAATGCACAAAGCATTTAACGCAACTATGAATAACAGGTATCCGTAGTAAATGCTCTCGCCCGACACAGCACCGTTCTGCATTCCGAACATCAAGCTCGGAAAGAGAAGCATTTTCCAAATCGGTGCGTCAACGAAATTCTGAACCAAATAGTACGCAATAAAGCAATAGGTGAAAATTCCTATGTTCACAATGTGTGCAGGAATACTGATTTCAAGCAAAGACTGAATAACTATCAGCGAAAAAATTGTCAGAAAGTACATAATCAAAGATTTAAGAGTTCCGCTTTCAACGGGAGTCATACTTTCTCTTGCAACAAAAAAGATTATGAACTGGAACAAAACAATGCAAATCAATGCTATAAAATTGTTAAGACAACGCTTTAAAATCAGCACTGTTTTTGAATAATTGCGTACAATCAACATCTTGCCGTAGCCTTGTTTAAGGTTCTCAATTGAGCCGCTTGTAAAGAAGAGAATAAAACATACGGGTAGCAAAAGCGGCAGAAATTTTGTAATTTCAAGACCGTAATCGCTTGGAGCTAAACCAATCATAAAGGCATTTTGAAAATCTCCCTGAAATACACAACTGAACAATTGAGCAAAGCACGCAACAATCAGTATTATCGACAAAACAAGCTTACTTTTTAACATTACTCAAAACATCCTTTTTCTGATACAAAAAGTAGGAAGAGAAGATAAGCATAAACATCATAAGCAATGCTCTTAATATAATGCCCCACATATCCGACAGAACCATTTCGCCGTTCATAAGTTTTGACACCACTATGGCATCTCTGAACGGAAGCCATACCCTGCTTATCATAAAAGCTACATCTGCAAAAAACTCTGTAAAAATCAGAGCTATGGTGATAATTGGAGCAACTTTTGGAGAAATGATTATTCCGAATGAGAGCATAACGAGTCCTGCTCTGAAATAAAACAAAAACAAAGTCAAAAGTTCAAGTGCCGAATATTGCAGAAAATTCGATTCTAAAATCAGGTTAATGTCAAAGCAGATGAGTGCCGCAACTACGCTGACTGCTTCTATCAAAAATGAAAACAGAAAAGCAAATACCGCACAATCAGCAATTCTTCTTGTAACAAAAGAGGCTCTCGATTTCAGTCTTACAATGTAACTTACATTATCATCGGTAAATATGTAAAACAAAAACAGAACAAACACTACTATGAAAATGCAAGCAACATTACCTGATGCATTAAAATCTCCGTTACCTGCAACTCTGCAAAAAACACCTTTTGGGCTTAACTTCTCAGCATAATCCGAATTAAAATAATTATAAAATCGCAAATATGTGTATGTGCAAAGCATAGTGAAAAACACTGCACAAAGCGGAAGTATGATTGCATACTTTTTTAATTTACACCTGATCATACTTAGTCACCTTAAAGAACGAAAACAGAACAGCAACTATATTTATTGCTACTACAAAAATAATTGTAAAAGTATAATGTGATAAAGGATACACAGTAAACGGGGTTAATGCTCCTATGATAGACGGTTTGATGGCAGTCGATATATACCATAATATGAAAGCTAACGGATAAAGAATAAATCTGTTTGGAAATGCCATTGCAAGTGCCGTTGCACCGCTTCCCACAATACCGCCAATGAATGAAAAAACAAGAATATAAAGTATGTTATAAAACATCGGATTGCTGTAAGACTGAAGTAGATTGGGTTCAGATTTCAGCATTTCCACATCATCAGGAATATATGTACCTCCCGCAAAAACAATATGCACCATAAGAAGATTGAGTAAGAGAGGAATTATAAGCACAAAAAATGAAACAGTAAAACTTTTAAGCATATTTAATGCAAAATACTTATTCTTACCTCTTTTGGTGACAAGAATATTTTTGTATCCTATTCTGTAATCTTCAATGCAATCATCCGCAACAATAATTGCCAAGAACAACGGTAAATACCCTGTCAACACGCCTTGAAGTCCTGCCGTCATGAAAGATCCCAAAAAAGTAACTAATCCGGGAACAGGAACAGATGCTCCTTTGAACACATCTACAAGAGCCATCAATATATCTAAAATCGGAGCTACAAAAATAAAAAGTATAACTCCTAATTTAAGTTTGTTATTAAATATTCGGGTAATATAATATGACATATTTTTCACCTCAATTTATAGGCTGATTCGTTATATAGTTATATAGTAAATCTGCAAATGACTTATGAGAAATAAAAGTTAATTAACTAACAGTAATTTTTAAAAGCAGCAAAACTTATTAGTATGAAAATTTGTGTTTATCTGTTTCTTCATCCCAATAACCTGCAACATTATACTTATTGCTATCTTCCTTGTTATTGTTCTTAATAGCAAGTCCAACATCCATATTTTGAGCGGAATCATACGCAGCAAAATATTTACAGCCAGTTCCCTGTTTTACAGATTTCACATTTGACACTTTTTCATACCAAGGACCTGAAAGATAGAAGTACATTATGGTACCTCTACCTTCTTCTGAGAAAGTAAAATCTACTTTCCAAGGAACTTCCGGTCCTGAACTACCTCTGTATTCAGCTTTTGAATACCCTTTTTTCTGATTTCCGGGAACCTGCACCAAGAACGGAACATCGTTATCCGAGCCGTATGCCGTTGCACCAAATGCAAAAACAGAAATAAAAACGGTTGCCACAATTGCCATTGCTAATAATCTTTTATAGAATTTCATTTCGTCACCTCATTTTTCTTAATATCCAGACCTCCTCACAAGCCATTGTACAGATTTACCATTTAAACAAACGCAAATGCACGGTTTATCTGTTTAAATTATTTATAATATTTTTATGTTTTTAATTTTAAGTTATTGCATCTTTAGTCGCATACAACTGAAAATTCAGTAGGTTACACTTCAATAAGTTCTGTAATTATTATTGCAATACTTTTTATACATTGACTTTATAATGCTATTATATCACATTTTAATAATATTTCAAGCAAATCAGGTAATTTTTACGACAAATTTTTACACAATAATTTGTAAATATTGCACAATGGCTATTATTTAATATTGTATTGCTATTTGTTTTAATCAACCAATTTCTTTTATATTTAAATTATACAAATGCAAAGTGACTGTAAAATGACTATAGCCCTTTTACAAAATAAAACAGGAAAACAAAGTGACAAATACGCTTTTTGTTTTCCTGTTTAAATTATTTGATATTTTATTGTATTGTTAAAAACTTCCGCACATCAGAGCATTTTCCAATTTTCCGCATCAAACACACCTTTGGTGGTTATTCTCAAGCTTGGGATAACGGGCAGGCTTAGAAACGAGAGAGTCATAAACGGATCAATGCTTTTATCCGCACCGAGTTCATATGCAGATGACTTTGCATTTTCAAGCTTTTCATTTACGGTTGTCAGCGGTTCATCGGACATCAAGCCTGCAATCGGGAGTTCGAGCAGAGCCTTGATTTTGCCGTTTTCAACAACTGCGATACCGCCCTTGCTGTCCTTGATTGCGTTCACGGCAACGGCTATATCATCATCATTACAGCCGACTGTGATAATGTTGTGCGAATCGTGGGCAACCGAGGTTGCTACTGCACCCGATTTCAGCGAATAGCCTTTAACATAGCCGACACCGATATGGTTTGTGCCTTTGTGACGCTCAATGCAGGCAATTTTCAGAATATCGTTTTCCACATCAATTTTATCTGCTGTGCCAAGATTGCGTGTGAGCAATTCACCGCCGACAAGACCGATAAGTCCGAGTTTTCCGTCAACCTTGAAACTGCTCGGCGTTACGCTGTCAAGATGAAAAGTGTCAAAGCATTTTTCGGCAAGCTTTTCATCAACTGTGGGAGCAGAAAAGTCCTTAACTTCGCCGTCAAAAACAAGCTTGCCACACTTGAAAACAGTTTCAACATTGAAATCTTCAAGATTATCGACAACAACAATATCGGCAAGATAACCCGAAGCAATCGCACCTTTGTTATTGAGCAAAAAGTATCTTGCGGCATGGTGGGTTGCTGTTTTGAGGGCAACAATCGGATCTGCACCGTTTTTCAGCGCCTGTTTTACGATGTAGTCAATATGACCGCCATAGAGCAAATCACTTGGATGCTTATCATCTGTTGCAAACATACACCTTGAGTAATACTGCTGAGTCAAAAGCGGCATAAGCGCCTTGAGATTATGAGCGGCAGTACCCTCTCTTATCATAATAAACTGACCTTTTCTCAGCTTTTCAAGGGCATTTTCAAAGGTGGAACACTCGTGGTCGGAATAGACACCTGCGGCAATGTATGCGTTGAGGTCATTGCCCGAAAGCTCAGGAGCGTGGCCGTCAATCTTCTTGTGATGAGCCTGCGAGGTGACAATTTTTGAAAGCACATTTTTATCGCCGTTGATAACACCGACATAGTTCATCATCTCTGCAAGTCCGAGTACCTTTTTATTATCCAAGTACAAGTCAATATCCTTGCAGTCAAGCTCCGCACCGCTCTCGTCAATTTCTGTGGCAGGCACACATGACGGCATCATAAAATGAACATCAATCGGCAAATTTTGCGATGCCTGAATCATATATTCAACTCCGTCAATGCCCATTACATTTGTGATTTCGTGAGGGTCGGTTATAACTGTGGTTGTGCCGTGGGCAACAACTGCCTTTGCAAATTCAGCAGGAGTCACCATTGAACTTTCAAGGTGAATGTGTGCGTCAATAAAGCCGGGGAGAACGAGTTTTCCGCTGACATCAATCTCTGTTTTGCCGTCATATTTTCCGACGCCGGCAATCAGTCCGTTTGCAACGGCTATGTCACCGCACAAAAATTCATTTGAAAACACATTAAGATACTTTGCGTTTTTTAAAACAAGGTCTGCCTTTTCCCTGCCTGCCGCAACTGCAATTAGTCTCTGCTTTGCTGCGAGCTGTCTGTCTGTTTTCTGTCCGTATATTTCCTGCATAAAAGCACCGCCCTTCTTATATATATTTACAAGATTATAGCACTTTGCAAAAGCCATTTCCATAAGTATTTTTCACGAATATTCTTCGCAATTTTTTGCTAAATTGCATAAGATGTGTGCATATTTTCATCTGTCAGGCAATAATAATTTTAACAATTTATTGTGCTAATGTATTGAAATACACAAACTGCGGTGATATAATTTATTTATAAGTATTGTTTTCGGAGGGATAAATTATGTCACACACATACAGCGAATTTTTACCGAGTTACAGCGTGGGAGTTGATTGCTACAAGGCGATTCCCGAAATTGTAAAGCCGTACGGCAAAAAGGCGGTTGCAGTCGGCGGTAAAACAGCTATGGAAAAATCAAAAAAGGCTTTGCTTGAAGGCATCAAAGGCTCTGACATTGAAATCATTGATTTTGTATGGTACGGCGGTGACTCCAGCTATGAAAATGTTGAAAAAATAAAGAACAATCCGTCTGTGCAAAAGGCTGATATGGTGTTCGGTATCGGAGGCGGACGAGCTGTTGACACGGCAAAAACCTATTGTGCTTTATATAACAAACCGTTGTTCACATTCCCGACAATTGCATCAAACTGTGCGTCATGCACCTCGCTTTCGGTAATGTACAATCCCGACGGTACTTTCAAGGAATATTCGTACCACAAAGCCCCTGCAATTCACACATTCATCAACACAAAAATTATTGCCGAATCACCCGAAAAGCTCATGTGGGCAGGAATCGGTGACGCACTTTCAAAGGAATATGAAGTAATTTTTGCGTGTCGTGAAAAGAATATGATTCACACACCGTTGCTTGGCAAGGCAATTGCCTCCGCAAGTACCGAACCGCTCATAAGCTTTGGCAAAAAAGCTCTTGAGGACTGCAAAAACAATGTGCCGACAGAGGCAATTGAGCAGGTTGCGCTTGACATTATTATCACGGCGGGACTTGTTTCAAATTTTACCGTACACGAAAACAATCCTAATCCCGAGGAGGATTATTACTACAATTCATCGCTCGCACATTGTGTTTATTACGGTGCGTCACTCTTTCCGCAATGTGAACGGCAGCATCTGCACGGCGAAATTGTTTCATTCGGTGTGCTGTGTCTGCTGACATATGACGGACAATTTGAGGAGCGAAACAGAATTTTTGAATTTAACCGCAGTATCGGACTTCCTTGCACTCTCGGCGAAATTGCACTTACTCCGGATGATGTGCCTGCAATTGCACACAAAGCCGCAAGCGTTGTTGAGTGGAAGTATGTCCCGGGTAATCCGACCGAGGACGCATTCATCAATGCAATTCTTGCAACCGATAAAGCCGGCAAGGAATTTTTAGCTGATAAATAATGAAGTTTAATTGTAACTGACTGCTACATTATTTCGGTAAATGTATCCCATTTATACAGTTTATTTTCATCATAAATCTTCTGCAATTACCTGCGGGCGGATGATATCCGCCCATACGGAATTGTGCGAACGGTTGCAATGTTAGGCTCGGGCATAATATGTCTTTTTTATACCATACTATCTTCACGAACTGGGAACGGTGGCTCACCGTAAAACTAAGCCGCCCTCGGCAGTGCATGCGCTGTCGAGGGCGGTTCGGTTTTACAAGGGGGTTCCTGGAGTTATCTTACTGAAATCAGTTGTTTTTAGGGGTTTTGCTGTTATAGATTTCTTTGTTGAGGCAATGTTCTTTTGCACAAACTATAACATTGGTAGCAGCGTCACCGATAACATTAAGTGTGATAACAGCCATACCCGGGAGGTAGTTCATAGCAAGAATAAGCGAGTAGCCAATCATACAAAGATCTGAGTTCAAGCCAAGTCCCATCATTACAACATAAACCATTGTTGTACCTGCAACAGGGATTGCCGGAGTACCGACTGCTGTGCAGATTGAGAGGAATGCTGTAAGACAAAGGGTTGCAGGAGTAATGTTGACGCCTGCGGCTGTGGCGATGAATGTAATGGCAATCATATGCATTGCGGTTGTACCGTTCATATTGATTGTCATACCTGTGGGAAGAACAAAGCTGCTGATTTCTTCGGAACAGCCGAGTTCGTTAATACAGGTTTCCTTATTAAGCGGAAGCGTTGCGGCAGACGAGTTTGTTGCTGCTGCAAACATACCGATTTTTGCTGCCTTTTTAAGGAAAATAAACGGATTAAGTCCTGTTGTAATGAAAATACCGATTGGGTAAATTGTGCAAACAAGAACGAGGCTTACAACAATTGTTACAACAATCCACATCATTGTCGGTGAAATGTACTCAATTCCGTAAACGGCGAGTGCTCTTACGATCATACAGAAAATTGCGATAGGAGCAATCTTGTTGATAAGGAAGTTGAGGAACATCTGAACGATATCGTTGATGTTTTCAAAAACTTTCTTGAGCGGATCTGCTTTTTCGCCCATCTTTGTCATACAAAGGCCAAAGATAATTGCGATAACAACAACGCAAAGAATTGTGTTGTTAGATGACATTGCGTTAATCATATTGCTCGGAACAGCGTTTACAATTGTAACGAGCGGGTTGTAACCCTCCATTGTAACAATGTCCTGAGCCTGTTGTGCCGGAAGATTGACTGTGAACCAACCAAGACTCTTTGCAAGATAAGCTGCTGCGCCTGCAAGAGCTGCTGCTACGATATAGAAGCAAAGGTATGACACAAATGTTTTACCTGCGATTCGACCGAGCTTTTTTGGGTTTGCAAGGCTGCAAAGTGCAAGTGTCAGTGAACAAAGAACGAGAGGAACAATCATCATCTGAAGTCCCTTCATAAACAGCTGACCTACGATGTAGAACAAGCCGAGTCCTTCGATATCTTTTGTTGCGGTGATATCCTGGAATAAAATTGCCTCAACAACTTTCCAGGCTCCTTCGCCGTCTGTTCCCATTACCGCACTTTTAATCAGCAGACATATAAAGCCGACTACAAAACCTGCGACAACGGCAATCATCATTTTCTTGACAATTGAAGCTTTCTTCTTCTCCTTTTGTTTTGTCATTTTTACATCTCCTTATCTGTGAATTTGGGTAACCCCTTTATTGCGGAACTGCCGAATAAACTGTCTCAAGGAATATTTGCACATCCTATCCTCATATTTAATCGGTGTGTCCTTAATGTGACGGGAACCGTCTCCGATTGGTCTCCCGTCTGCAAAAATAACCGTAATTAATAGAATTTCCATAGTGATATATAAAATAATTACTATGTTTAAAATTCAACTCAGATTTAACAATACTATCCAATAATAATAAAAATAATTTCTTTGCGTTCTCAAAACTGTTAAATCTGCTAAAGTTTTGACAGCGCAAAAGCTCCTGCTGTTTTTGATTAAAAAGAACAGGAGCTTTAATGGGTAAAATTATAAAAAGCACTGGCTCAAACTATGTACCGGACAAGGTAAATCAGTACATGAGTTTTATTTTCATCTGCTCACAAAACTCAAGCCATTCCTGTGACGGCTTTTCGTCGGTAATCAGATAATCGATCCTATCCCAATCCAAAAAATTGACAAACGCAGTATGGTTGAATTTTGAATGGTCTGCAAGTAATACCACACATTCGGCACGGCTTGCCATCTCAGACTTCAAATCAGCCTCACCTTCGGAAGAATCAGTTATGCCTCTTTCCATATCAAGCCCTTTGCATCCGAGGAGAACAAGGTCAACATTGTACTTTTTCATAGCCTCTTTTGCAGGTTTTCCGTAGAAAGAACGGGTTTTTTCATCATAAAGTCCGCCGGTTGAAACCAGCTTCATTTTACAAGTGTCGAGTTCCTGAAAAATCTGTGCAGAAAAGGTAATTGCGGTAAGATTTTCATTGTCCTTAAAAAGCTTAACAGCCTCAAGAACAGTTGTGCTGTTATCAATCATCATCGTATTCACACCGATAAATTTATCAACAAGCAGCTTAGCAATTTTCTTTTTGCTCTCAAGGTTGATTCCCTTGCGTTTAAAGAAATGCACTCTGTCATTCTGAGGAGTTGTGTTAAGAACAGCTCCTCCGAAAGTTCTGGTAATGATACCGTCATTCTTCAGCTTTTCAAGATCACGCCTGATAGTTTCTTCGGTTACATTATATATTCTGCTTAAATCCGAGACGAAAACCTCGCCTTCGGTTTCAACCTTTTGTCTGATTTCGTCAATTCTCTTTGCCATAAACATTTCCCTCAACTTTTATTACATACTAACATAATTATCAACAAAAGTAAAGGGAATTCGACTGTTTTTACAATAATTTTAACAATCGGGAGCGGATTCCTTCACCCTATACACAAAGGTGTATTAAGCAACCCTTAATTATTTGTCGATAGCTTCAACCATATCACGCATCATTGCAACATCAGCGGAATCAAGTTCAAGTTCGGCTGACTTAACATTCTCGGCAATCTGATCTACAGTAGTAGAACCGCTGAGAAGGTTGATAAAGTCACCCTGAGCAAGAATCCATGCAAGAGCAAGGTTAGCAATTGTACAGTTATATTTTTCACAAAGAGGCTTCCACTGATCCATAACATCCATAGCCTTCTGCATATTTTCGGGCTGGAACCATTTCTTTGGAATCTGTGCGCCTACAGGCTTGTAATCTCTTGGGAATGTACCCGAGAGAAGTCCCATTTCGAGCGGTGAATAAGCCTGAATTGTAACACCGTTTTCACGACAGCAAGGAATGATTTCATCCTCAATGCCACGGTCAAGAATTGAATACTTCGCCTGAACGATATCAAGCTCGCCCCACTTGAGGTACTCCTGAATCTGCTTGATATCTACATTTGCAGCACCGATAGCCTTGATTTTGCCCTGAGCCTTGAGATCGTTGAGAACCTCCATAGTCTTCTGAATCGGAACATAATACTCGCTGCCCTCGATTGACTGCCAGTGTGTCATATATACATCAACATAGTCTGTGCCCATTCTCTTGAGTGATTCTTCAATTTCTCTTTTGATTGAAGCACTGTTGAGGTTCTTATAAAGCTGAATGCCGTTTACCTTGTTGAAAAGGTCGCCCTTCATCTCCTGATCCCATGTAACACCGCACTTTGTAATGATTACAACATCTTCACGGTTCATGCCCTCAAGAGCCTTGCCGAGGATTTTCTCGCTGTTGCCGAAGTTGTAACCCGGAGCTGTATCGATAAGGTTTACACCGAGCTTTGGAGCTTCACGGATTGTATCTACAACAACCTGAAGGTCGTGGTCGCCGCCCCATGCCGAGCCGCCGCCGATTGACCAGGTGCCGAGTCCCATTCTTGAAATATCAATGCCTGTTTTGCCAAGCTTCATCGTCTTCATTTTGCATCTGCCCTTTCTTTAATAATATATTGGTGGGGGGTTGCCCTGCATTCTTACGAACACAGGGCGTAATGTCACAGATTTATTACTATTACAGGATATAATCTTTTTTATACTTTTCAAGCATTTCTTCAACCATTTCTTTGTTCCGAACGCCTGTTGTTGCACCGACATACTGAACCGAAATAGCCGCTGTGCAGTTAGCATAGATACCGCAGTCACGGATATCCTTGCCCTGAAGAAGTGCCGAAATAAAGCCTGATGCAAAGTTGTCGCCTGCACCGATTGTGTCGATTGCGGTTACACCCTTGCAGGCAGGAACAATCATTGCTCCTGCGGCATTGCGGATGTAACATCCACGCTTGCCTATCTTCATGATTACATTCTTAACGCCGCATTCAAAGAGCTTGTCCGCAACCTTTGATTCTTCGGTTTCGCCTGTCATAAGGCAAGCCTCGTCAAAGTTCGGGAAGAAGTAATCCACATAGCTTAATGCTTCTCTGATATCGTCAAGAGTTTCACCGAGTCTTGGCTTTATCATATCGGCGGTAATTGTCATACCTGCCGCCTTTGCCTCTTTAAAAATCTTTACAAGCGTCTTGCCGTCAAGAAGAGGACAGTTAAAAATACTTGCGAGGGAAAGGATTTTTGCCTGCTTCATTTTTTCAAAGTCAACATGCTCAATGTTTTCTTTCCACAAGCTGCCATTGCGGTTTGTAACAAAGGTTCTTTCACCGTCATCGGTTACAAGACCAATGTTCATTGAGGTGTCGATTGTCGGATCAATCTTGATGCCTTCAACATCTATGTTATCCTTCTCGCAGGAGCGAAGGATAAACTGACCTGCAGCGTCATCACCGATACAAGCGATAATGCCTGTTTTAAAGCCTAAACGGCTAATGATTGTTGCCTCGTTCATTGCATCACCGCCGACAGACATTGCAATTCTGTCAACCGGATATGACTCGATATCAAAAATATCTCTTGATACCGGACGAAGTGGAATGTCAACTACCGCTGCGCCAAGACAGATAACATCAAGTTTTTTCTCTGTATTACTCATATTACTCATCTGCTCTGCCGTCATCGCCAAAGAGTTTAATCTTGTACATTGCACGCTCTTTAACAGCCTTTCTTACTTCACGCTCAACAGCAAGGAACGGCTCGTCCTTGTGAGCATTAATAGCTTCCATAGCAGCCTGGCAAAGCTCTGTGTGAATGTTGATTTTAGCGATACCGAGTGAGATAGCCTTTTTAATGTCCTCGTCACCGATACCCGATGCACCGTGGAGTACGAGCGGAACATCTACTTCCTTGGCAACTGCCTCGAGTACATCGAAAGCAAGCTTTGGCTCTGAAGAATATACGCCGTGAACATTACCGATTGCAACTGCGAGTGAGTCACAGCCTGTTCTCTCAACAAATTCCTTAGCCTTTGAAGGATCTGTGTACTGGTACTCTGAAAGTGCCTCTTCATATACTGTTTCGTTACCTACATGACCAAGCTCAGCCTCAACAGGAATGTTGTAAGCGTGGAAGTAGTCAACGCATCTCTTGATTTCAGCAACATTTTCTTCATAAGGAAGAGCTGATGCGTCACGCATTACCGAATTCATGCAGTGATTAACAGCGTTCTGAAGAATTGTCATATTTCTGCCGTGATCCCAATGCTCAATTACAGGAACAGTAGCCTTCTTTGCCATTGAATCCATCATGTAGCAGAAGTCTTCAAAAGAAGTGTTGCCTGTGAAACCTGTACCGAATGAAATAATGATTGGAGCACGGAGCTCTTCGGCTGCGTCAATAACACCCATGAGCATTTCTGCATTCCATACATTGAAGTGAGGAATAGCGTAGTGTCCCTCTGTTGCCTTCTTTTCCCAATATCTGATATCTGATAACATTTTAATCACCTTTCCTTATGAAAATTTTTAATAAATCTGTGTATATCAGTCGGCTACCTTGATAACACCCTTAACCATACTGGCTTTCTTTTCGGGGTCGATAGCGTCCATAAATGCCTGCTGAACATCTTTGTAATCATAGATGTTTGTAACCATATCCTTAACATTGAACTTACCGCTTGCGATTGCCTCGATTGTCTGCGGAAAGTTGTTGCAGTAACGGAATGATGTTTGAATCATAACCTCACGGTTAATCTTGAGGAAGTCAATCGGAACAGGCTTTGACTGTGTGCCGACCATCATAATCTTACCGCCTCTTGCAACGATCTGAACAGCCTGCTGAGCTGTGAATACAGAACCTGCTGCCTCGAATACGAGTTCACAACCGTGATCGCCGAAATATTCGGGTGAACGGAGAAGTGCAACCGTATCCTGCTCCTTGCCGTTAATAACTCTGCTTGCACCAAGCTTTAATGCAAGGTCAAGACGATTCTGCATAATATCAACAACGGTGATGTCTGTTGCACCGAGGCTCTTACAAGCCTGAAGTACCATAAGACCGATTGTACCGCCGCCGAGGATAACAATGCTCTTACCAAGCTGTGCGCCGCCGAGGATTGCTGCGTGCATACCGACTGCTGCCGGCTCAACGAGAGCTGCTTCCATTGTTGTCATACCCTCAGGAATGTGGTATGTCCACTCCTCGGGATGTGTCATATACTGTGTGAGTGCGCCCTTGTAGTTAGGCTGTGTAGCCATAAAGTCAACATCAGGGCAGATGTTGTATCTGCCTGTACGGCAGTATTCGCATTTGTCATCCGGAACACCGGGTTCGATGAGAACCTTGTCGCCTGCTTTGAATCTTGTAACCTTTGAGCCAACCTTTACAACCTCGCCTGCAACCTCATGACCAAGACCGATTTTCTGGTTAGGATCCTTAGGTGGGATGAAAGGACCGAATTCAAAGCCGTGGATATCGGAACCGCACATTCCAACATATTCAACCTTCATAAGAATCTCGTGATCCTTTGGCTCAGGAACGGGACATTCCTGAATTTCAAACTGCTTTGGAGTAACTAAGATAGCTTCTGAATTTTTCATAATAATCTCCTGCACTTTCTTTATGATAATTTATTTAAGCATTTGCACCCGATGTGCCTTCTGCGTATATTCAAATTTATTTGCCTGTGATTAAAAAATTGATGGTTTAGCTGTTAAAAATTTAAAGATAAGTTTTGAATGTTTTAAAATTGCTGTATTTCGTTTTCCATTACTAATGATTTTAGTTTGCGGTGCCCGATGCACTCAGGCACCGCATCTAAAATTTTTGGTTGTATGTATTAGAGGGTTTTGCAGAATTACTCTACATCACCGATGTCCTCAACGGATTCGCCTCTGGTTTCAACACCGAGGAAGATAACTGCAACAGCGATGATAGCTGCAACAATTGCGATAAGAATGAATACGCCGCCTGAGCCCATGCTGCTTGCAGCAACATTTGTAACGAGGAACGGGAAGAAGATGTTACTTACACGACCCATTGCGTTACTGAAGCCCGAACCTGAAAGTTTTGCCGATGTAGGCCACATCTCAGGAACATAAACTGCTGATGCGTAGCAAACATACATATAGATGATTGTGTTAAGAAGGAATGTCATAACAATGAGTCCTGTCATTCCGAGTGTCGGAGCAAGAAGACCTGTTGCAACACCAAGACCTGCCATGCCTGCAAGGAGGATAACGCCCATTACACGGCGAGGAATCTTATCCATGATAAGAGATGCGATAAAGATACCGAACGGAGCACCGAAGAGTCCGAACATTGTCATAAACTGTGACTTTGATGTATCATAGCCAAGACCTGAAAGCATTGACGGCATCCAGTTCATAAGTGTGTACTGGATTGTGTTCATACCGATGAGTACGAGAGAACCAACGATAGTTCTTCTGAGGAGTTTGCCTTTGAAGAGAGCTGTGAATGGGAGCTTCTTAACAGGCTTTGGATTTGTAATTTCAACCGGTGGGAGCGGTTTGCCTGTTGATTTTTCAATTTCTTTCTCAATGCTTGTCATAATTTTATCAGCTTCATCAAGTCTGCCCTGTGATTCGAGCCATCTCGGTGATTCAGGGAATTTAACATAGATGAAGATACAAGCGATGATTGAAAGGATTGAAGGAATCATAAACTGGATTCTCCAGTTCATATTCATGCTTACGCCTGTTGAAACGATAAGAAGAGCAATACCGTTGCAGATTGGGTGAGCCCAGTTGCCGATGAATGATGTACGGCTTGACCATGTACCACGGTTCTTACCGGGAACATACTCTGTGAAGCCTGCGAAAAGAACTACAAGGAGAGCGCCGAGTGCAAGACCCTGGAGGAGTCTGAACACATAAAGAACTGCGATGTTCGGTGAAAGAGCACCGCCGATCATAGCGATGATATGGATAATTTCGTAAAGAAGGATACTCTTTTTACGGCCGATTTTATCGCCGATAGGACCGCCAATGAGTGCGCCGAAGAGCTGTCCTGCTGTGTAAGTTGTACCCCACATTGCGAGGAGTGTTGAACCGGGTTCGAGCCAGTGAAGTTCGTTCAAAAGAATGTTCTGAACGGAACCGCCGATACCGTTTGACCAGCATACCAAGAGTGCAAAAGCTGTAACCAGCCAGATCTTAACATGCCATTTTGATTGAGGCAAGCGGTCAAGTCTTGCGCCAATGTTGACAGAAGTTTTGTTAGCCATTTTTCTTCTCCTTTTAATTTCCTCTTTGACTTTTTATTTAAATCAGATTTTTCTCTCAGCACCGTCAAGCTCTCGCTCAAGCTCACTTTCCATTATGTCCCAAGCCTTATTGAAATCCGTGTCCTTGTTCCATAATGCCGGAGGTCCCAGAATTACGAGATCTGCACCTGCCTCGTAAAGCGGACGGTAAAGACTGCTGTTCATTGAACCGTCGGCTTCAATTAAAAAGTTAAGACCTCTTTCCTTTCTGATCTTAGCGAGTTGGTTGATTTTTACGAACATTTGCGGATCAACCGGCTGACCTGCGATGCCCGGATCAACAATCATGATTGTAACCTTATCAAGCAACGGGAGGTAATATTCAATAGTAGAAAGCGGAACCGAGGGACTTAATGCAACGCCTGCCTTACAGCCAAGCTCTTTGATCTTGTGAATCGTTACAAATGCGTCACCTTCGATGCAGTTTGTGTGAGGTGTTATGTAAGCAGCTCCTGCCTTTGCAAAGGTTTCAAGATACTGCTGAGGATGTTTTACCATAAGGTGAGCATCCATTGGTTTGAGATTCTCAACATGCTTGTTAAGGTAGTCGAGATAATCAGGACCGATTCCGTAACTTGGAACATAAACACCGTCTTTAATGTCCATGTGGAGGTAATCTGATTTTTCGTTAATCAGCTTAACCTGTTCTTCAACATGGAACAAATCACAGCAACCCACTGACGGGGCAATCATAAGCTTTCTCATTAGAAAATCCTCCCTGATGCATATTTTCTTTAATTAATCTTCGTAATCGTAGTGGAAGATAACCTTGATAGCCTCTTTCTTAGCCATCTTGTCGAAACCTTCCTGCCACTGTGAAAGACCGAGGCGATGAGTAATCATCGGCTGAACCTTAATCTGACCTGACTGGAGAAGTCTGATGCAGTTTCTCCATGATGTTGAGTCATAAGCCATGTGACCGATAATGCTCTTGTTCCAAGCTGTAATGTCGTTGATTGAGAATTCAAGAGGTTTGAAGCCCATACCTACACGAACGATTTCAGCGTTTGGTCTTGTCATTTCGATTGCCTGCTTGAGAGCTATGTTAGCACCTGAACATTCAATTACGAGTCCGAGGTTATCTCTGCCGCAGATTTCTGTACATCTTGCAACTACATCTTCCTTAGAACCGTTTACACAGTGTGTAGCGCCAAGCTCTTTTGCAACGCCGAATCTTACTTTTACATCATCGTCAAGACCAACCATTACGATGTTTACGGCACCCATAAGCTTTGCAACCTGTACTGAGAAGAGTCCGAGAGGTCCTGTACCGAATACTACAACATCCTGTCCGGGGATAAGATGTGACTGCTGAGCAACTGCCTTGTATGCGTTACAGATAGGATCGAGTACACAAGCTTCTTCGTACTTGATGCCCTCAGGAATTTCCCAGATTGCGTGTTTGTGAATTGCGAGGATTTCGCCCGGTACTTTACAATACTTTGAGAAGCCGCCGCCCCATGTGTTGTTGTCAAGTCCAAGGTTTACTTTATGTTCGCAACAGAGGAAGTCGCCCTGCTCACAAGCCGGACATACGCCGCAAACATGTGCGCTGTTGTCTGAAACAACTCTCTGACCGATATGCCAGTCTTTTACATTTTCGCCAACCTTAACGATTTCGCCTGCGAACTCGTGACCACGAACCGACTGCTGCTGATCGGGAGTGATGTTTGTATCATCGTAACCGTTGTCAACACCCCAGTGTTTCATGTCGGCACCGCAGATAGCGGCTGCCTTGATTTCAAGAATAATGTCGTCCGGACCGCATTCGGGAATGGGGTAGTTTTCCATCATTTTATATCCGCCGAAAGCTGTACCAAATCTTTTTAAAGCATGCATAATATTTTCTCCTTTTCTTTATTAAATAAGATTTAATGTTTCCGATTCGTTTGTTTGATTTCCGTTTTCCGAATCGGTTATTTCCTTTGACACCTATATAATACAACACAAAAATGTGGATTTCAAGCATTATTTTCTGTTTTTCACAGATTTGTAGCAATGCCTAAAAAACAACACCGTTCTTTGTGCAATTAGCACATATACATATTTTTATTTCACATATCTGTTATTTTTATCAAGATTGAACAGTTAGATAACAATAATCAGCCCATACTCCGACCTACAACCGCTAAACAGGCGTGCTTCTGTACAAATTTTGCTACATATTGTACGAAAGGGATAATTTGGATTTCGGAAGAAATGTTCTTTATTTCACAGATTTTACTATTAAAGCAGACAATTCTGCGTTTTGACTTTTCCTGACCGTTTCGGATGTTATTTTTGTTCATGGAGCAAACCATAGTTACGGATATTTTGTAGCGGCGAACCGTGTTCGCCGCTACAATTTAACAGTTCATTCCATATAAACCAAAACAATTGGGAAACGATGTTTTGTATTTTGAAAACTGTCTTCCCGACTATAATTTTCCATTTTCAATTTTCAACTTTCAATTTAAAAAGCTTACTCTCTCCCTATTAAGACTATCTGCTCGAACATAAAAAGGCTGAAAGAACAACTATGCTCTTTCAGCCTTTGATTATAATTTTATTCCGTTTTATCGGATTGCCGAATTATTTGAGTGCGGCAATTGCGGCCTCGATAAGAGCAATCTGCTCTCTTTCCTTTGCGGCCTGTCCCTTAACCTTTTCAATTACAGCCTCGGGAGCTTTTGCAACAAAGCCCTGATTGTTAAGCTTGCCCTCGCTCTGTGCAAGACGCTTTTTAACCTGTTCAAGCTCTTTGTTGAGTCTTGCAAGTTCCTTTTCCCTGTCAACAAGCTCGTCCATAGGAATGTAAATCTTTGCGTCTGCCGTTACAATGTTTACGGCACCCTCAATTTCAAAGCTTTCTGCAACTTCAACCTCACTTGCTGATGCAAGCTTCTGAATGAACTGTGTGCCGTCTCTGAATGTTTCGGCAAACTTTGTTGCAACATAAACCTTTGCTTTTCTTGACGGCGGAACATTCATCTCTGCACGGCGGTTACGGATTGCACGGATTGCATCCATAATTTTTTTCATTTCATCCGATGCCTCGGGATAATCAAGCTCTGCGTTGTATTCAGGGTACTTTGCGAGCATTACTGTTTCGCCC
Source organism: Ruminococcoides intestinale (assembly GCF_040095935.1). Classification (NCBI taxonomy): domain Bacteria; kingdom Bacillati; phylum Bacillota; class Clostridia; order Eubacteriales; family Oscillospiraceae; genus Ruminococcoides; species Ruminococcoides intestinale. The sequence continues at coordinate 396,846 of NZ_JBBMFQ010000002.1, read as the reverse complement.
TCGTGAGGAATTGTCTGCCAGATTTCTTCTGTGATGTACGGCATAAACGGATGGAGAAGTCTGAGAATTTGATCAAGCACATAAAGAAGTACCTGTCTTGCATTCTGAGCGTCCTCACCGTCACTTGAAAGTCTTGTCTTAACAAGCTCAATGTACCAGTCGCAGTAGCAGTCCCAGATGAATTCATAAATCTTCTGAACTGCAATGCCGAGTTCAAACTTCTCAAGATTTTCGTTTACTTCTTTTGCAACTGTGTTGAGAGTTGAAACAATCCACTTGTCCTCTGTTGTGAGAGTTTTCGGAAGTTCATTCTTAACATCGTGGTCGTCAATGTTCATGTGAACATAACGGGATGCGTTCCAGAGCTTGTTTGCAAAGTTAGCGCAAGCCTCAACACGCTTGTCGGAATAACGCATATCGTTACCGGGTGTGTTGCCTGTTGCAAGGAAGAAACGGAGTGCGTCTGCACCGTATTTGTCAATAACTTCAAGCGGATCAATACCGTTGCCGAGAGATTTTGACATCTTGATGCCGTTTTCATCTCTTACAATACCGTGCATAAATACGGTCTTGAACGGAGCAGAACCCATATTTTCACAAGCTGAGAAAATCATTCTTGCAACCCAGAAGAAGATGATATCATAACCTGTTACAAGAGTGCTTGTGGGATAGAAATACTCAAGTTCGGGAGTTTTGTCGGGCCAGCCGAGTGTTGAGAACGGCCAAAGTGCCGAACTGAACCATGTGTCGAGAGTGTCCTCGTCCTGATGAATGTGTGTACTGCCGCACTTACAGCACTTCTCGGGTGCTTCTTTGGCAACCATAACTTCGCCGCAGTCATCGCAGTACCATGCAGGGATTCTGTGTCCCCACCAAAGCTGACGGGAAATACACCAATCCTTGATATTCTCCATCCAATGGAAATAAACCTTTTCAAATCTTTCGGGGATGAACTTTGTGTCGCCCTTGCGGACAACATCAATTGCAGGCTTTGCAAGCGGAGCCATTTTTACAAACCACTGCTTTGAAACCATAGGCTCAATTGTTGTGTGACAACGGTAGCAAGTGCCGACATCGTGGGTAAGCTCTTCAACCTCTTTGAGAGCGCCGATTTCTTTAAGGTCGGCAACAATAGCCTCTCTTGCCTCCATTGTTGTCATGCCTGCATATTTTCCGCAGTCGAGAACCTCGGGTTCGTTTTCGGCAAGCTGTCCCTTTGCCTTTAATTCGTTGTATTCTTCAACATCCTTTGCACCTGTAAGGTGACCGTCATATGTAAAGCAACGGACAATCGGAAGATTGCAACGCTGACCGACTTCAAAGTCGTTAGGATCGTGTGCAGGAGTGATTTTAACAACACCAGTTCCCTTTTCCATATCTGCGTGTTCATCACAAACAATCGGGATTTCCTTGTTAAGAAGCGGAAGGATTACATGACAGCCGTGAAGGTGCTTGTAACGCTCATCGTCCTTGTTGACGGCAACAGCAGTATCACCGAGCATTGTTTCGGGACGGGTTGTTGCGATTTCAAGGTACTCGCCTGTTTCCTTAACCTGATAGAGCAAGTGCCAGAAATGACCGTTCTGCTCCTTGTATTCAACCTCGGCATCCGAAATTGATGTACAGCAATGAGGACACCAGTTTACCATACGGTTGCCACGGTAGATTTTTCCGTCATTATAAAGGCGAACAAAAACTTCTTTAACAGCCTTTGAACAGCCCTCGTCCATTGTGAAGCGCTCACGCTCCCAGTCACAGCTTGAACCGAGCTTTTTAAGCTGACTTGTGATTCTTCCGCCGTACACCTTTTTCCATTCCCATGCACGCTTTAGGAATTCTTCTCTGCCTATATCCTCTTTAGTGATACCCTCTTTACGCATTGCCTCAACGATTTTAGCCTCTGTAGCGATTGACGCATGGTCTGTACCGGGGAGCCAAAGTGCGCTGTAGCCCTGCATTCTTCTCCAACGGATAAGAATGTCCTGAAGTGTTTCGTCAAGTGCGTGTCCCATATGCAGCTGACCTGTGATGTTTGGCGGCGGCATTACGATTGTATAAGGTTTTTTATCTTTGTCAACCTCTGCATGAAAGTAGTTACCTTTCAGCCAGAAGTCGTAAATTCTGTCCTCAAACTCTGACGGGTTGTAGGATTTAGCAAGTTCCTTTGCCATAGTCATTACTCCTCTTGATTTATTGTTCGGATAAACCGAGTTCATATACCTTTTTATTATCTCATTTATGTGTCGATTTGTCAATTATCCGCAAATAAAATGTGGCATATAATTTCAATTTTATAACATTTAAAGTTTGACGAATAAAGCGTAAAATGGTAAAATATACTGCATAAGAGGAACAAACAAATTCAAGGGTGTGTATTATATGAAAGTCAGGGTTATGTGCCTTGTGCTGTGCGTGTTTGTTTTCGCATCAATTTTCTGCGGATGCGGAAGCAACGGAAATGCCGAAATAATCGGCAAATGGGTACCGACAACAGCAAAGACAGACGGCGAAACAATTTCATACAGCGAGCTTGGAATTGACGAGGATCAGTTTGGTCTTGATTTCAAGGACAGCAGTAACTGCACGGTTACACTCGCAGGAATTTCGTGTGATTCAGCCTACACATTCAACGGAACCTCCGTTGACCTGACGGTAAACGGTACGGCATACAAGCTGAGCTATGACAGCGGTGTGCTGACAATGGTGCTTAATTACGACAACAACAGAATTGAGTTTTCATTCACAAAACAAAGATAGTTTTACAAATTAAAAATTGAAAATGTAAAATAAAAATTTTCGGTCGGGCAGTTGCTTTGCAAAACGCAAAGTTATGTTGCCCGACCGTTTTTTATATATGAAATTTTCGGTTCGTTTGCAACATTACTTATTTGCCAAAGCATAAACCTTAATCGGCACATTTTTTCTTTTGCAATTCTCTATAACAAACCGTGTTCCGTGTGACATACCGTCCCAAAATGCAATAACTTCATCGGCATAATCAATTATTTGCAAATTTCTTTTCAAAGGTGCTGACCGCCCGTATCGTTCGTATTCGGGTAAAAATTCTTTTAGTTTAATATTATGTGTCTTAGCGTAATTTCTCGCACTTCTGTCAACACCAATAGCACCACCGCTTACTATTTCAGTTGTATTCTCAGGTAAATAATCGCCTAAATTATTCACTGTAATACTTCTTGAGCCTACTATCGCAATTTTCATTTTTTCACACTCCTAAAATTATGACACCATTATGACATCATAATAGCACCATTTTCGTTTTGACGCAATAATTACATTAAAATAGTGTCATAATAACATTTAGGAGTACCGATTATGGATGATAATATTTTACGATACACTCTGAGAGTTAACCGCACGCTTTTTCAGAAATTCAGATATGTTGCCGACTATGAAGGTCGTTCCGCAAATCGTGAAATTGAGCAGTATATAAAGCAAAGGGTTAAGTCCTTTGAAGAAGAACACGGCGAAATTGAAGTAAAAAAAGATTAAACATACGCATAGATTAACACCCTTTCGGAGTATTTCCGAAAGGGTGTTTTTTAATCAAACAAAACAACTTTCAATTTTCCATTTTCAATTTACACAAGAAACTTTCCTATCACCGCAACTGCATCGGCATGACACAACAGGTTTGCGTTTTCACGCACTCTTGCCGCTGCGTTGCGGGATTTTTGTCTTTCACCGTATTCCGACAACACCCGTATCATATGCTTCGGCAATGAAAAATAATCAAACACAAGGTAATAATTTCCAGACATTTCGTATGCGGAGCTTTTTCTGCAACATATGTTACTGCGGTACAAAGCCTCTACCGCATTCAGAAAATCCGACGCATTCGCCATTTTCCAGCACAGACCGCTGTCGGACTTTTTCAGCCTGTATTTTCGTTTTTTCGGATTTGCCGTAACAAGGATACAACATTCATCGCCGAGCAGAAAAGCCTCTATTTTCACATTTTTACCGTTCGTGTCAAGTCCCGCCCTGCAACAGGCAAGTCGCATAAGCCCGATAATCACCTTTTGATTATCCTCGTTTTTAAAGCTCATTTTTCCGAAATCAAGCTCAAAATTTTCCATATCCGATTCATCAAGCTTAATCAGCAGTTTATTATCACCGAGTTTGTCAACAGTCAAAATACTCCCTCCCCTAAATTCCGATACACATACATCTGTTTACATATTATGATGAACGAAGCATTTTTGCAAGTAAATATTAATGGAATAAAATTTGGCTGTTTTTTCACACATAATTGTCAGGCTTTGTGTATGCAATACAAAAAGGTTGCCAACATAACAATTTAATGCTACAATGATGCCGTAAGATACAGCCACAGAAAATAAAAAGCAAAAGGAATGATTTTTATGCCAAACTGGCTTAATGACGCTGTTTTCTATGAAATTTATCCGCAGAGTTTTTGTGACACCAACGGTGACGGAATCGGTGACATCGAGGGTATCATCAGCAAGCTTGATTATGTAAAAAGCCTCGGTTGCAACGCAATCTGGCTCAACCCGATTTACGATTCACCTTTTATGGATGCAGGCTATGATGTTCGCAACTACAAGAAGGTTGCAGAGCGTTACGGCACAAATGATGACCTTGTTCGTCTTTTTGACGAGGCTCACAAAAAGGGAATCAAGATTCTGCTTGACCTCGTTCCCGGTCACACATCAGACCAGCACGAATGGTTCTTGGAGGCTAAAAAAGCCGCAAAGAGCGAATATTCAAACCGTTACATCTTTACAAAGAGCGTATGGGACGCACCGCCGCAGTACCGTATGATGTGCGGACTTTGCGAGCGTGACGGCAACTATATGGTAAACTACTTCAGCTCACAGCCTGCTCTTAACTACGGTTTCTACGAAATCACACATCCCGAATGGCAGTTGCCGTGTGATCATCCCGACTGTCTTGCAACGGCAGAGGCAATGAAGGATGTTATGCGTTTTTGGCTTGACAAGGGTGCTGACGGTTTCAGAGTTGACATGGCTGACTCACTTGTTAAGAACGATGACGATAAAATTGCAACGGCAAAAATCTGGCGTGGGGTGCGTGATATGCTCGACACGGAATATCCGAATGCCGCAATGGTTGCAGAATGGTGCAACCCCGAAAGAGCAATCAACAATGCAGGTTTCCACATGGACTTCTATCTTGACCACTACGGAAACGGCTACAGCAGACTTTTCCGCTACGGTGAATTCGGCGATCAGGCTGTTTTCAATCCTAACGGCAAGGGTGATATCAAAGCATTTGCAGACGAATATCTTCCTAACTACGAAAAGACAAAGGACAACGGCTACATCAGCTTTATGACAAACAACCACGATATGCCGAGAGTTACGGCATATCTTGACAAAGAGGCTATCAAGCTTGTGAATGCATTCATTTTCACAATGCCGGGTGTTCCGTTCCTCTACTACGGTGATGAAATCGGCATGAGGTATCAGAAAGGCATCGTAAGCAAGGAGGGCGGTTATTCAAGAACAGGCTCCCGTACTCCTATGCAGTGGAACAGCGGTAAGAACCTCGGCTTCTCAACAAGTGACGAGCCGTATCTTGCAGTTGATAAGAGTACCGACGCTCCGACTGTTGAGAATCAGAAGGACGACCCCGACAGCATCTACAAAGTTGTAACAGACATCATTGCACTTCGTCACAAGTACGATGACCTTAAAGGCAACGGTGAGCTTGAATTTATGTATGAAGAAGGCAAAATTCCGTTTGCATACAAGAGAGGCAACCTCGTTATGTACTTCAACCTCCTCGGTGAAAGTGCAGTAATGAACGCAAAATATACAGGCAAAACAGTATATGCTCTCGGCAACGCTGAATTTGCAAACGGCAAAGTAACAATGTCACCGCAAAGCTTCGCCCTCGTAGAAATTGACGGCTGATTAAATATAATTTTATAGTTTAAGCATAAAAACACCCTTTCGATAAAATCCGAAAGGGTGTAATTTTTTGAAATTGAACAAAACAATTGTAACATTGTGCGAACGGTTGCAATGCTACGCTCGGGCATAAATGTTTTTTAACATTACAAACTATCTACACGAATTGGGTGCAGCGACACGCTGCCGGTGGCTCGCCGTGCGGTTTATTTAATTGGGAACTCGGGTTCTGCGTAGTTGCCCAAAAAGCTGAATTCGGGCATTTCTTCGCTAAGCTGACTTACAAGTTCAATAACATTTTCACTTCTGACATTGCCCGAAAAGTCGAGGTAGAACAGATATTCAAACTGTCTGCCCTGACGGGGACGGGATTCGATTTTTGTGAGGTTAAGACCGAGCGAATTGAATCTGCACAAAAGACTGTACAGCGATCCCGTAACATGAGGAAGCGAGAAACAAAGGCTGATTCTGTTCGCATCTTTGGGAATGTACAGCTTTTTGGAGATGACAATAAACCTTGTTGTGTTCTCGTCATTGTCCTGAAGATGATTGTCAAGAACCTTCAAGCCGTATTCCTCACACGCTTTGTATGAACAGATTGCCGCAACATTGAGGCGCTTTTCCTTTGCAACATCACGGGCGGCAATTGCCGTGTTGGAGAATGGAACAGAATCAAAGCCGTGGTCGGCAATATACTGCGCACATTGTGAAAGTGACTGCGGATGCGACCACACGATTTCAATGTCCTCAAAAGCAGATTGTTTAAGACCTGCAAGGCAGTAGTCAATCGGCAAATCAAGTGCCTTTACAATGTAAAAACGGTGCTTGAGAATAAGGTCATAAACTGCCGAAACAGAGCCTGCACTTGAGTTTTCAACAGGAAGAACACCGAATGCAACCTCGCCGTTGTCAACGGCAGAAAATACATCTGCAAAGCTTTTGTAGTTGACAGCCTCGCCGTTCGGGAAAAGTCTTAAAGTTGCCTCATGACCGTTAGCACCCTTGATTCCCTGATACGCAACCTTGATTCCGCTTGACGGAATATCCGTGCTTGCATTGTTGATAACGCTTTTAAGCTCTTTGCCGCTGCCGACAATGTTGTGCTGAAGCGCCCTTGAAAGCTCCATAATGTTTGAGTAGAGAAGTCTTGCAGATGCGCCGTATTCGCCTCCCTTTTCTTCAACGGCATCAAGAATTTCATTCTCTCTGCCCTCGTTAAGAACGGGAATGTTGTTTGCCTGCTTGTAGATGCCTACATCCCTTGCACAATCCATTCTCTGCTTAAAAAGCTCAATAAGCTGATTGTCTATTTTGTCAATATCTTTTCTGATTTCTTTTAAATCTCTCATAAAGACCTCACATAAGGTTAATAATTGCAACAGCCGTAACAGCCTCAATAACGGGGACTGCTCTCGGCACAATACACGGATCGTGTCTGCCGTGAATAACAAGCTCTGCATTTTCTTTTGTCTGAAGATTTACAGTCCTTTGCGGTTGTGAAATTGACGGTGTAGGCTTTACGGCGGCACGGAAAATAATCGGCATTCCGTTTGTAATTCCGCCCAAAATACCACCGCAGTTGTTTGTTGTTGTAACGACCTTGCCGTCTTTGTATTCAAACGGATCGTTCGACTGCGAGCCTCTCATTGTTGAAAGCTCAAAGCCTTTGCCGAACTCAATGCCCTTAATTGCGGGAACACCAAAAACAGCCTTGGCAATAACGCCCTCAACACCTTCAAACATCGGCTCGCCGTAGCCTGCGTCAATGCCTGTTACGCAACATTCAATTGTTCCGCCAATGCTGTCCTGTGCCATTCTGGCATCTTCAACGGCATCCCTCATAGGTTTTTCGGCAGTTTCGTCAATGAGTGCAAACGATGAGCTGTTCAGCTTTTCAATGAGTGCGTCATCAATTTCCGTCGGACAGAAGGAGCTGTCGGAAACATTGCCGACACTGCTGATATGGGCGGCAATTTTAACGCCCTTTGATTCAAGAATCTGACGGCAGACAGCACCTGCAAAAACAATCGGCGCTGTAAGTCTGCCCGAAAAATGACCGCCGCCGCGAATATCGTTTGACGCATTATATTTTACAAAGGCTGTGTAGTCGCTGTGACCGGGACGGGGGCAGTCGAGAAGATTGCCGTAGTCACCGCTTTTTGTGTTGGTATTTTCAATTACGGCACAAAGCGGAGCGCCTGTCAGCTTGTTGCCGAGCATACCCGAAAGAACCTTCGGGAGATCTTTTTCTTTTCGGGGAGTTGCCGTTTTATCCTTGCCGGGTGCACGGCGGGCCATTTGAGTGAGAACCCTGTCAAAGTCAACCTCAAATCCTGCCGGAAGTCCGTCAATTACAACTCCGATTCCGTTGCCGTGGCTTTCGCCGAAAACGGAAATTTTTATCTTATCACCGTAGGTCGAGGACATTCGCCTTACCTCCAATATTATTATAATCTATGTAAAAATCAGGGTAACTTTTGTTGATTGAAAGCGCATAGCTTGACTCAATTTCACCGTTGAGTCTTACTGCGCAGACACCTGCCGACATTACAATTCTGTGGTCATTAAAGCCCTCACAGAATCCGCCCTTGAGGGTGTCAATTCCCTCTATGACAAGTCCGTCAGGCAACTCGGTCACCTTACCGCCGAGATCGTTTATCAACTTAGCGGTTGCCGTAAGACGGTCACATTCCTTTATGCGAAGTCTTTCGGCATTGTAAATCCTGGTTGTTCCCTTTGCAAATGCGGCACAAACCGTCAGCACGGGTACAAGGTCGGGAATCTGCGAAGCATCAATGTCAATTGCATTAAGCTCTCCCTTTTCAACGGTTACGGAAGTATCCGTCTGCGTTACCTTTGCACCAAACCGTGCAAGCAACTCGGCAATCTTCCTGTCACCCTGTGCAGAATTTCTGTTGACGCCGTTCACAGTCACCTTTCCGCCGAGTGCGCCTGCAACCATAAAGAAAGCCGCCTGCGACCAGTCGCCGTCTGTTGTGTAATCATGCGGAATGTATGACTGACTGCCCTTGATGTGCCAGCCGTTGTCGGTTGTTTCAATTTCAACACCAAATTGTGCCATAGTGTGAATTGTCATATTTATGTAGCCGACGCTCTCAATCGGAGATGTCAGCACAATGTCGCTGTCGCCCTCAACAAGCGGAAGAGCAAGCAGAAGTCCCGTAATGAACTGCGAACTTACATTACCGGGAATTTCAAAAGTTCCGCTTTCAAGCCGACCGCTGATTTTGAGCGGCAGACCGCCCTCGGTTTCACACTTTACTCCTGCTTTTGGCAGAGCCTCCGTGAAAATTCCGATAGGTCTTTCGGGAAGCTTTCCGTGACCGACAAAGGTGGCATTAATACCGCCGGCTGCGGCTACGGGTATGAAAAATCGCAAAGCACTGCCGCTTTCGCCGCAGTCAAGCGTTACATTATCTGTTTTAAAAATATTTGTACCGTCAACAGTCAGCACTCCATCCTTTATTGAGGCGGTGCATCCCATATCCTCAATCACGCCGATTGTCGCCTTAATGTCATTTGACAGAGCAACGGGTGCAATTGTACATTTGCCCCTTGTGAGGGCGGCGCAGATTATTGCACGGTGAACATCGCTCTTTGACGGGGGAATGTTCACTTCACCGTTTGGTACAAACGGAAGATACCGTACATACGGCTTACTGCTTTTGTCGGTTGACAAAGCCATACTTCCACAGCCTTTCATTAAAATATGTTTACCGTGTTACGGTGTGATGAAGTCGAGCAAATCGGAGATTGCAACCTTCTTGGTAAAGCTTGTGCCGATTTTTTCAAGCAAAACAACATTGATTGACGAGCCCGAAGTTTTCTTGTCTGTCTGAGCCGCCTCGGCAATTTTTTCAAGGCTTGCGTCATCGGTAGTCGGCAAGCCGTAGGTTGCACAAACTTCTTCAATCTTGTATGCAGTTCCTGCCTCGGTAAGTCCGTGCTTTTCGCTTGCCTTTGTCATCATTACCATACCGACGGCAACTGCCATACCGTGTGTGATGCCTGTATAGTTGTAGATTTTTTCGATTGCGTGACCGAGTGTGTGACCGAAGTTTAAAAGCATTCTTTCCCCTGCTTCCTTTTCGTCACGGTTTACTACATCACGCTTAATTTTTACACAGGTTTCAATTACATCGTCAATGTGTTCAAGAGCGTCGCCGCTTGCAAGCATTTCAAAAAATTCGCTGTCCTTGATACAGCCGTACTTGATAACCTCAGCCATACCGTCTGTGATGAACTGGTCGGGAAGAGTTGAAAGAGTGTCGGGATCAATCAAAACAGCCTTTGGCTGATAGAATGCACCGACAAGGTTCTTGCCCTGTGCAATGTCAACGCCTGTTTTTCCTCCTACGGATGAGTCAACCTGTGCAAGCAGAGATGTCGGAATCTGAACAAAGTCGATTCCTCTCAGATATGTTGCGGCGGCAAAGCCTGCCATATCGCCCGTAACACCACCGCCGAGTGCGACGATAAGGTCTTTTCTTGTCATCTTAAAATCTGCAAGTGTGTCATAGATATCTGCGATTGTGTTAAGATTCTTTGACTGCTCGCCAGCCTGAAAAACATGGGCGGTAGTCTGATAACCCTGCTGTGAAAGAGAGTTGAGAACTCTCCATTTGTACAGCGGAGCAACATTTGTATCTGTTACAATAGTGATTTTTTCTGCATTTGAAAGCTTTTTGATAATCTCGCCGCAATTATCAAGGATACCTCTTTCAATCATAATGTCATAGGGACTTCCCGTGGAAACATGAATAGTTTTCATAAAAGTTCTCCTTCCTCTTTATTCTCCGAGTGCCTGTTTGACCTCTCTGCCCTTTTCAAGAAGTGCCTTGAGAGTGTCGGCATCTTCGGCACTTATTGCATCTTTAATTTTTGTAATATTATCTATAAGTATATCAAGCTCGGAAATGAGCGGATCCTTGTTTTCAAGGAAAAGCTCGCTCCAAAGCGTTGAATTTATGTTTGCAACTCTCGAAACATCTCGGTAACTTCCTGCCGAAAAGCCTTTGTGGTTCGGACAGCACGGACTTAAAACATATGAACACGCAAGCACATGCGGAAGCTGTGATGTGAAAGCAATCATTCTGTCGTGTTCTTCGGGAGTTGTGATTTTTACTGTGCCAAAACCGATTGATTTTGCAAAGTCAGACAACATATTTACAACGCTGTTATCAGCCTTGCACGGAACGATAATGTAGCTTGCATTTTTGTAAAGGTCGGCGTCCGAAACATCAAAACCGTTTGTTTCCTTGCCTGCCATCGGATGACTGCCGGCAAAAACAAAGCCGAATTTTTCGGAAAGCTTTGTCATCTGCGGACAAATTGCCCTCTTGATGCCTGAAACATCGGTTACAACCGCACCTTTTTTTATGTGTTCTCCGTACCTTGCAACATAGTCAACAACCGCCTGCGGATACATTGAAAGGATAATTAGGTCTGCGTTTTCAAGGCTTTCATGTGTGCCGATTTCATCAATCGCACCTTCTTTTAAAGCCTTTTCGGCAGTAGATTTTGTTCTGTTGATACCGATTACACGGTGGTCGGTGTACTTTTTTATCGCCTTGCAAAAACTGCCGCCGATAATTCCGAGTCCTACAACTGCAATATTCACTGCATTAGCCTCCGTTTGTGTATTCTTTAATAAAGTTAATTAAAGTCCAAATCGGTACGGCTGAAAAACCGTACCGAAAGTAAAAATCTTAATTTAATTTGTCAACAGCCTTTTTTAAGCCGAAAACCTTCTTTGCAACTCCGTCAAACTGCTTTGGAGTAAGTGACTGCGCACCGTCCGAAAGTGCGTGCGGCGGATCGTTGTGAACCTCTATGATAAGACCGTCTGCACCTGCGGCAACTGCTGCCATTGCAAGCGGTTCAACAAGCCATGACTTGCCCGACGCATGGCTCGGATCAACAATAACAGGAAGGTGGGAAAGCTTTTTGATAATCGGGATAGCCGAAATATCAAGAGTGTTTCTTGTAAAGGTTTCGTATGTGCGGATACCTCTTTCGCAGAGCATAACCTTATCGTTACCGCCTGCCATAATATATTCGGCACTCATGAGCCATTCTTCGATTGTTGCGGAAAGACCTCTCTTGAGAAGGATAGGCTTGTCAATTTTGCCGAGCTCCTTGAGAAGCTCAAAGTTCTGCATATTTCTTGCACCAACCTGAATAATATCCACATTCTCGAACATATCAATGTGTGATGCTCTCATAATTTCTGTTACAATCGGCAGACCTGTTTCTCTTCTTGCTGTTTTAAGAAGGTCAAGTCCTTCTGCCTTGAGTCCCTGGAAAGCGTATGGTGAAGTACGGGGCTTGAATGCGCCGCCTCTGAGAAGTGTTGCGCCCGATGCCTTAACATCCTTTGCAATTTGAACAATCTGCTCCTCGCTTTCAACAGAGCAGGGACCTGCCATAATGTGCAGACTGCCGTCACCGATTGTTACATTGTCATTGATTTTGATGACTGTATTGTCGGGGTGGAACTTTCTGTTAGCCTTTTTGTACGGCTCCTGAACTCTCTTTACATTTTCAACAATGTCCTGAGCATCAATATACTCAATGTCAATCTTTGTTGTATCGCCGATAAGACCGAGTACGGTTGAATGAACACCGTCCCACTTATTAACCTTTACATCATAGCTCTCTTTGAGCATATTTGTGAATTTTGTAATCTGCTCCTCTGTTGCAGACGGTTTTAATACTATAATCATTGCTTTAATTTCCTTTCAATTCACTTTTGACGAAACGAATCGAAGTTCGTCACATTTCTTTAGTCATTTTAGCACTTTAAAGCGTGATAGTCAATAGAATAAATGCAGAATCAAGCGTTTTTATGCGGTTTTTCAGCCACATCTGTTCCGCTTACTGCGTCGATTATCGCAAAAGCGGTTTTTAACGGCGTATTTTTGCCCTTTACCACAATGTCGGCAGCGGCATGATAAATCGGATATCTGCTATCATAAAGGTCTTTCATAACCCTGTCCCTGTCCGGACGCTGAAGCAGGGGTCTTGTTGTGTCGTTTTTAAGACGGCTTTTGATGATTCCCAGCGGAACATCAAGAAAAACAATTTTGTCCTTGCCCTTGAAGGCCTCAACGTTTCTCTTGAATGTAAACGCACCGCCGCCCGATGCAATTACAAGACCTTCAAGCCCTGCAAGCTCAACACAGGCATCATGTTCCATATCACGAAACTTTTCTTCGCCGTATTTTTCAAATATTTCGGAAACGGTCATTCCTGCTTTTTCTTCAATGTATGAGTCCATATCAAGAAATTTTCTTCCCGATTTTCTTGCAATATTTTTGCCTACGGTTGATTTTCCGCAACCCATAAATCCGCATAAAACTATGTTGTTCACTTTAAATTTCTCCGTTCATCAGAAATTCTTTTCAAGCTCTTTTGCAGAGTCGATACAAAGCTGAGCAATGTCGCCCTTGTCATAAACAGAGCCGTCCCAATGTTCGTGAGAAACAACTGCCTGCCATACGAGCATTGCCATTCCGCTTTCGGCTGTTGCACCGTTTGCCCTTGCCTTTTTAACAAGCATTGTTTCAAGCGGATTGTAAACAGCATCAAATACATTTGTACAACGGTTTATTACACTGTCGCTTACAGGCTGATTTTCAATCTTAGGGAACATCCCGATAGGAGTTGCGTTGATAAGCACATCAATGTCACCCGAAAGTTCGTCAATAAGGCAGAAGCTTACATCGCAACCTGCAACTGTTTTTCTGATTTCATCGCATAAAGCCTCGGCAATTTTCAAATCCTCTTTTCTTACGGCAAAGAGAAGGGGCTGTTTTTTGAGAACAACCTCATATGCCATTGTTCTTGCAACGCCGCCGCAGCCGATGATTACGATTCTGCCGTTAAGCATAATTCCTGCCGCATCAAGAGCCTTTAAAAATCCGTCCGGATCTGTTGTGTAACCTTTTGAAATGCCGTTTTTGTTTGAAACCGTGTTCACACTTCCGTACATCTCGGCCTTTGCGTCAATTTCATCAAGAAACGGAATGACTGCCTGCTTATGCGGAATTGTAATGTTAAATCCGTCAAGCCTTGAAAGGGTATTTTTAAATTCATATTCAAGATTTTCGGGAGCAATGTCAAGCTTTGTATATTCGGCTTTGACGCCCTGAAGTTCAAAAAGTCTTGTGTGTATAAACGGTGACATTGTGTGACCGATTGGGTGACCGATTACGGCAAATTTCTTGGTTTCCATAATAAAAAAATACCTCCGAGGTTCATATTTTTAGCTATGCAGAAATAAACTTAAAAGAAATTATTTATGCAAAAATCAGAAATTTTTCAAAAAAATTTCAAATATATATTGACAAAGGGGTAAATAATCAATAATATAAGGGAAGTGAAGCAATCCGTTTGCTTTCATACCATTGTAGCATAAACTAAGTGCTTTTGTCTATAATTTACTTTGGACAATCAATATTTTTACCGGGAGGAATTATTAATGGTATTAGAAAAAGTTAAGGCAATTCTTGCTGAACAGTTCGATGTTGAAGAGGATAAGATTACTGCCGACACAGATCTTCAGGAAGATCTCGGCGCAGATTCACTCGATGTTGTTGACCTTCTTATGTCAATCGAAGACGAGTTTGAGGTTGAAGTTCCCGATGAGGAAATCGAAAACATCAAGACAGTTGGTTCACTCGTTTCTTACATCGAGGCTAACTCATAATTTGCTCTTGTTTTTTCGCACTTAATTTTTGAGAGGTCGTTTTTACGGCCTCTTTTTGTTTTGCTCAAAAAGGTTGAAAATTTGCAGATTTAGTGTATATTGAAAAGGCTGAAAATTTAAAAATTCAGGCTGTATCAAAAAGGTTGAAAAATAAAAGAATTAGTGTATAATAGTAATGTTATAGATGTTATGACAGCCGTGTATTCGGCATTTTGAAAATGCAAAAAAATATGTTAAAAAATAAGTAAAATTTTATTTTACGGAGGGAATATAATGGCAAACAACAAAAAAATGGTTGAAGCTATCACAAGCAGAGATGAGGACTTTGCAAAATGGTACACCGACATCGTTAAAAAAGCTGAGCTCGTTGACTATTCGGGCGTAAAGGGTTGTATGGTTATCCGCCCCTACGGCTATGCTATCTGGGAAAATATTCAGGCTGACCTTGACCGTCGTTTCAAAGAAACAGGTCACGAGAATGTTTATATGCCTATGTTTATTCCCGAAAGTCTTTTACAGAAAGAAAAAGACCATGTTGAGGGCTTTGCTCCCGAATGTGCATGGGTTACTGTAGGCGGTCAGGAAAAGCTTCAGGAGCGTCTTTGCGTTCGTCCTACATCGGAAACTCTTTTCTGTGAGCATTATAAAAAGATTATCAACACATACCGTGATCTTCCGAAGCTCTACAACCAGTGGTGCAGCGTTGTAAGATGGGAAAAGACAACCCGTCCTTTCCTTCGTACATCGGAATTCCTCTGGCAGGAAGGTCATACAATGCATGAAACCGAAGAAGAAGCAAGAGAAGAAACTCTCAGAATGTTACATGTTTATTCTGATTTCTACAAAGAAACTCTTGCTATTCCGGCAGTAATCGGCAGAAAGACAGAAAAAGAAAAGTTCGCAGGTGCCGAAGAAACCTACACAATCGAGCCGATGATGCACAACGGTGTTGCTCTTCAGGGCGGTACATCACATTACTTCGGCGACGGCTTTGCAAAGAGCTTTGGCATCACATACACAGGCAAGGACAACAAGCTTCATTATCCGCATCAGACATCATGGGGTGTTTCCACAAGAATGATCGGTGCGCTCATTATGGTTCACTCTGATGATGACGGTCTTGTTCTTCCGCCGAAGATTTCTCCTATTCAGGTTGCACTCATTCCTGTTGCACAGCACAAAGAGGGTGTTCTTGAAAAGGCAGAGGAGCTTAGAAAGGCACTTGCCGAAAAGTTCAGAGTAAAACTCGATTCTTCAGACCACGCTCCCGGATGGAAGTTTGCCGAGTATGAAATGAAGGGCGTGCCTGTAAGAGTTGAAATCGGTCCTAAGGATATCGAAAAGAACCAGTGCGTGGTTGTCCGCCGTGATACCCGTGAAAAGGCATTTGTTTCAATTGACGAGCTTGTACCGTTTGTTGAAAACCTTATGGTTACAATTCACAACGATATGTATGACCGTGCTCTTAAAAACACACAGGAAAAGACATTCACGGCAACAACATTTGATGAGTTCGTTGACACAGCCAAGAACAAGCCCGGCTTTATCAAGGCTATGTGGTGCGGCGATACAGCCTGTGAAGAAAAAATCAAAGAAGTTACAGGCGGTGTAAAAAGCAGATGTATCCCGTTCAACGAGGAGCATCTCTCGGATGTATGCGTATGCTGCGGAAAGCCTGCAAAGCATATGGTGTTCTGGGGCAAGCAGTATTAATTTGTAAATAAAGTCAATAATATTTTCGGAGGTGACGGGAATGCAGTCGGTTGATTTAAAAAAGCGTAGGCGTGCAGTAAAAATTGCAAATGCCGTAAACAGTATTGAGGGTGTTCCTGTTTCCAAAGAGGTAAAACTTATTCAGGCTCGTTTTGCCAAAGGTGAGCTAACGAGTGAACAGATGAAAGCCGAAGTTATTTCTTTTTGTAACTCAATTTAAGTAGTATCATAAGAAAATACAAGCCTGTTCCTCATGAATATTTTGAAGATTGACAGTTTAAGATAAACAAAAGGTGGTGAGAAAATGCCAATCAAGGTACAAAGTAATCTTCCGGCAATCAAGGTGCTGGAATCGGAAAATATTTTTGTAATGCCGAACGAGGTTGCTCTCAGGCAGGATATCCGTCCGCTGAAAATTCTTATTCTGAATCTGATGCCGACAAAAATCGAAACCGAAACCCAGCTTTTAAGGCTGCTCGGCAACAGTCCTCTGCAGGTTGATATCGAGCTTTTGCAGATGGCATCACACACCTCTAAAAACACCTCTCCGCATCACCTGACAACTTTTTACAAGACATTTAATCAGGTGAAGAACGAAAGCTTTGACGGAATGATTATCACGGGTGCGCCTGTTGAACAGCTCGACTTTGAAGAGGTCGATTATTGGGGTGAGCTTTGTGAAATTATGGAGTGGTCAAAGCATAATGTGTGTTCAACAATCCACATCTGCTGGGGCGCTCAGGCAGGTCTTTATTATCACTACGGCATAAAAAAGCACCTTTTGCCCGAAAAATTAAGCGGAATTTACACCCACAAGGTGCTTGTTCCGCATCACAAGCTTATGAGAGGCTTTGACGATACATTCACAATCCCTCATTCAAGGCATACGGGAATTGATGAAGAGGCGTTGAAAAGATGCAGAGGGCTTGAAGTACTTGCTGTTTCCGAGATTGCAGGTTCATGCGTAATTTGCAGTCGAAACGGCAGACAGGTGTTTGTTACAGGTCACGCAGAGTATGACCGTGACACCCTTGCCAAGGAATATTTCAGAGATAAAAACAAGGGACTCAATCCGAATGTTCCCTACAATTATTTTCCGAATGACGATGCGTCAAAAACTCCGCCGATGATTTGGAGGAGCAACGCAACCTTGCTCTACACAAACTGGCTCAACTATTTCGTTTATCAGGCGACTCCGTATGACCTCCGTGAGCTTATCAACAGATATCCTCACTAAATTAAATACAAAACCAACCCCGAAGTGCCAAAACTTCGGGGTTTTGTTATGTAAAGTGTTGTATTTATCGTGTACATTATGTTATAATTATTTTAATTGTACATAATGAAAAAGTGCAAAAATGAAAATCTGCAATGAAACAGGTGTTTTTATGGAGAAAAAGCGTACCGTAATCAAGGTTGGTACTTCAACGCTGACTTATGAAAACGGAAAAATAAATTACAGAAGAGTTGAACAGCTTTGCAAGGTGCTTTCCGATTTGCAGAACCGCGGAGAACAGGTTATCTTCGTTTCTTCGGGTGCTATTGCAGTAGGAATGGGCAAGGCAGGTCTTGACAAGCGACCTACCGAAACCAAGAAAAAACAGGCTCTTGCCGCAATCGGTCAGTGTGAGCTTATGTTTATGTATGACAAACTTTTCGGCGAGTACAACCACTCTGTTGCTCAGCTGCTGCTTACCCGCCACGCTGTTGAAACAGAACAGAAAAGGCAGAATGTTATCAACACAATTGACGAGCTTCTCAGAATGAACATTATCCCCGTAATCAACGAAAACGATACCGTTACGATTGATGAGCTTGAAGGCAACAATTTCGGTGATAACGATATGCTTTCCGCAATTGTCGCAGGACTTGTTGCCGCAGACAGACTCATTATTCTTACGGATATTGACGGTCTGTACGATTCAAACCCACGAACAAATCCAAATGCCAAAAAGCTTGATATTATCGAAAAAATCAATGCGGAAATTTTTGAAATGGCGGCAGGCACAGGCTCAAACCGTGGTACAGGCGGTATGATTACAAAGCTTCAGGCGGCTGATTATGCCACAAAACGAGGTGTTGAGGTCAGCGTTATCAACGGCTCAAATCCCGAAAATCTTTATGAAGTAATTGACGGAAACAAAATCGGAACAAAATTTTTACCTGTTAAATAATCGGAGGAAAATTATGACTACACTTGAACAAATGGGAGCAAAGGCAAAAGATGCGTCAAGATTTCTTATGACAGCCGGTTCAAAAAAGGACATTGCCCTCGGTGCAATTGCAGCCGCACTCTGCGAAAACTGCGAAGAAATTCTTGCAGCTAACAAAATTGACCTTGAGAACGGCGAAAAAAGCGGTCTTACGGCGTCACTTCTCGATAGACTCAGATTGTCGGAGGAGAGAATCAACGGTATGGCTGACGGGGTAAGACAGGTTGCGGCTTTACCCGATCCCGTGGGCAGAGTTCTTGACGGCAGAACCCTCAAAAACGGCTTGCAGATTGAAAAGGTAACAGTTCCGATGGGTGTTATCGGAATCATCTTTGAGGCAAGACCTAATGTAACTTCCGATGCGGCGGCTCTTTGCCTTAAAGCAGGCAGTGCCGTAATTCTTCGTGGCGGTAAAGAGGCTTTTCATTCAAATATGGCAATCGCAAAGGTTATGCGTGATGCACTTGAAAAGGCAGGATTTCCCCGTGACTGCGTAGCACTTGTTGAGGACACAACAAGACAGAGCGCAACAGAGCTTATGCAGCTTTCCGATTATCTCGATGTGCTCATTCCCCGTGGCGGTGCAGGACTTATCAAAAGCGTTGTTGAAAATGCAAAGGTTCCCGTTATCGAAACAGGCGTGGGTAACTGCCATATCTATGTTGACAAGAGTGCAGATATTGAAATGGCGAAGAATATTGTTTTCAACGGCAAAACCTCTCGCCCATCTGTATGCAATGCGCTTGAAACATTGCTTGTACACAAGGATATCGCAGAAAAAGCTCTGCCTGTAATCAAAGCAGAGCTTGATAAAAAGAATGTTGAAATCAGAGGCTGTGACAGAACAAAACAGATTCTCGGCGACTGCGTTGTTTCTGCAACGGAAGAAGATTATAGAGTCGAATTTCTCGATTATATCATTGCCGTAAAGGTTGTTGACAGCCTTGATGATGCAATTGCTCACATTCAGAAGTACAGTACAGGTCACAGTGAATGCATTGTGACAAGCGACTACAACAGTGCAAACGAGTTCACGGCACGAATTGATTCTGCGGCGGTTTATGTAAACGCATCAACTCGCTTTACCGACGGCGGAGAATTCGGACTCGGTGCAGAAATCGGAATTTCAACCCAGAAGCTCCACGCAAGAGGACCTATGGGACTTAACGAGCTTACAAGCTCAAAATATATCATCAGAGGAAACGGACAAATCCGATAATCACATCAGAAGATACATCAGCGCAAGCAGAACTGACGGATCGGTGTTTTCCTCCATAAGCAGTATCACAAGCAAAAGAATTAGGCTCTGTTCCTTGTTTTTGAACATCAGATTCAAAAGACCGTCATCCTTTTTCGGAACGGGCGGTTCGGGAATTTCGGACTTTGGTTCTTCCTGCTTTTCGGGTTGTTTCGGAACTTCCCTTCTTGGTGCTTCACGATTGAATTGCGGCTTTCGGTGCATCTGCTGTGCTCGGTTAAAAGCCTCCTCTTCAAAACTCGGCAAAAAATCACCTCCTGTCAGAACAATCCGTTTTCACGCAGTAACGGCATAAGACGGAATAATTTCAGCATCTTTTCGGCTTTATCAAGCTTTTCCTGCCGTTCATGTGAAAGAAACGGTCTGAGCGAATCAAGCAGTCGGGTGGTGTCATCGCTGTTGTTCAGTGAGCTTAAAAGCGGTGCAAATTTGGCAATTGTGCCGATTGTGTCGTCACCGCCCAGCACTGACATAAGGTTATTTTCGGGCGGTTTCGGCTTTGGCGGTTGTTTTTGCTCACCCGTCAGACCAAGCTGTGCCCCAAGACTTTGCACCTGTTTCATTGCCTCGGGGTTCTGCAAAATCTGATTGAGCTTATCCTGTAAATCAGACATATCATTCACCGCCGAGCAGTTTCATCAGCGCCTGAGCCTGAGGACTTTGCAAAAGTTTCTTTGCTTTTTCGGGATCCGACAGAACGCTCTCAATCTGCTTTGACTGATTCGGATTTGTATTTTTCAAAAGATTTTCTATGTTACCGCTTTGTGCGGCACTTTCAAGCTGTTCCTTAGAGATACCGTACTTTTTCGATACCTCACCGAGCAGTTTATTAACTTTTTTATTATCAGACATACCAACACCTCAACATATACTATGCGGAAATTTTATTTTTAGAACGGAGAATTTTCAATGCGTATTTTGGTAGTTTCGGACACTCACGGAGATCTTCGCAGTCTTATCAAAGCCGTTGACGCACAGCGCAAGGCGGAAATAATTGTTCACTGCGGTGACGGTGAAGAACAACAGCGGTTTTTAAAAGATAATTACAAAGACAAAATGATTGTTGCCGTAAGAGGCAACTGCGATTGGAACAGCTTTTTTCCGTCAAAGGAGATTTTTAAAGTCTGCGGTAAAACCATCTTTGTAACACACGGACATCTCTATGACGCAAAATCGGGACTTTACCGCATTACCTCCGCCGCAAGAGAAGCAGGAGCGGATATTCTCCTCTTTGGTCATACACATATGCCTCTCACACTCTATGAGGACGGTCTGTATATTATGAACCCCGGTTCATGCCACGGATACTATGCGTCCTACGGCATTATCGACATCACCGACAAGGGCGAAATTGTTACCAATACCGTAGCCTTAAAATAATTGTGGAAATTGCAAAAATAAAATGATATAATAAATGTGATAAATAAGCGGAGGTGGGATTTTGAATTTTGACGGTTTTGATTTTGACAACAATATAAAACAAACCTTCAACACCCTTGATATTCAGGGCAGAGTTCCCCACGCTGTTGTAATAGAAAGCAGGGACAGCGAAAAGGCGATGAACCTTGCCGTGTTTCTGTCAATGTATGCGGTGTGTACCGAACCAGTAAAGCCTTGCGGTCATTGTGAGCAATGTCACAAGGCAAAGAATAAGGCACACGCCGACATTAAATATGTTGAACTTCCAAATGACAGAAAACAAAATTCAATTGAGCAGATGAGAGAGATAATCGGTGACTCTGTCATAAAGCCGAATGAGGCAGATGCAAAGGTGTATATCTTTCCTTTTGCCGACACAAGGCTTTCGGACATTGTTCAAAACTCGTTTTTGAAACTTCTTGAAGAACCTCCGCAGAATGTATATTTCATTATGCTCTGCGAAAACTCCAAGAAACTGCTCCCGACAATTCTCTCCCGTTCAAGTGTATTCCGTCTGAAAACAAAAGATGTTTTCAGTGAGGATGCGGTTGCAGGCGCAAAGAAAATTGTAAAAGGAATTTTATCGACACGGGAGTACAACCTTATGCAGGCACTCTATGCCCTCAGCGACAAAAACCTTGCAGACGAAATTCTGCTTGTCGTAAAGCTGATTCTGCGTGACGGAATGGCAAAAAGCGTCGGAGCGGATGCGGTTTTTGACGAGGAATATGGCGGGGAGCTTGCAAGACGATTTACTCGGGCAAAGCTGATTTCTATGATTGAGCTTACCGAGAACGCAAAACTGAAAATACCGAAACACATAAATATAAATCTTCTCACAACTTGGCTGTGCGGAGAATACAGGAGGATTTCATGGCAGAGATAATCGGAGTACGATTTAAAGAAGTCGGCAAAGTGTATTACTTTGATCCGCTTGACAATAAACTTAACACAGGCGACAAGGTAATTGTTGAAACGGCAAGAGGTCTTGAGTGCGGAGAGGTTGCAACTCCGAACAAGACCGTTGACGATGCGGAAATTTCGCATCCGCTCAAGCCGTTAATCAGAATTGCAACCGAAAAAGACCTGAATCACCTTGCGGAAAATAAACTCAAAGAAAAGGAAGCATACAGAATCTGTGAACAGAAAATTGCCAACCACAAGCTTGAAATGAAGCTTGTAAATGTTGAATACACATTTGACAACAGCAAAATTCTTTTCTACTTTACGGCTGACGGACGAGTTGACTTCCGTGCTCTTGTAAAAGACCTTGCAAGTGTATTCAGAACAAGAATTGAACTTCGCCAGATAGGCGTGCGTGATGAGGCAAAAATGCTCGGGGGACTCGGCATCTGCGGTAAACCATTCTGCTGTGCAAGCTTTATGGGCGAGTTCCAGCCCGTTTCAATCAAAATGGCAAAGGAGCAGGGCCTGTCACTCTCTCCCGTTAAAATTTCGGGAACCTGCGGCAGACTTATGTGCTGTCTTAAATATGAACAGGAGGCATACACAGACCTTCTTAAACACACCCCAAAGGTAGGAGCAATTGTAAATACTCCCGAAGGCAGAGGTCTTGTTGTTGAAAACAACCTGATTGCAGGAACTTTAAAGGTTAAGTTAAACAACACTCCCGAAGATGCCGCTCCGAAATCATTCACAGTCAAGCAATGCAAGCTTGTTAAGGACGGCTACATCAAGCTTGACAAAAAGGAAATGGAAAAATTCAAGGGACTTGAATAATTTTTTGTAATGCGTACAGCGTTCGTCAAGTTGCAGTAAAAAAGAACTGTTTTCAGTTTAAAATATAAAATTCTTTCCAAAAGGTTGCTTTTTTCAAAATTTATGTTACAATAAAGGTGAAATTCATGAAGGAGGTATTTCCCTATGGCATATACTATCAGTGACGATTGCATCATGTGTGGTGCTTGTTCAGACAACTGCCCTTGCGACGCTATTTCAGAAGGCGACGGCAAGTATGAAATCAATGCAGACGCTTGTGTTGATTGCGGTTCATGTGCTGAAGTTTGCCCCGTCGGCGCTCCACAGGAAGGCTGATTAAGGGTTAATCCACAAAGACAGGCGGCAGGGATTTCCTTGCCGCTTTTTAATTACTGTTTTCAGGGGAATACCGATGAATAATAAACACCTTGAACCGCTTGGCAGCGGTATTAAAATATATGTGTCAGACAGCTACCGTTTTTCAACGGACACAATTTTACTTGCCGATTTTTCAAAGCAAATCGGTGCAAAAAAATGTGTTGACATCGGCACGGGTTGCGGAACTATTCCGCTTTTGTGGTACAAAAACAACAACCGCCTTGATATCACGGCGGTAGAAATACAGGAGAATGCCTGCAAGCTGTTTTCACAAAGTCTTGAATACAACAATCTTCAGGACAAAATCAGAATTGTAAACTCGGACTTAAAAAAGCTTGACGGTGCATTACCGCTCGGCTCGTTTGACCTTGTTGCCTGCAATCCGCCCTACAAAATCAGCGGAGGCGGAATTACAAATCCCGAGAACGCAAAGCTTGTTGCAAGGCACGAATCCGAATGTACGCTTGACGATGTGTGCCGTTGCGGTTCGTCGCTTTTGCAGTTTGGAGGACGGCTCTGCATTTGTCAACGCCCCGAAAGGCTTGCCGATGCAATGGAGGCAATGCGTAAATATTCGGTTGAGCCGAAAAAATTAAGGCTTGTTCAACAGCGAAAATCAAAAGCCCCGAAGCTCTTTTTGCTTGAAGGCAGAAGGGGCGGCAAAAGGGGATTTCTTGAGGTTATGCCAACCCTGTTTATTGAGGACGAAAGCGGAAACTTTTCCGAAGAAATGCTGAACATCTACGGCAGTTACAAGGAGGACTATATAAATTGAGCGGAATTTTATATGTAACGGGAACGCCGATCGGCAACCTCGGAGATTTTTCACCGAGAGCCGCAGAAACCCTCGAATCGGTTGATTTCATTGCGGCAGAGGACACAAGGGTAACGCTTAAGCTCTTGAATCATTTCGGCATAAAAAAGCCTATGGTGAGCTATTTTGAACACAACAAGCGTGAGCGTGGCGAAATCATCTGCAACAGAATTGAACAGGGCGAAAATTGTGCAATTGTAACGGACGCCGGAATGCCGTGCATTTCCGATCCGGGTGAAGATTTGATAAAGCTCTGCGAGGAGCGTGGAATAAAAACCGTGGTGATTCCCGGGCCGAGTGCCGTGATTTCCGCACTTGCGGTTTCGGGACTTGAAACAGGCAGATTCACATTTGAAGGCTTTTTGAGCGTGAACAAAAAGAGCCGCAACGAGCATCTTGACAGTCTGAAAAACGAACACAGAACAATGATTTTCTATGAAGCACCACACAAGCTTCCGCAAACTCTCCGAGATTTGTACAACTTTTTCGGTGACAGAAAGCTTTCGATTGTTCGTGAACTCACCAAAGTTCACGAAGAAGTAATCCGCACCACAACAAAATATGCTGCGGAAAATTATGCAGACGGCAGTCTGAAGGGCGAATTTGTGCTTGTGCTTGAGGGCAAAAAGCAAGAGGAAAAATCCGAAGAATACACCCTTGAATTTGCGGTTGAAACCGCCCGCAAGCTGATTGAAAACGGTGCAAAGCCCACCGAGGCGGCAAAAGAGGCGGCAAGTATAACAGGCTTTAAGAAAAATGAGATTTACAGGGAGCTGTTGTAAATGACATACGAAAATGCTGTTGAAAAAATTCATTCACTTTTGACATTCGGTTCTCGTCCGGGACTTGGCCGAATGAGAATTTTACTTGACAGGCTCGGAAATCCGCAGGACAGGCTGAAATTTATACACATTGCAGGTACGAACGGCAAAGGCTCGGTTTGTGCTATGCTTTCATCCGCACTTGTTGCGGCAGGCTACAAAACAGGCTTGTTCATTTCACCGTATATCACGGATTTTCGTGAGAGGATACAAATAAACAATTGTATGGTGAGCGAGTCCGTTCTCACGGATGCGGTTGAAAAAACTTTCCCTATTATCGAGCAACTGCGTGAAGAGGGCACAATCATCACAGAATTTGAGTATGTCAACGCTCTTCAATTTTATATACACGCAAATGCAGATTGTGACATTGTTGTTCTTGAAACAGGAATGGGCGGTCTGCTCGACTGCACCAATACTATAAAATCACCGCTTTGTGCCGTTATCACCACAATCGGACTTGACCACACGGCAATTCTCGGTGAAACAATTGAAAAAATTGCACAGCAAAAATGTGGAATCTTCAAGCCCGACTCAATGGCGGTTACTTCAAAGCAGGATATCCGTGCAATGAAGGTTATTGAATCAACTGCAAGAGAAAAGAAAATTCCGCTTGCAACGAGCGAGAGCGTTAATATTGATGTCATCGAAACCACCTTAAAGGGCAGTCGCTTTATGTTTAACGGTGTTGAAATTGACCTTCCGCTTTCGGGTGATCATCAGCTTGAAAATGCAAAAACCGCACTTGCGGCACTTGATATGCTCCGTTGCAATTCTCTGATTTCAATAACAGATGAGCAGATTGCAAACGGTTTTGCAAAGGCTGTCAACCCCGCAAGACTTGAGCTGTTGAGTGAAAAGCCGATTGTTCTGCTTGACGGTGCTCACAATCCTAACGGAATTGAGGCGCTTAAATCGGCAATCCAAAAATTCCTTCCGAATAAGTATATAATTGCAATCACGGGTATGCTTGCCGACAAGGATGTCAGCACTTCGGTAAAACTGCTTGACGGAGTTTTTGACAGAGTTTACACAGTCCCCGTTCACAATCCAAGGGCAATGCACCCTGCAAAGCTTATGCAACAGTATGCAAGATTTGTTGACGATACGGTAACCTTTGAAAGTGCCGAACACGCATTTGATATGGCTTTTGAACAGGCTGAAAAGACCGATTGTGCAGTTGTAATCTGCGGTTCGCTCTACCTTGCAGGCGAAATCCGTCCGTATATTATCAATAAAGTTAAGGCTGAAAACGAATCAGCCGAAAAGTAAATTTTTCGTTACAACAGAATAAAACAAATTTTTTGCTCCGCACTTATTATCATTAAGATAACAGGTGCGGAGCTCTTATTTTTTAGAAGGACTGATAAAATTGCTGAAAACGGAATTTAAAAATAATATTCTCACGGCATACATTGACGGCGAAATTGACCACGATTCGGCGGCAGGAATACGCACAAAAATTGACGCCGCCGTTCAGACAAACAAACCGAAACTTTTGTGCCTTGATTTTTCAAAAGTATCGTTTATGGACTCATCGGGCATAGGTCTTGTAATGGGGCGATACCGCCAGATGAAGCTTGTCGGCGGAGCATTGCGTGTGATTAATATTCCCGACAGATTGTACAGGCTTTTTTCAATGTCGGGACTTGAAAGTTTGGGGGTGTTGAGATGAAAACAGTAAATGAAATGAAACTTTGCGTGCCGTCAAAAAGCTGTAATGACGCTTTTGCACGGTGCGTTGTGTCGGCATTTGTAATGAGCCTTGATCCTACCGTGAACGAACTCAGCGACCTAAAAACCGCTGTGTCCGAGGCTGTGACAAACTGCATTGTTCACGGCTACCGCCACCAAAGCGGAAAAATTTACATAAACGGAAAAATTACCTCTGAAAACAAGGTGATAATCACAATCCGTGACAAAGGCTGCGGAATTTCCGATATTAAAAAGGCAATGGAACCGTTGTTTACAACCGCTCCCGAGGAGGACAGGGCAGGACTCGGCTTTGCAGTTATGCAGAGCTTTTGCGACAAGGTGCGTGTCCGTTCAAAGCCCGACAGCGGAACAACCGTAACTCTTGAAAAAAATATAGGTTCGGAAAATGACCGATAAAAATAAACTTGCCGACAAAAATATGGGACTTGTCCATGCCTGTTGCAAACGATTTTCAGGCAAAGGAATAGAGTACGAAGAACTTTTTGCATCTGGTTGTCTCGGACTCGCAAAGGCGATTAATAACTTTGACGAAAGCCGTAACCTGCAGTTTTCAACCTATGCCTTTCCTGTAATTATGGGCGAAATTAAGCGACTTTTCCGTGACGGCGGTGCAATCAGGGTAAGCCGCACATTAAAGGAGCTTTCACTTGCAATATCAAGACTTAACAATGAAAGCAAGCTGAAAAACGGCAGAGAACTCACCGTGAGCGAGCTTGCCGAAAGGCTTGATACAAGCGAGGAAAAAATCATTGACGCACTCAACAGCACAAGAGTTCCTCTTTCCCTGACTGCCGAATATGACAGCGAGGGCAACCCACAGCTTGATGTTCCTACAGATGATATTCAAGACGAAATCTCGGAACGATTGTCGCTTGAACAGGCAGTAAAATCCCTATGCGACACCGACCGAAAAATAATTCAACTGCGGTACTATCGGAGCAAAACACAAACTCAAACCGCCAAAATTCTTTCCATGACGCAGGTTCAAATCAGTCGGCGGGAAAAGAAAATTCTCACCGCCATTCGGGACAAAATGTCGGTTTAGCACACCGATTTTCCGAATGTGGCGTTCAATGAATCCCTGCATATTTTTATTCATAAAAATTTTCATATTTAACAACAAAAGCGCCCGAATAACGGACGCTTTTACTTTTTCTTTAATTCTGTTTTTCAAGCTTCAGCTTTTCAACAATTGCATCAACCGTGGTTTCGATACTGCTCAGCTCCATTGACACCGTGATATCGGCATACTTTTTATAGAGCGGATAACGCACTCTGTACACATCATCAAGAGTTTCACCCTTACCGAATGCAATGCCTCTTGTTTTGATATTTGTAACTCTGCGCTTGATTTCATCAAGGTCAACATCAATGAAAACTACCTTGCCGTTTTTTCTGAGGTTTTCCATGGCATTTTCACTGAGAACCATTGAACCGCCTGTTGCGATAACGGTCTTGTCGTAGTCAAGCTCTGCACCGATTTTTCCCTCAAGGTGGAGGAAAAAGTCAAGGCCTTCATTATCAAGAATCTCCTGCAACGGCTTTCCTGCCTCTTTGCAGATTATCAAATCTACATCAACAAAGGAATAACCCAGCGCCTTGGCAAGCAACACACCGACTGTGCTTTTGCCCGATCCAGGCATTCCGATTAAAACTATATTTTTCATATTAAAGAATCCTTACATTAAGTGAATCTGTGCTTGAAGTCGGGCAGGTTTTGTTTGATGAAAGCACAACAACCGTGTCACCTTTTTTGACAACGCCTGTGCTGAGTGCCTTTTCCATAGCCTGTTTCGTAATTGAATCAGATGTGCGTTTTTCTTCGCCCATGACAGCCATAACACCCCAGTTAAGACAGAGCTTTCTGCACACAAGCTGTGATGTTGCAACTGCAATAACGGGACAGTCAGGTCTGTAATGAACCATCGCTCTTGCAACTCGACCTGTTGCACTTTCAACAATAATAGCCTTTGCGCCTACTGCCTGTGCAATATTCTTTGCAGCTTTACAGATACTTGATCTGATTGGGTTAGTGTCCTTCATTCCGTGTTCTTCCACATACTCATGAAGTGCGGTAAATTCACCGTTTTCCTCAGCCTCCGAACAAATTGCGTCAAGTGCCTTTACGCTTTCAATCGGGTACTTACCTGCGGCGGATTCTGCCGAAAGCATTACTGCGCTTGTGCCGTCATAAACTGCATTGGCAACATCGCTGATTTCGGCTCTTGTAGGACGGGGAGCCGTTGTCATACTCTCAAGCATCTGGGTTGCAGTGATTACATACTTACCTCTTGAAACAACCTTTCTGATGATTGTTTTCTGAATTTCAGGCAGCTTGATAAACGGAATTTCAACACCCATATCTCCTCGGGCAACCATAATACCGTCTGCGTAATCAATGATTGCGTCCATATCGTCAACACCGCTCTGATTTTCAATCTTTGCGATAATTTCAACATACTCATAGCCGAGGCTGTCAATAAAGTCACGAAGAGTTCTAACATCATCGTGATTGCGGACAAATGATGCAGCAACAACTGTTGCACCGTGGTTAAGACCGAACTCAATGTCCTTTCTATCCTGAGCGCTTACATACGGCATATTGATAAAGTAGCCCGGAATGTTGATACTCTTGCGGTTTTTAAGCACACCGCCCTTGTTTACGGTACAAACGATTGACTCGGGATTTACCGACTTAACGACAAGCGAGATAATACCGTCATCAAGCAAAAGCTCTCTGCCGATTGCCTTTTGACCTTCGGATTCAAAAATATCAACAAGCTTAGGAAACGAAAGGCTTACACCTGTTTCGTCGCCCTCTTCTTTGTTTTTAAAAAGACTGAACTCTGCACCCTCGACAAGTTCAACAGAACCGTCCTTGAATGTGCCGACTCTGACCTCAGGACCCTTTGTATCGAGCAGAATTGCAACATTTTGACCACTCTCTGCAATTGCCTCTTTAAGATTTTTGATTGTAACCTCAAGTCGGTCATAAACGCCGTGTGACATATTGATTCTGGCAACATTCATACCTGCGTCAATCATTTTACGCATCATTTCTTTTGAATCGCAGGCAGGTCCGATGGTACAAACTATCTTAGTTTTTCTCATGATTTCTCCGTCCTTTTAAAATGCTTATATCCTGTTATTGTGCATATGTATAAATCTGTGTAAAAATTTTGATTACACTCATTATATATTATTCACAACACAATTTCAATCTTTGATCTGTAAAATTTTACATTCTGTGGCTTGTACAAAAATTTTCAAAACAATAACAAAAAATCGGGCAGTTTCCTGCCCGATTCTGTGCTTGAATTATACATGATTTACGACAATCTTCTGAATTTGTGTTGCGTCAAGAACGCTGATTTCACCGTCACCGTTTACATCG
Organism: Ruminococcoides intestinale; assembly: GCF_040095935.1. Lineage (NCBI taxonomy): Bacteria > Bacillati > Bacillota > Clostridia > Eubacteriales > Oscillospiraceae > Ruminococcoides > Ruminococcoides intestinale. Next base: position 366,755 of record NZ_JBBMFQ010000002.1, on the reverse strand, counting down.
GCAACATTGAGCTGACTGTCTGTGAGTGTTTCAAGACTTACAATGTACTTCTGAACAAGAGTTGCGTCCATTACAGTAACTTCGCCGTCACCGTCAACATCGCCGATTTTAGCGGAAGGAGTGTACTCGCTAAACCACTTACTGCTGATCCATGCCGCACGGCTTGTCATCCAATCAGCCGCATAGTTATACATATCCGTAAAACTGCCCTGATTGTAGCTTGTCTTAGTGTTACTTACGGTATATGTACCTGTTGTCATATCAAAGTCAGCCTTGTTCATTGATGTGTGGTCACAAATCCAACTGCTCGTTCTTATATGCCAGCCGCTTTTGTAATTCATCGCACCGCTGTCCTTGAGAAGGTCAAAATACTGTGTTTTTGTATAGAATTCGTCAGAGCCCTTGTAAGATGTGGTCTTGCCTGCAAAATAGTTGATTGCAGGAACAAACTGCTCAAACCAGATATTTACGGCAGCCTTATTAACCTGAGTGTTTCTTGAAATGTTGTTAATAATGTTGGTGCTGCTCTGGGAGCGTTTTTGTCTGTCCTTGAATCTGCACCACCAGCCTGAATACTGTGTGTAATCCTTAACGCCGAAGTTCTGAAGATCCCAAGCACTGCCTGCAGCATTACCGAGCGCATTATCGTAGTCCCATACAGGTGAGCCGAAGAACTTATAGTTACCGTCGGAATCCTGCTTATAAACAAAGTAAACGCTTGAAACACCTGAATCCCAGTTTTTACCGAGTTCATTTATAAGCCACAGCTTTGCACATGAATCAACATCAGCATACTGTGAAAGGTCGGAGTCTGCTTTTTTAGCGGCTCTGTAAAAAGCATTATACTTTTCACGGACATAGTTCTTAACTTCATTATAGCCCTTGTCGCCTTCCGAAAGCTCAGGAGCTTTAATTGTAACCTTGATACCGTCATCACATTTTACATAGTAATCTTCACCGTCTACAGCACCGGAATCAACTTCACAAAGGAACGGGAAATCCTTGTTTACATTGCCGTCAGCGTCAAGGTATGCAGTATCGTCAATGTCGTTGACAAGGGCACTCTTACCCACCTCAATTTTTTCGGTCATCTGATATGAACCCCAGTAATAACCGTCTGAGTAGAAATCAACATATCTTGAATCCGAAGCATATGGAGTTCCTACTGCATCTGCAAGGTCATAAAGAAAACGGTTTCTTGTGAGTGAATCATCCTGATAGTTTGCAAGAAGAGAGAACTTTTTGCCCTTTGACATACCGCCGATTGAAACCTTATCGGAATATGTGATGTTGTAAGGCTTCTTAGCCTTGCCCCATGTTGAGTTGCCTCTGCCCTTGATTTTCTTGATTGAAGTATTGTCAATCTTGCCGTTCCTGTCAACAATAGCGCCTGTTGCAGAGGAATAGTTGCTCTTATCCTCGTTAAGATAAGAGATAAGTTCCTTACCGTTGCCGTCAGCGTTGCTGTTGTTTACATAGATTGCAGACTCGGCAGAGGACTTTAAGAATGTGAGGGAATAGGTTTTTCCGTCGGCAGTAACATTGCCTGCCTTATCAATTGTGTACGAAACCTCTCTCGACTCGCCTGACGGTATAGTTACATTATTAACCGTAACGCTTTTTGAATATGCGTTATAAAGCTCAACGCTTGTTGACGAAACACTGCTTGGAAGGAAGAAATACTTCCTATTAGTATTCAATTCCTCCATATCCTCGTTGTGTTTACATTGCCATGCAACCCATGCGTCAGAATCGTCAGAACCGCTTACTGCGTGTGCATAAAGTGCATTCTGAGTTTTAAATGAAAGAGTCGGTGTTGATGTTTGAGCGGCAGAAACAGAAAATACCGACATACCGCCAACGGTCATCAAACCAGCAAGTACAATTGAAATCGCTTTTTTGTTGTCCTCACTATAATCACTCCTAAAAAATTATATCAATAAGGAACTTTTAGATATGTTCACAAAAAGTTCACTTGTTAATCACATACGTCAAAATTATTGTACCATTTGCATAAAATTAATACAAGTAATTTTTCAATATATAACGGTACAATTTTGCGAAATTTCTTTATTTTCGTTGATTAATTTGATATAATATTATGGTAAAGATACGGTAACACTTACAGAATTTTTAAATCACATTAAGGAAGTGGCATAATGCGTAACTACGGCAAAAAGAAAAACTATTGTCTTATTGCGGCACTTGCATCACTTGTGGCTTTTTCAACTATGGCTGCAAGCGTTATGAGTGGTTGCGGAGAAAATTCGGATGAACAGAAAGCAACAGAGATTGTTCACGAAACACGCATAGATACTCAGATTGAAACAAAAATTGAAACATACACCGAGGTTGTAACAGACGCTCAGGGCAACACTGAATATGTTAAAGAAACAAAAGCTGTGCCTGTAAACAACAACGCCGGCGGCAACAGCAAGTCAGGCGATTCAGGCAATAACTCCGAAAACTCAGGCGGCAGTTCTTCAGGCAAAAATTCAAACAGTCAGCAGAGTTCCGTTATTGAAAAAAGTGAAACGAGCAAAACTATTAACAACAGTTCTTCAAAAACAGACTCAGGCAAAACTAATAACAACAGTAATAAGAATAATAACAACAGCAATAAAAATAACAACAGCAACAAAAATAATAACAGTTCATCTTCAAAGTCGGATTCATCAAAATCTGATAACAACAGCAAGTCGCTTAAAATCGGCGGCAAAACATTCAATGTCGGTGACACAATTGTATGCACATACAATCTGACAACACCGGCAGTTCTCGAAAACTATCAGGCAAGGATCAAATATGATTCATCAAAGCTTACCTGCAAAAGTGCAAAAATGTCTGAACCCGCCAAAAACGGAGCTATGCTCAACATAAAGATTGCCGGAGAGATTTCTTTAAGCGGCGTCAACATCGGTGACGGTTATGACTACACGAACGGCGGTACGTTTATGACCGTAGTATATGAAGTTAAAGGCGGCGGCTCAACATCACCAAGTTATCACTGGGAAGTAGCCTGCAGAGCAAGCGACAGTAAGAACCTTATCGACAAAAAGGGTAAGCCTGCGAGCGGTTTTAAGCTCAGCTCATCTTATAAAGATTAGGTTGCCAACTAAAAATTGAATTGCTTTTAAAATCGTAAAATGAGGCTGTGAAGAAATGAAGTTTAAGACTTCGTTCTTCACAGCCTGACTTGTTTGTACAAAAGCACGGCGCACCCCCGTTTCCTGTTCGTGAATACAGTTTGACAAATAAAAAGCATTTATGCCCGAGCGTATTATTGTAGTTGTTCATACAATTTCAATACAGCACCGTACCGTGTTCGCCTGCTGATGAACTTTTTGGGCTCTATAATAAAAGTCGGGGTAGTAAAAGAGCCTACATTTTGAAACAAACGCAAAAACTCCCGACTAAAAAGTCGGGAGTCAAATTGAACTTGTATTAACTTAAAAAGAATTAAACGAGCTCGATAATTGCCATTTCAGCGGCGTCACCACGACGGGGACCGATTTTAGTAACTCTTGTATAGCCACCGTTTCTATCGCTGTATTTTGGAGCAATTTCCTTAAAGAGCTTGCTTGTAACATCTTCCTTAGTAACAAAAGCCAAAACAAGGCGTCTGTTGTGAAGAGTATCTTCTTTAGCTGTAGTAATCATCTTCTCTGCCATAGCCTGAACTTCCTTGGCACGAGTAAGAGTTGTTTCAATTTTGCCGTTTTCCAAAAGGAAAGTAACCATAGCACGAAGCATTGCAGTTCTCTGTGCAGTAGTTCTTCCTAATTTTCTTGTACCTGGCATTTCTTTCACTCCTTTACCGTTGAGTTTGTTGGTAAGAATTTGACAGAATAGCCTGTCAAAGACTTTGGGAAGTTATTCGTCTTCCTTCTGAAGACTAAAACCGAGAGAATTGAGCTTCTGTACAACTTCCTCGAGAGATTTTCTACCGAGGTTACGCACTTTCATCATATCCTCTTCGGACTTGTTGATCAAATCCTCTACCGTGTTAATGCCTGCACGCTTGAGGCAGTTGAAAGAACGAACTGAAAGATCAAGATCTTCAATTGTCATTTCAAGAATCTTTTCCTTACCCTTGTCATCCTTCTCAACCATAACTTCAGCACTTGAAGCTTTGTCGGAAAGGTTAACAAAAAGGTTAAGGTGTTCGGTAAGAACCTTTGCTGCAAGAGAAACAGCCTCCTGAGCATTGATAACTCCGTTTGTCCAAACATCCAAAGTGAGCTTGTCATAGTCAGTAATCTGACCTACACGAGTGTTATCAACTGTATAGTTTACCTTTAACACGGGAGTATAAATCGAATCAATCGGCAAAACGCCAATAACATTGTTGCCGCTTAACTGCTTGTTGCGCTCTGAAGGAATATATCCTCTGCCCTTGTCAACTGTGATTTCCATATTGAGCTTAGCACCCTCACCGAGTGTAGCAATATGGAGTTCAGGGTTGAGAATTTCAACCTCATCATCACATTTGATGTCGGCAGCCTTTACCTCACAGGGACCCTCGGCTGCAATTTCTATAACCTTGGGACTTGTTTCATGGAGCTTTGCAACAAGACTTTTCATATTAAGAACAATTTCCGTAACGTCTTCCTTTACGCCGGGAATAGTTGAAAATTCGTGAAGAACGCCGTCAATCTTGATTGATGTAACAGCACAGCCTTCAAGAGAGGAAAGCAGCACACGGCGCAAACTGTTGCCGAGTGTGTTGCCGAAACCACGCTCGAGCGGTTCAACAACAAACTTGCCGTACTTTCCATCCTCGGTTAATTCCTCGGTTTCAATTCTTGGCTTTTCAATTTCTATCATTCGCGAATCCTCCTAAACATTATGCGACTGCAAAAGCAGCCCATCTGTGTGTAATCTGCCTGTGAAATATAAGATTACTTGGAGTACAACTCAACGATGAGGTGTTCTTCAACAGGAAAGTCGATGTCTTCTCTCTGGGGAGCTGCAACAACCTTGCCACCGAGAAGGTTTTCGTTCTTCTCAAGCCACTTTGGTGTTACAATTGAAGATGTTTCGCCCTCTGCGATTGCCTTGAATCTTGCAGTTGAACGGCTCTTCTCCTTAACTTCGATTACATCGCCAACCTTAACAAGGTATGAAGGAATGTTTACCTTCTTACCGTTTACGGTAAAGTGGCTGTGACTAACAAGCTGTCTTGCTTCTCTTCTTGTAGCTGCAAGACCGAGTCTGAAGATAACATTGTCAAGTCTTCTTTCAATAAGTGTAAGCAATACAGCACCTGTCTTACCCTCAGCTTTTTCAGCTTTTTCGTAGTAAGCTCTGAACTGCTTCTCCATGATGCCGTAGATAAATTTTACCTTCTGCTTCTCAGTGAGCTGCATGCTGTATTCGCTCTTTTTTCTTCTCATCTTACCGCCGGGATTTCTGTTGGAAGTCTTCTTGGAATAACCCATAACTGCGGGTGAAATGCCAAGAGCTCTGCAACGCTTAGCGATAGGCTGCATATTTTTAGCCATAGTAGAATTTTCCTCCTTTTAAAATACTATACACGTCTTCTCTTTGGAGGACGGCATCCGTTGTGCGGGATTGGAGTAACATCCTTAATCATTGTTACCTCAAGACCTGCAGTCTGCAATGCACGGATTGCAGCTTCACGACCCTGACCGGGACCCTTTACATATACTTCAACATACTTCATGCCGTGTTCCATTGCTGCCTTTGCAGCTGTCTCGGCTGCTGACTGAGCGGCAAACGGAGTTGACTTCTTTGAACCTCTGAAACCGAGCTCGCCTGCGCTTGCCCACGAAACAGCGTTGCCCTGTGTATCGGAAATAGTAACAATTGTGTTGTTAAATGTAGACTGGATATGCGCTGCGCCTTTTTCAATGTGCTTGCGTTCACGGCGACGGCGGATAACCTTCTTACCACCCTTTGGTGCTGCCATAGTCCTTTGCCCTCCTTACTTCTTCTTATTAGCCATGGTTTTACGGGGACCCTTACGAGTACGAGCGTTAGTCTTTGAACGCTGACCTCTTACAGGAAGTCCTTTTCTGTGGCGAACGCCACGGTAACAACCAATATCAATAAGTCTTTTAATATCATAAGCGATGTCACGGCGAAGGTCACCTTCAACGCGGCAGTGATGCTCGATGTATTCTCTGAGCTTTGCAATATCTTCTTCTGTCAAATCTCTGACACGAGTGTCCGGATTAACACCTGTTGCAGCAATAATGTCGTCTGCAGTCTTACGGCCGATACCGTAGATATAGGTCAAACCAATCTCAACTCTTTTATCTCTCGGTAAGTCAACACCTGCTATACGAGCCATATAGTTGCACCTCCATATAAATTCTAAAATATAGTTTTGTTTTCGTTAGGTAAATTAACCCTGGCGCTGCTTGTGCTTGGGGTTTTCGCAAATAACTAAAATCTTACCTTTTCTTTTGATTACTTTGCACTTGTCGCACATTTTCTTTACTGAAGGTCTGACTTTCATGTATAATCATTCCTTTCTAAAAAGTCGTGTTTTTACCCGAATTATTTCGTTCTCCAGGTAATTCTGCCTCTTGTCAGGTCATAGGGGGACATTTCCACCTTTACCTTATCGCCCGGCAATATGCGAATGAAGTTCATTCTCAGTTTGCCTGAAATAACAGCTAATATCACGTGACCGTTCGGCAACTCTACCTTAAACTGTGCGTTCGGTAAAGCTTCCTTAACAATACCTTCAATTTCGATTACATCCTGTTTTGACATATTGTCAACCCTCGCTCTTTCTAAAATTGTTCAAAATTTTTCTTATCTGCGGATTGGTCTTGATTGAACCCTCTATCACGGTTCCTGTAGGAGAAATATGAATAAGCTTTTTCTTTTTAGGCTTCTCAACCTTTCTTCGCTTTCCGTCTGCAATGTAAGCAAAAACGGAATCGCAGTCGAGAACAACAAAAAAGCCGTTCTTTTCCCTTCCTGCCACAGCCTTTACGATACTGCCTTTTACTGTGTTCATAAAATCACCTTTAATCGCACAAAGTCATAATTTTAGGTCCGTCAGGAGTTATTGCAACAGTATGTTCAAAATGAGCTGAAAGCTTTCCGTCAGCAGTGACGGTAGTCCATTTGTCATCAAGAACACGCACATTGCACCTGCCCTGGTTCACCATGGGTTCAATGGCAATAGTCATACCCGGAATAAGCCGCACTCCTCTGTGAGCAGTGCCGTAATTGGGTACGCTTGGGTCTTCGTGCAGTTTCGCACCTACGCCGTGGCCGACAAAATCTCGTACCACCGAGTAACTGCGAGCTTCGACATACTTCTGAACAGCGTTGCCTATGTCACCGACACGGTTGAAGGCAAGAGCCTGTTTAATTCCCTCATACAGACTCTCTTTTGTGGCGTCAAGCAAAGCCTGTGCGTCTGCACTGATTTTGCCGCAGGGGAATGTAAAGGCGTTGTCGCCGTGAAATCCCCCGTAGAAAGCGCCAACATCCACGCTTACTATGTCGCCCTCTTTTAAAACGAGTTCTTTACTGGGTATGCCATGGATAACCACATTGTTAACGGAAATGCACGCACTCGCAGGAAAGCCGCCGTAACCGAGAAACGAGGGAACTGCTCCCTGTTTCTCGATGTATGAGCGGACAATGTTATCTATTTCATAAGTAGTAACGCCGGGCTTTACAGCCTCTCCCGCAACACGCAATGCCTCGGCAGAAATTCTGCAGGCATCTTTCATTTTTGAAAGTTCCCGTGCTGTCTTAACTACAACCATGAATTAAGCCTCAATACCTTCAAGGATAGCCTTTGTAGTAGCTTCTACATCGTCCTGTCCTTTTACAGTAACAAGCTTACCCTGCTTCTCATAGTAAGAAACGAGGGGCTCGGTCTCTTTGTGATATGTTTCGAGACGAGCAAGCACGGTATCGGGGTGGTCGTCCTTGCGCTGAACAAGGGTGCCGCCGCAATCGTCACAAACACCTTCCTTTTTGGGCTTTAAAGTCACAATGTGGAAAGGTCTGCCACAATTTTCGCAAACACGGCGTCCGGACATACGGTTGATGATTTTTTCATCAGAAATGTCGATGTTGATGACATGCTGAATCTCAACACCCATATTATCCAGAGCCTCAGCCTGAGGAATAGTTCTTGGAAAACCGTCAAGAATGAAACCCTTCTTGCAGTCATCGGCAGAAAGTCTTTCCTTTACAATACCAATTACTACTTCGTCGGGAACAAGCTTGCCTTCATCCATAAAGGATTTAGCCTTCAAGCCCATCTCAGTGCCGTTTTTCAGCGCTTCACGGATCATGTTTCCGGTTGAAATTGTGGGAATACCAAAGTGTTCACAAAGTACAGCAGCCTGTGTGCCTTTACCTGCACCCGGAGCACCTAACATGATAATGTTCATCTATTATACTCCTTTTTTCTCAATTAGTCAAGAAAACCTTTGTAATGACGCATCATCATTTGTGACTCGAGCTGTTTAACAGTTTCAAGAGCAACACCAACTACGATGATGATTGATGTACCACCGATTGACATCTGTCCCATTCCGGAAGCAGCGCCGTAGATAAGCGGAATCATAGCGATAACAGCAAGGAACATTGCACCGATTAAAGTGATTCTTGACAAAATCTTTCTGATATAATCAGCTGTCGGAGCACCCGGGCGAATACCGGGAACTGTGCCGTTATTAGCTTTAAGATTGTTAGCCATTTCAACAGGGTTGTACTGAATTGATGTATAGAAATAAGCGAACATTATAATGAACAAGAAATAAAGTACCATGTACAGCCAGCCTGTGGTGCTGAATGCTGCAAAGAATGCACCCCAGAAACCTTCTCCTGCAGGAATCTTGAGGAAGAGGTTGATTGTACTTGGAATTGAAAGAATTGAGCTTGCAAAGATGATTGGAAGAACGCCGCCGAGAGCAACCTTGATAGGAAGGTGGCTTGACTGACCGCCGTACATCTTTCTGCCCACAACACGCTTAGCATACTGAATCGGGATTCTTCTTTCGCTGTCCTGCATGAATGTGATAATCCATACAACAGCAACAAAGAGAACTACCCAGAGAGGTACGAGGAAGAAGAACTGTGTGCTGCCGTTAACAGCAAGGTTCCAGTACTGACCGAGTGTGTTGATAATCTGTGGGAACTGAGCAACGATACCTGCAAAAAGGAGAATGGAAATACCGTTTCCGATGCCGTGGCTGTTGATCTGTTCACCGAGCCACATCATAACCGCCGTACCTGCGGTAAAAACAAGGATGATTACGATAGCAGAGAACCAAAGTTCAAAACCGCTGTTGTAAAGTGTTACCTTGCTGTTGAGAAGGTAGAAGTAATATGCAGTACCCTGAATAATACCAAGACCGACTGTTACATAACGAGTGATAGCACTGATTTTGCGTCTGCCGGCTTCGCCTTCTCTTGCCAATCTCTCCAGAGGAGGAATAGCAACGCAGAGGAGCTGGATGATGATTGAGCTGTTGATATAAGGGGTGATACCCATTGCAAACAATGTTGCGTTGGAGAATGCACCGCCTGAGAGTGTATTCATATAAGAAAGCATTGTGTTAGACCAGTCATCCGGATTCATAACACTTCTGAGAGCCGCAGTGTCCAAGAATGGAACCTGAATAACCGAGCCGATTCTGAATACAACAATGATTAAGAGAGTAAATAAAATTTTCTTTCTTAAATCGGGGAGTGACCAAGCATTTTTGATGGTTTTAAACACTTAGATCACCTCTGCCTTTCCGCCCGCAGCCTCAATTGCAGCTTTAGCTGATTCGGAAAAAGCAGAAACCTTTACTGTAAGTTTTTTGTCAAGCTTACCGTTGCCAAGAATTTTAACAGCATCAAAGCCGTTCTTAACAACGCCTGCATTAACAAGAGCCTCAATATCTACTGTCGCACCGTCTTCAAACTTTCTGTTCAAAGTGCTGAGGTTTACTGCTGCTACAGCTTTTGCAAAAATGTTGTTGAAACCTCTTTTAGGGATACGACGCTGTAAAGGCATCTGACCGCCCTCAAATCCGGGACGGATGCTGCCGCCTGAACGAGCCTTCTGGCCCTTATGACCTTTACCGGAAGTTTTGCCCCAGCCCGAGCCGTGACCTCTGCCGATTCTCTTTGAGTCCTTCTTAGAACCCTCAACAGGAGAAAGTTCATGTAACTTCATTAGTTCGCACCTCCTTGCTTATGCTTCACTAACCTCTACGAGGTGGATGATTTTTGCTACCTTACCCTTAGTCTGAGCGTTATCGGGCTGAGTTGTAACATCACCGATTTTCTTAAGACCGAGAGCGTGGGCGGTTGCAATCTGATCCTTCTTAGAGCCGATAAGACTCTTTACTAACTTAATTGTCATAATTTACAACCTCCCTATTAAAGAATTTCTTTAACGGATTTACCGCGGATTGCAGCAACTTCTTCAGCATTTCTTAATGCGCCAAGACCTGCAAGAGTAGCTCTAACTACATTACAGGGATTGTTGGAACGAAGAGCCTTTGTTCTGATGTCCTTGATACCTACTGCTTCAACAACGGCACGAACAGGACCGCCGGCAATAACACCGGTACCGGGAGCTGCGGGCTTCATAAGAACTCTGCCTGCACCGAACTCACCGATTACTTCGTGAGGGATTGTTGTACCTCTGAGTGAAACCTTCATGAGGTTCTTCTTAGCATCCTCAATACCCTTGCGGATAGCGTCGGGTACTTCGCCTGCTTTACCGATACCGAAACCAACTGTTCCGTTACCGTCGCCTACAACTACGAGAGCTGCAAACTTGAAAATACGACCGCCTTTAACTGTTTTAGAAACACGGTTAATAGTAACTACTCTTTCTTTTAATTCGCCTGTTACTTCTACTGTTTTAGCCAAAGTTATTCCTCCAATCCTTAGAAATTGAGGCCGCCCTCACGGGCGCCTTCGGCCAATTCCTTAACACGGCCGTGATATATGTTACCGCCTCTGTCGAATACAACATCAACGATATTCTTTTCTTTTGCACGCTCAGCAACGAGCTTGCCAACAGCCTTAGCTGCCTCTTTGTTTCCGCCATTGCCTGTGATTTCCTTATCAAGGCTTGAAGCCTGAGCAAGTGTAACACCGGCTACATCGTCAATAATCTGAGCATAGATGTTGCTTGTGGAGCGGAATACGCAAAGACGAGGACAAGAAGCTGTACCGCTGATCTTGCTGCGGACTCTCTTATGGCGTTTTGCGCGTGCCTTTTTTGTATCTGGTCTGCTTACCATTAATTATTCACTCCTTAATTATTTGCCCTTACCGGCCTTGCCTTCCTTGCGGCGGATAACTTCATCAGCGTACTTAATACCCTTGCCCTTATATGGCTCCGGAGGACGCTTTTCTCTTACTTCGGCAGCAAACTGACCAACCTTTTGCTTATCAATGCCGGAGATGATGATTTTGTTAGGATCGGGAACTTCAATCTTGATGTCCTCTGTATCCTCAACGATAACCTGGTGTGAATAACCAAGGTTCATAACGCACTTGCTACCCTGCTTCTGAACACGGTAACCAACGCCGTTAACCTCAAGAGTCTTTGAATAACCCTCTGTAACACCGATAACCATATTATGGATAAGTGTTCTTGTAAGGCCGTGAAGTGAACGGTTTTCCTTTGCGTCGTTAGGACGTGTAACCTCGATTACATCGCCCTTGATTTCAACAGTCATAGCAGGATTAAACTTGAAATCAAGTGTACCCTTAGGACCTTTAACTGTGATAACGCCGTTGTCAACTGAAGCTGTAACGCCGGCGGGAATATTTATAGGTTTTCTTCCAATTCGAGACATTTATCGCACCTCCTCTTACCAAATGTAAGCGAGAACCTCGCCGCCGATGTGCTGCTTTCTTGCCTCACGATCTGTCATAACACCCTTTGAGGTTGAAATGATAGCGATACCAAGACCCTTCATTACCTTTGGCATATCTTCTGCATTACTGTAAATTCTGAGACCGGGCTTTGATACACGGCGGAGACCTGTGATAACAGGAGTCTTACCGTCTGTATACTTGAGTGTTACCTTAATAACGCCCTGCTTGCCGTCTTCAATAACTGTGAAATTCTTTACATAACCTTCGTCAACAAGAATCTGACAAATTGACTTCTTGAGGTTTGAAGCGGGAATTTCAACAGAATCATGCTTTGCTGAATTTGCGTTACGGATTCTTGTAAGTAAATCAGCAATTGTATCTGTAATCTGCATTATGCTTTACCTCCCTTGCTTACCAGCTTGCTTTCTTTACACCCGGAATTTCGCCCTTGTAAGCGAGTTCACGGAAGCAAATACGACAAATGCCATACTTACGGAGGTAGGCGTGTGGTCTACCACAGATGTTACATCTTGTGTACTCTCTTGTAGAGAATTTCTGCTTTCTCTGCTGCTTTACTTTCATTGAAGTTTTAGCCACAACAATCCCTCCTTACTTTGAAAACGGTGCGCCCATAAGCTTTAAGAGCTCGCGAGCTTCTTCGTCTGTTGTTGCAGTGGTTACGAAACAAATGTCCATACCACGAACCTTGTCGATCTTGTCATAGTCAATCTCGGGGAAGATGAGCTGTTCTTTGAGACCCATGTTGTAGTTACCACGGCCGTCAAATGAATCAGGGTTGATACCTCTGAAGTCACGAACACGGGGAAGTGCTACATTGAAGAATCTGTCGAGGAATTCATACATTCTCTCGCCTCTTAATGTAACCTTACAGCCGATTGCCATACCTTCTCTGAGTTTGAAGTTAGCAACTGACTTTCTTGCCTTACAGATGAGAGGCTTCTGACCTGTAATAGCAGAAAGGTCTGTGCAGATAGCATCAATTACTTTTGAGTTATCTTTTGCTTCGCCTGCGCCTACATTGATAACGATTTTATCAAGCTTAGGAATCTGCATTGTGCTCTTGTAGGAGAACTTTGACATAAGAGCAGGTGCAACTTCTTTTGAATAATATTCTTTAAGTCTTGCCATATCTTATTTCCTCCTTAAAGTGCTTCGCCGCATTTAGCGCAAACTCTGCCCTTAGAGCCGTCCTCATAGAACTTATGAGCAACTCTTGTAGGCTTTTTGCATCTTGGGCAAACAATCTGAACCTTAGATGCATACATAGCACCCTCAGCCTTAATGATACCGCCCTGCTCGCCCATCTTCTTGGGCTTAACATGCTTTGAAACCATGTTTACCTTTTCTACGATAACTTTGCCTTCTTTAGGGCTTACAGCCATAACCTGACCTGTCTTGCCCTTGTCCTTACCGCTTAATACGATAACGGTGTCGCCTGTTTTAACATGAACTTTACTCATTGTGACACCTCCAATTAAAGTACTTCGGGAGCGAGAGAAAGAATCTTCATATAATCCTTATCACGAAGCTCTCTTGCTACCGGTCCGAAGATACGAGTACCCTTCGGGTTCTTATCTTCCTTAATAATAACAGCTGCATTTTCATCGAAACGGATATAAGTACCGTCTTCTCTTCTGACGCCCTTTGCAGAACGAACAACTACAGCCTTTACAACGTCGCCTTTTTTAACAACACCGCCGGGTGCTGCCTTTTTAACCGAGGCTACGATTACATCGCCAATGTTGGCATATCTCCTTCTGGTACCGCCGAGTACACGAATGCACATAAGTTCCTTTGCGCCGGTGTTGTCGGCAACCTTGAGGATAGTTTGCTGCTGAATCACAGTGTAATTCCTCCTTTACTCAAAGCCGCTAAAATAAACTTATTTAGCTTTCTCAATAATCTCGACGAGTCTCCATCTTTTGTCTTTAGAAAGAGGACGGGTCTCCATAATCTTTACACGGTCGCCAATGCCACACTCGTTGTTTTCGTCGTGTGCCTTGAAACGAACTGTACGCTTAACAATTTTGTTGTAAAGCTTGTGCTTTACGCTGTCTTCAACTGCAACGACAATTGTCTTGTCCATCTTGTCGCTTACAACTTTTCCGACAACAGTTTTTCTCATATTTCTTTCACTCACTGTTAAGTCCTCCTCTCTTAAGCTTCAGCGCCGTTAAGTTCCATCTGACGAAGAACTGTTGAAATTCTTGCGATGTCCTTTTTAACAGCACCGATTCTGGATGAGTTTTCGAGCTGATTAACAGCAAGCTGGAAACGAAGATTGAATAATTCTTCTTTGAGTTCAGTGAGCTTTGTCTGAAGCTCTTCTACTGACATATCTCTGAGTTCTGATGCTTTCATTACTGCTCACCCTCCTCTTTCTTAACAAACTTGCACTTGATCGGAAGCTTATTTGCAGCAAGGCGAAGAGCCTCTCTTGCAGTAGCTTCATCTACGCCGCCGAGTTCAAACATAACTCTGCCGGGCTTTACTACGGCTACCCAGTACTCGGGTGAACCTTTACCTGAACCCATTCGTGTTTCAGCAGGCTTTGCTGTAACAGGCTTATCAGGGAAAATTTTGATCCATACTTTACCGAATCTTTTGCAGTAACGAGTCATAGCGACACGGGCAGCCTCAATCTGGTTTGAGGTGATCCATGCAGGCTCTGTAGCCTGAAGACCGAAATCGCCGTAAGTAACCTTGTTACCACGAAGAGCCTTACCTGTCATACGACCTCTGTGAACTCTTCTGTATTTTACTCTCTTAGGTAATAACATTACTTTCTGCCTCCTTCTCTGCGGGGCTTTCTTGACTTAACTTCGTTAAGAACCTCGCCCTTGTAAAGCCAAACCTTAACGCCTACTTTACCGTAGGTGGTGTTAGCTTCTGCAAAGCCGTAGTCGATGTCGGCACGAAGTGTCTGAAGCGGAATAGTACCTTCGTGGTACTGCTCTGAACGAGCAATTTCAGCACCGCCGAGACGGCCCGAACACATAATCTTGATACCCTTAGCGCCACGACGCATTGCGTTGCCGATTGACATCTTCATTGCACGGCGGAAAGAGATTCTCTTTTCAAGCTGCTGAGCGATGCTTTCTGCAACGAGCTGTGCATCAAGCTCAGGAGCCTTAACTTCTACGATATTGATTGCAACGGGCTTGCCGAGCATCTTTTCGCACTGTGCTCTGAGCTTTTCAATCTCAGAACCGCCCTTACCGATTACAAGACCGGGCTTAGCGCAGTGGATGCTGATTTTAACCTTTTTGCCGTCACGCTCAATTTCAATCTTTGAGATACCGAAGTTGTAAAGCTGAGCCTTCAGAGTCTTACGGAGGTTATAGTCCTCAACGAGTGTAGCACCGAAGTCCTTCTTGTTTGCAAACCAACGGGAATCCCAATCTTTAATAACGCCGACACGGAGACCGTGCGGATTAACTTTCTGACCCATAATCTAACCTCCCCTTAGTCGTCTTCTCTTTCCTTGAGTACGAGGGAAATGTGAGAAGTTCTCTTGTTGATTCTGAACGCTCTGCCCTGTGCTCTCGGACGAATTCTTTTAAGGATGGGGCCTGCTGTTGCATTGCACTGAGCAATGTAAAGCTTGGATACATCCATGTCATGGTTGTTCTCAGCATTTGCCATAGCTGAATTGAGCAGCTTTAAAAGCGGCTCGCAAGCGGCCTTGGGAGTGTGCTTGAGAACAGCTTCCGCATACTTAACGTCTTTGCCTCTTACGAGGTCAAGAACTACATTAACCTTGCGGGGTGAAATACGAACAAATTTTGCATTTGCCTTTGCTTCCATCTGCAATACTCTCCTTCCGCTTATTTGCTTGTCTTTGATCCTGCGTGACCTTTGAATGTTCTTGTCGGAGCAAACTCACCGAGCTTGTGACCAACCATATCTTCGGTTACATATACAGGAACATGTTTTCTGCCGTCATGAACGGCAAATGTGTGACCAACGAATTCAGGGAAAATTGTTGAACTTCTTGACCAAGTCTTGAGAATTCTCTTTTCGCCTGCTTCGTTCATTTCGATAACCCTTTTGAGCAGTACAGGCTGAACATAAGGGCCCTTTTTAGTACTTCTACTCATGTTTTAGCTCCTTTCCGCCTTACTTACCGTTTCTTCTTCTTACGATAAGCTTGTCGCTGCTCTTGTTGTTCTTACGAGTCTTGTAGCCGAGTGCGGGCTTACCCCATGGGGTTACAGGGCCCGGACGACCAACAGGTGACTTACCCTCACCACCGCCGTGCGGATGGTCGTTAGGGTTCATTACAGAACCACGAACAGTAGGACGCCAACCCATGTTTCTCTTACGACCTGCTTTACCGATCTTAACATTTTCGTGATCGGTGTTACCTACCTGACCGATTGTAGCCATGCAGTTTTCAGGAACGTTTCTGAGCTCGCCTGAAGGAAGTCTTAAAAGTGCAAGACCGTTTTCCTTAGCCATGAGCTGAGCCATGTTGCCGGCTGAACGAGCGAGCTGAGCGCCTCTGCCGGGATAAAGCTCTACATTGTGGATAAATGTACCAACAGGGATTGCTGTAAGCGGAAGTGCGTTACCAGGCTTAATATCAGCGTTTGCACCTGCTGTTACCTTGTCGCCTACCTTAAGTCCTTCCGGAGCAATAATGTAAGCCCTCTCGCCGTCTGTGTACTCTACAAGAGCGATGAATGCAGAACGGTTTGGATCGTACTCTAATGTTTTAACTGTACCTTCAACATCAAATTTCTGACGCTTGAAGTCAATAATACGGTACTTTTTGCGGTTGCCGCCGCCTCTGTGACGAACGGTGATTCTGCCGTAGCTGTTACGACCTGCCTTTTTATTTAAAGGAGCAAGCAAGCTTTTTTCCGGCTCAACCTTTGAAAGACCCGAATAATCTGTAACCGACATATTTCTTCTTGAGTTAATGGTCGGCTTATATACTTTAATGGCCATTTGGTTTCACTCTCCTCATGATGGCTTTGCGGGAATATGGCATTTCCCATACATTCTGCCTGAATAATGTTTTTCAGACTCAATACTGAACCTGAGTCAGTATTACATCATGCCTTCAAAAAATTCGATAGGCTTGCTGTCTTCGGTAAGTTTTACGATTGCTTTCTTCCAGCTCTTTGAGTAGCCGCCGTTGTTTCTGCCCTGACGACGGAATTTGCCTCTCATGCTTACTGTGTTTACCTTTGCAACCTTAACGCCGAAAACTTCTTCACAAGCTTTTGCAATTTCAATCTTGTTTGCTGACTTAGCAACTTCAAAGGTATAAATTTTGTTAACTGCGCCGAGCATACTCTTTTCGGTAATAACAGGGCGGATTACAATATCATGAGCTATCATGCATATACCTCCTCAATCTTGCTTACCGCATCCTTAACGATGATAAGCTTGTCAGCATTCAAAATGTCATATACATTAAGAGTGTTTACCTGAGCTGTTTTAACACCGGGGATGTTGTTAGCTGATTTAATAACCTTGCTGTCAACCTCAGGAAGAACAATGAGAGCCTTCTTTTCAGCTCCGATTGTGCTGAGCATTGCAACAATCTTCTTTGTCTTGTACTCGTCCATGCTGATTGAATCAACAACGATGAGCTCGTTCTCCATAACCTTTGAAGAGAAAGCTGACTTCATAGCAAGTCTTCTTACCTTCTTGTTTACGGAAAATCTGTAATCTCTTGGCTTCGGAGCGAATACAACGCCGCCGTGTGTCCACTGCGGAGCTCTTGTTGAACCCTGTCTTGCACGGCCTGTACCCTTCTGTCTCCACGGCTTTTTACCGCCGCCTGAAACCTCTGATCTTGTAAGAGCGGACTGTGTGCCCTGACGCTGTGCTGCGAGGTAGTTAACTACCATCTGATGCATAACAGCTGCATTTGGTTCGATACCGAATACGGACTCAGCAAGCTCGATTGTACCGACATTCTTGCCTTCCATATCTACTACTGCTAAATTTGGCATTTATAATCCCCCTTCCTTAAGCCTTTACGGAATCTTTGATTACAACGATTCCCTTGTTAGGACCCGGAATAGCACCCTTAACAGCGATGAGGTTGTTTTCTGCGTCAACCTTAACAACTGTGAGGTTCTGAACCGTTACCTGTTCTGCGCCGAGGTGACCTGCCATTCTCTTACCCTTCCAAACTCTTGAAGGTGATGAGCAGGCACCGATTGAACCGCCGTGGCGTACGCAAGGACCTGTACCGTGTGATTCCTTAAGACGGTGGAAGTTCCATCTCTTAATAACACCTGCTGTACCCTTACCTTTGCTCTTGCCTGTTACGTCAATCTTGTCGCCGGGGGTGAATACGTCTGCTTTAACGAGATCACCGATGCTGTAAGCGTCTGTGTCTGTAAAGCGGAACTCTTTAAGAGTTTTCTTTGGTGCTACACCGGCCTTATCAAAGAAGCCCTTCATTGGCTTGTTTACCTTGTGAGGTTTAACATCGCCGTAGCCGAGCTGTACCGAAGCGTAGCCGTCATTTTCAACTGTTTTCTTGGCTGTTACCACGCAAGGGCCTGCCTCAACAACAGTTACGGGAATCATGATTCCCTTTTCATCGAAAATCTGTGTCATACCGATTTTCTTACCGATGATTGCTTTCTGCATAAATTGTATCCTCCTTATAGGTTATTGGTTGGTTTCCCAACATGACCCTGTCTGCTTGTAGGTTGGTATCCGATTATAACTTAATCTCGATATCAACGCCGGCAGGGAGCTCTAAGCTCATAAGAGCCTCGACTGTCTTGTTTGACGGTCTTAAGATGTCGATAAGACGCTTGTGAGTTCTGATTTCAAACTGCTCACGGCTGTCCTTGTACTTATGAACAGCACGAAGAATTGTTACAACCTGCTTCTCAGTCGGGAGCGGAACGGGACCTGAAACTCTTGCGCCTGTGCGCTTAGCTGTTGCCACGATTCTCTCTGCAGACTGATCAACGAGCTGATGATCATAACCCTTTAATCTTATTCTAATCTTTTCCTTGACTGCCATTATCGTCGCCTCCTTAAAAATGTTAGTTGGCGGGCGTTGCTTTTCAAAACTTTTTGAAACTCTGCCGGGTGTTTCCTCACCCCGCATTAAAAAACCCGTTTAACTATTCAGTTAACCGGGAAGTTCTGAAAGCGTTTGAGCGCAGTTATGGCAAAGCAACCCCATTGCCACTCAATCGCTCTGTGTTTCAATTTAATCGCCCGGTTTAAAATCGGACATACTCCACGGAAAAACCGGCTTAATGCCGCAACCTCCCGCTTCATCGCATATCTTGTGCAGTCACACAAGCATTATTATAAACGAAATACCGCATTATTTCAACCTTTTCGGCAAAATAAGCGGTATAGAAGTTTTTAAAATATTTTTAATTAATTTTGTTTAATTTGTACATACTCCCGTTTGCCGATTTTATGTTATAATTAGGCAGACGAAAATGTCTTTTCTATACTATTGTATATAAGGGATTCCATTTTGTCAATTGTGCAGTTTTATGAAAAGGAATGACAGACAATGAAACATTTGTATTTTGGCGACGGTAAGGGCAAAACCACAGCCGCTGTAGGAATTGCCGTCAGGGCGGCAGGCAGTAACCTCAAGGTGCTGTTTGTGCAATTTTTAAAAACGGAATTTTCGGGGGAACGCCATGTTCTCAGTCACACCGAGAATGTGACTCTCACGCTCTGCCCCGCCGACCTCAAGTTCACATTTCAGATGAACGAAAAGGAAAAGGCTCAGGCGGCAAAAATTTTCAAGGGTATTTTTGACCACAGTGTCACACTTGCCCTGACCGAAAAGTACGACATGGTTGTATTTGACGAGATTATTGACGCAATCAATGCTGAAATGCTCACCGAATCCGAGGTTGTTGAGTTCATCACCAACGCTCCCTCAAGCATGGAAATCATTATGACAGGTCATAACCCGTCACAAAAGATGATTGACCTTTGCGATTATGTAACCGAGTTCAAAAAAATCAAACATCCCTACGATCGAGGCATCACCGGCAGAATCGGTGTTGAATTTTAATTTTAAGTTTGTGTAGATAGTTTAATTTACAAAAAACTTAAAACGCTCGAGTGTAGCGCTTATAAAATCGTATCCGACACCACCCGATTTATGGGTGGTTATTTTTTTGCATTATTTTACGAGGAATGTGGGATATAACAGATTAAAGAATTACAAAAAAACGGCTATCACTTAATGAAAGTCAATTCATCAGCAACAGCCGCTTTTAATTCAATTGAATATTAAAGAACTTACTTGAGCCATACGATATCCGTATCGGTTGCAAGGTTGTCAATTCCGTAAAACACAACAACCTGCTCGGGGTTGTAGGTCGTCACAAGGTCTGACACGCTTTCCTTATAATAACGCAGGTCAACCAGAACTACCTTGCTGTAGTTTTCTGCAAGGAACGGTGCAAGGCTGTGCGAAAAGCTGTCCTTGATGAGAAGAATTGTGCCGTTCTTTGCATTGGTGTTTGTAATCTCCGTGAGAGCGTGATTGCCGTCAATAAACACGGGGTACTTGTCGTCCTCTTTGAGATGGTCGGTAAAGTACATTGAACCCGAAGTTTTAATATTTGCACCCTCGGTGATTTTTACGGAGATATTCCTGTCGGAATTTTTAGGGTTATTCCAAATTTCGATATTATCGGGCGGAGTGAGCCAAAAACCGCTTGAAGAATATGTTGTGCCGTAAAAGTCGGGGTAGCTGTCTTTTTTCAGGGTTGAATCATCAATCGGAGTAATGCCGAGTGCCTTGCAAAGCTCTTGGTAGCCCGTGTAAGCACCCTTTGTTGTCCAATGGTGGTCGGTTTTATAGTAAAGCTGACTGCCGTTTTTGTATTCGCTCTTAAAGCGTTCACGCAAATCAACAAATCCGATTTTATCCTTTGAAAGCGTTGAAGAAATCTTGCTTATATCCTCATCATCGTTGTATTTATCGTGGAATGTCGGAAGCACATCATCAACAATATATCCTGTTGACGGAACGAGCATAACCGTTGTCGGAGTGTCGATTGATTTTGCAAAATCCGCAACCGCACCGATATTCTTATCGAGGTTGTTTTCAGTCGAAACAGGCTTGTTGATAAGGTAGCCGTTTTTGCAGTTATACACACCGCTTGCACCGTTGTTACCCTCCGCAAGGGCGGTGTATGCGTTAAGACCTACCCATGTGTTTCTCTGCGGAAACCTGTCGGCAAAGAATGTTTCAAACTCACTGCCGAAATCACCCGAAAGCAATTTTTCGGCTGTAACCTCCGGAAACTTCTGCAAGTATCTTTTTTCGGAAGAGCTGTAGTCGGGTTTCGGAGAAAAGATAAACCACAAAGCCATTCCGTATATGAAAATCAGAAATACAACCGCAGGAATGTATTTTCCGATTTTATTTCTGTTATCAGTAAAACGCATATATATTCACCTGACTTTTTCTAATTGTTCACAGCCGTTTTAAAATCTGAAATAAAGGAACGGGTTGTAGCTCTGATTAACAAGGCTTGCCGTGCTGACAGCAAGAACACCCATACAGTAGAGTGTTTCGGGAATCCACATAAAGCGTCTGTGTTCAAAGCGTGTGTAAAGCATTGTTGCAAGCGGAGTTGACGCAACAGCCGCAATAATAAGCATTGGCAGGTTGCTCATAATAAGATTGAACGCCTGATCACCGCAAATTCCGTTGCCGAAATTGAAAAGGTCAACCATAAACTCACCGAGCTGTCCGACATCCGTGAAGTAGAAAAGTCCCCAACCGATGATTATGATAAACAGAGTGTAAATGTGCTGAACAAATGACGGCAGTCTGTCGAGAAATTTTTTGAGTACGAATTTTTCAAGAATAAGAAGAAGTCCGTAGTAAAGTCCCCAAAGTACAAAGTTGTATGCCGCACCGTGCCAAAGACCTGTAAGTCCCCACACGATAAGAAGGTTGAGAATCTGCCTTTTAACGCCCTTTCTGTTACCGCCGAGAGGAATATAAACATATTCTTTGAACCATGTCGAAAGGGAAATATGCCATCTTCTCCAAAAGTCTGTAATCGACTTTGCGATGTAGGGATAGTTAAAGTTTTTAAGAAACTCGAATCCCATCATATTGCCAAGACCGCAAGCCATATCGGAGTAACCCGAGAAATCAAAGTAAATCTGAAATGTATAGGCTATCATACCCACCCATGTTCCGACAACACCGTTTTCATCGGTTGTTGCAAAAATGTTTGTTGTGAGCGTTCCCATGGTGTTTGCGATAATTACCTTTTTTGCAAGACCGACCATAAAGAGCTTTACACCCTTTGTGAACATTTCAAGCGTTTCACGGCGGTTTACAAGCTGTTCGGCAACATCACGGTAACGGACAATCGGACCTGCAATAAGCTGCGGAAAAAGTGCAACATAAGTACCGAAGTTGATAAAGTTCTTCGACACGGGCGCATCGTCACGGTAAACATCAATAACATAGCTCATTGTCTGGAATGTGTAGAAGCTGATGCCGATCGGCAGGCTGATTTGAAGCTCCGGAATATTGAGAAACGGCAGCATATTGAGCGTTTCGGTTATCATTCCCGTATATTTAAACACCGCAAGAATACCTATATCAAGCACGCAGGTAAGAATCAGAAACAGCTTTTTCTTTTTGGCGTCGGCTCTGTATTTGTCAACAAGCCAACCGCCTATGTAGTTGAAGAAGATGTTGAACACCATGAGCAGAACAAGCTTAGGTTCGCCCCAACCGTAGAATATAAGGTTTACGATAAAGAGAAAAATATTGCGTCCCTGCCTTGGCACAAGATAATAGGCAAGCAAGGTAATCGGCAGATACGCAAACATAAATACAAGGCTCGAAAATACCACTTGTTTTATCCTCCTGCAAATTTAAATTCATAATTTTTTCAAATACCATCCTACATATTTTAACTTATTGAAGATTTGCCGTCAACATACAAATTATATGATTTTTTGCCCGTAAAGAATAAAAGTAATGTTTATGATTTTATAGGATAATAAATCACATTCGTGCGGTAAAACATTCAGATATGTAAAATCATTATTTGACATTATACACAAAAAACGGACTGTCAGATGACAGCCCGTAGATTGCAAATAATCAAATTATTTAGTTGCGTTGTATGTCTTTGATAAAATGTTTGTACCGTCTTTAGTATTGATTTTTACAACAACTGACGGATCGTCAATGCCAACTGATTCCTTAATACTGTTTGCAATGCCTTCATATGTTGACGACAATGATTCAAAAGCTGATTCAAGGCCTGACTTTACAGTATCAAGTGATTCCTCAGGGAGTTCAGTCTTGTAAGTAAGGTCATAAACTAAGCTCTTGCCTTCAGCCCTAACATCAACATCCATCATTGATTCATATGTCGACTTCATAGAGTCGAGTTCTTTCTGGCATTCGTCTGATGCAACATAGTTAGCGAGCTTCTGCTCAGGTGAATCACCGCAACCTGCAAAGCAGAAGATTGATGTTACTGCGATAAGTGCTGCAACAAGTATAAGTGCAATTTTTTTCATTGTTTTACTCTCCTTAAAAACATAGTGGCTAAATTGTACTATAATAGCATTATATTGTCAACAGTTTATACAATATTCAATTTTTGTGCTAATTTAATTTTATCTTGCTCTTATTTTTTGTCAATCATTGCCAACGGTAAACTTGTATTTCCTTGCAAATTCCTTTGTTTCGTTATTACGCACGACTTCGCTCTGATTTTGCTCAACAACGCTCGTTATAGCACCCACATCAATCCATATCTCGTTATTGCTTTCTTTTTGGCTCTCATCAAACACAAGCTCAAGTCCGAGATGCAAATGACTTTCGGTTATTCCGTTTGTATTTTCGGTATCGCTGTCACCCGTTCTTCCCACATAACCGATTACATCGCCTGCACAAACCTTGTCGCCCTCTTTTAAGTTTTCTGCAAACGGACGGTTCTGCCTTAGGTGTGCATAGTACCAATAGCGTTTTTTGTCGGCAGAACGGATTCCGATTCGCCAACCACCGTACCTGTTCCAGCCCATAATTTCAACCGTTCCCGACTCAACCGCCACAACAGGTGTGCCGACAGCCGCCATAAGATCATGCCCGAGGTGCGGTCTTGTGTAGCCGTAGGTTCTGACCGCACCGAAATCATCATAGCAGGAATACGGAAAAGATTTGGCAATCGGTGAAAACCAACACAAGCCGTAGTCTTTTTCAGTGCCGTTTGAAGTTTCTTTTTCGTAATCACCGACAATTCCCGAAAGTGCCGCACCGTATGCCTGAGAGTAATAGTTGAAATATTTCATATCCTTTGTCAGGTTTTCAACGGTTTCGCCGTTTTTGATTTTGTCGGCAAAATTTGTCATATCGCTGTATTTGTACTTTGTAAAATCGCCGCCGTATTTCGCACCGAGATACGCAAGCGTGGTTATGCAGTCGGTATGCCTGTCGTCATCGTGAGTTTGTATGTCGAGGTCAACGGCATTTTGCAAAGCGTCTTTCGTAACATTAAATTCAACATATTTTATGTAGTTTTTTTGCGTGTCCTTTCCGCCCGTAAACACGACAGCCGACAATGCCGCAAGCATTACGCAAAAAAACACACAGAGCAGTTTTTTCATATCAATCACCGATAATGTATATGAAAAACGGCATACAGTTATTCATTGCGGCTTTGCCGTAAAATGAAAAAAACAGCGGTGTAAGGGACACTTCACATAAAGAAGTCTCCCTTGCGGCATTTATAAGTATTTGTAATGACGGTTGGATATGATGAATTTGTAGCAAATTAAAATATTATGGAGGAAACTACAATGAAATCATTGTTTGAACAATACGGCGGTACTTACCGCAAACAAAGCGATTATCTCATTCCAAATCTCACATTTCCTAAAAGTGAAGAAAACGCTATTAGTATTTATGGGCAACGGCATTTTAATTTTTTATAGGAGCACCGCAGATTGACTTATATCAATTCACTTACAAGAGGAGATCTTATTGAATATCTTTTTAAGATTGACAAACAGGCACGAGAACGTTTTTGTCGGATTGTAAAACGGTTAAAAACAACACAAGGTATTACTGAACAGATGAAGGCTGACAGCCCTATGGAATGGGTTGAAAAAATGAATTATATTAGGCAGCAAGCTGAAGAAATTATTTTAAATGAACTAATTTATATTTAAAATTTAAGGCAATATGTGAAAAAACAATCTGTATCAAATGATACAGATTGTTTTTTACAGTACAATCAATTGTATTGCTCTGATATTTCATCCAAATATCTCATTAAAGAATATGGAAGCTCTTTAATAAATATTATACTATCTTTAGTACGACCAAACATATCTCTCATCATAGGATGACTAAAAGTAAAATCAACCATGTCTCTAAATTCTCTAATGGCAATTGATTTTTCGTCAGAGCTATTTCCACTTTTTAGTATGTCAATCAGTTCTTTCCCCATATCATAAATCCAAGGAAAATCTTCTTTTAATAGACTGAGCGTCATCAAAAATGCATAAGAACTACGTTTGCCGCTCATATGCATAATTTCATCAAAAAACATAGAACTATATTTTCTTGACATTCTTTTCCGTTCAAATGCCATTTCATTTCTCATAGAAATCCGTTCTAAGGAATCTTTAATTTTTTCCATATCGTCGTACAGTTTATCATCGGGATTTCGTAACAATTTTTGATTGTCTCTGGAAAGTTCGAGGATTTCTTCTAATATTTCAGAAGAATGATTGACATCTTCTGGTGCAACATCTTCATCTTTATTTGAACTTTTATCCCTCAATTCGATTAATTCTTGTTCAAGAGTCGGATACCAAACATCAAATGATTTATCAAGGCGTTGCTCAGATATACCTGCATCACCACAAGCTTTATTTAATGTTTGAACCATTTTCTTAATATCATCTTTTTGAAAAATAGTTGACTGAAATTGTAAAATTGGTCCCTGTACTTCTGAACGCTTTATATCAAACAAGAACGGTGTGACAAAGGATTTTTCCATTGTCTTAGAAAGTGCACCTGCTTCAAAAGATAGCCATGGAGCCTCTAAATTTTCTTTGGTTACACATAATATTCCAAATGTTGAATCTTCAAGTTCTTTTGCTATATCAGTGCTCCATCTAGCACCTTTATCAATATCTTCAGACGAAACATATGGTTCGAGTGATTGTATAACAGATGGAAGCCAATCCCTAAAAATAACTGCAACTTTCCAACTGATATTACCTGACCAACTAATAAATACTTTCATAAGTTTTCTCCTCATATAGATTGTCCCTTTCATTATAACAAATTGTTCCAAAATAAATCAAGTATTTGGATAATGATATTGAAATTAATATATGTAAAGTGACACAATAATATGATTTCGGAAAAATGGCAGAAGATATACTTTTGAGTATATCTGAAAAAAGTTACATCTTACCAAGCTATGAAGCAGAGCAAAAATTGCTTAAAGAAGTGGTTGTTATGCTGCGTAATGAAATCGAAACACAGGACGATAAAACTGCAAATGTGCGTGCATTTGTAGAAAAGGTCAAGTGATACACGGAAATCGAGGACCTTACGCCTGCCATAGTCAATGAGTTTATCGATTACATTATGGTTTCAAAAAAACAGGTCATAGACGGCAAGACCATATATCCGATAGACATTTACTACAACGGAGTTGGTATCATAACAGCCCCATCTGCTGAAGAATATGAAGAAATGTTTCAAGAACGCTTAAAACAGAAGCGTACAAAGGAACAAAAAACGGCATAGTCACGAATGACTATACCGTAATTTGTCAGAGCCGCCCTCGTCCCCTCACTTCCTTATGTGAAGGGGAGTAACTCGCTGTTTCTTCCGTATTTTTAATTAAAGAGAGAGGAAAAATATATCAAATGAAAATCTTGTAAGCTGTTTAACATGGGTTATCACCACTTATTCTGTCACGCTCGGGCAAGACTTGTTATAAATCAAGCCGTTCTGCCTTTACGAACTGTAAATAACGGTTGTTTGTTAACCCTTTCTTATGTTGTGCCTATAATTGATATAATAAGCACTTTGCAAAATTATAAGTCTAATCACACTTGATGTGCTTATTATATCACGGCAATCGTGACAGAATAATGACAAACAAGAGAATGTTTTGAAAATCTTTTAAAAAAATTTTCTGATTACGCTTTATCTACTGTAAATGTCAATTTATTGTCGGCAATATTGATTTTACCGCCGATATTTGCAAAATAAGAGGTTAAAAATTGATATACTTCGTCCTTCTCTGCTTCATCAAATGAAAAATACTGTCCTCCGCAGGCATCGTGAAAATGTAGATACACTCCGAATTTTTCGTCAAGAATCCTCTTGAATTCAAGCACCTGTGAATATGAAAAATTCATAATAAGCTCCTTAAATCAGGTTTTCTTTTTCAAAAGCCTGTCTTAAATCTTCGATGATATCTTCGGCATCCTCAATACCAACGCTGAAACGGAAAAATCCGTTGTGGAATTCTTCGGGATAAAGATACTGTCTTTCATCGTTTTCACCGAGAAATACGATAAGGCTTTCATCGTGACCGAGTGATACAGCCGATGTGATTACTTTAAGATGTGTAACAAAACGGTTGTAGGTATCGTGGTCGGCTTTAAGTCCAAACGAAAGCACTCCGCCGAACCCGTTTTTCATCTGCTTAACTGCAACATCGTGATTCGGGTGATCCTCAAGTCCCGGATATGCAACAAAGCTTACACCTTTGACCGTTTTCAGATAACGAGCAACCTTGAGTGCATTTTCGTTGTGCTGTTTCATACGCAACGGAAGTGTTACCGAACCTCTCATAATCAGCCATGCATTGAACGGGCTGATTGTTGCACCGAGGTTAATCGGTCTTTGGTTGAACGGAGAAGCAAATGTGTTGTCAACCGACAAAAGTGCACCGTTTGCATGGGCAAGCTCTGCAATCTTTTCAATGTCGGAAATTGAAAGAGTAGGGTTGCCCGGTGTTTCAATGTGAATGAGCTTTGTGTTCGGACGGATTGCCGCCTTAACTTTTTCAATGTCGGTTGTGTCAACAATTGTTGTTTCAACACCGAATTTGTCTTTGAGAAGTTCGTTCAGAAGTCTGTAAACCGCAATATATGTTACGCTTGAAAATACAACATGGTCACCGCTTTTGAGCAATGCAAAGAAAAGTCCCGACAGAGCCGCAACACCGCTTGCAAGGACAACGCAATCCTCTCCGCCCTCAAGGGACGCAAGCTTTTCCTGAAGATACTGCTGATTTGAACCGCCGTTGCGTGTGTAGAGGTTTTTGCCTGCACTGCTCCAGTTGAGGTCGCTCGGATCATACGGGAGTTCATAGCTGTTTGCCATTGTGATAGGTCTTTTGATTGCTCCTGTTTCGCTGTCAACATCATTGCCCGTGTGAACAGCCCTTGTCTGAAATCCGAATTCATCGCCAAAATTTCTTTTTGCCATAACTGTACTTCCTTTCTTAGCATGATTTTTATGTGCTTGATTATGTATGTATTTTATTTCTACTATTCCTATGTATTTAGTATGTTTTAATTATAGCACCATTTTTTGCATTGTCAAGATTAATTTTATAAATGGCAAACACGGTTTGCGACCGCCGCCTGTGGCGGATAAAGGGAGCATAGCGCTGTCTGAAATATAGTCGCAAGGCTACCCCTACTGATTCCATATAAAACAAAAATTGCATCAGAACCTTATTCGGGCATCTGATGCAATCTTTTTATCTAACTATCTTCTCGAATTGACAGCGGTGGCACACCACCGACTGTAATTTTACATTTTTAATTTTCAACTTTCAATTCGCAATGCTATTGCATTACCGAGTTTGCCATAATATATTTTCTGAGCGGTCCCTGCATAATGGATTCAATCTGCTCGGGTTCATCGGGCAGAAGAATAAGAATCTGATTTGCGGCTCTGACAACATATCCGTCATCGCCGTTTTCATTTTTCAGCTTTTTGCAGTCATTAACAGGGGTTTCACACAAAGCACGGGAAATTATGCTTTTTATTCCCTTTTCATCGTCAAATCCGAGTCCGCCGACAACGAAAACCGCATTCAGTTTTTTGAAAGCGTCTGTAAGTTCATTTCCGAGTTGTTCGGAATCGGTTGCAAAGCAGGTTTTGACGAGTTCAAGGTCAAGCTCGGAAAAGGATTTTTGCAAAGCTCTTTCGCAAAACGAGGTTTTGCGAGCAGCGAAAAATACAAGCCTGCAATTCATTTTCCGTCCTCCTACTGTGCGTTTGCGTATTCGGGTTTCAGCGTTGCCTTGAATTTTGGTGCAATGCTCAAATTAGCCGTTACCTTTGTATAGTCATAGGTGGTGTCCCAACCCTCAAAGGTGTAGGTATAATACTCATCACTCGGTTTTTTCGGTACGGTCTTAGGCACAACCGCCGACTTGCCGTACTCAACCTTTTGCGTTGACAAAGCTGAACCGTCGTAGTTAAGGAAGGTTACATTGCAATAAACCTTTGCCTTTGTTGTAGGCTGTGGCTTTTGCGTTACAACCTGACCTTTTGTATCTGTTGCGGTTGTAGCCTCGGTTTTCTTGGTTACCTTTTGGTTCTTAAAGCTGTAATCTCCGTCATACCAGGTAATCTGACCTTTCTTGTAAGCTGTGTCAAAGTCTGTGACGGTAGGTCTTGTACCGCCGTAGGATGAGTAATAAACCTGCGGCCATACTGCATTCTTATTAAGCGATGCCTTTGAAACATCAACCTTTGTTGACTCGCCCGCTCTTACCTTTCTTGCAACAATAACCGTTCTGAAGTTTGTGAACTCATACGAACAGGTTGAAAGTGTTACAAGCTCATCGTCCTCGTTTACATCAACAGGACAATTAAAGAGTGAACGAACACGGACATTGTAAACATAGTTCATAAAATCCTTGTCATTTTCAAAGTCGCTTATCATGTAGTTGAAGAAATCGCCGTGTGCGGTAAGAGTGTTTGTCTTGAACACGGAGATAATCTTATAAGTACCTTTGCCCTTTGGAGTGTCAAAGCGGAAGGTCGGAACTTCTTTGTAGAAATCGAGATCCCCCGTTGTTCCGCCGAACTTCATAAGGTCACCGAACATCGAACCGTCCTGAATGTGGTGAGAGTGAAGAACAAGGTTCTTGCCGTCTGTACCCTTTGTTGAACGGTAGTCAACAAATACGCTGCCGAAGCCGTCCCACTCATTCTTGTAGTTGTGGTTAAGGTAGTACTGTTGCGGTGTGCTGTCTGCCTTATGCCAAAGAACGGGGTAGTCAATGTGGGTATCCTTCATCTGAATCCAGCCGACAATTTCATCGTTGATTTTCAGAAGTTTATCCCAATTGATTGTGTCATCCTTTTTCTTTTCGGGTGTTGTTTCACCGTCATCAACGCTGTGAGCAATTCGCTGAATTTCTCCGTTAAGCTCGGCATTTCTCAGGCTGAGGTAAATCATATTGTAGAACAACAGCGAAAGTGCGGTAAGAAACACGAGAAACGAAACAATTACAACGCATTTTCTTGTAACTTCCTTTGAACCGTCACCACGCATAGGAATGAAGTTGTTGACAAAGCCTGTCTTTGCCGGAACAAATTCCCTGTCGCTGAAACCGTTAGGATAGTCAATTGCAGAATTTTCAAAGTTTGACTTTGCTCTTATGCAGGCAAGACAAACCATATCTTCGGGATTTTCACCGGCAAGAGCCGACTTTGGAAGAACGGCAACCTGAATACCACGGTACATAAAGCAGTAGCCAAGATAGCCGTTGCCCATATCTTTAAGGCTGAAAATTCTTGACTTTTTACGGAACATTCTGTACTTGTCCTCGAGCTGTTCCATCTCTTCCTTGTCTGCCTTACGCTTTTTGGCATCGAGAAAATCAAGATTTCTCTTTCGCCAATAGTCCTTCGGCACGGGAGTATTCTCATACTTCTCGGATGCCGCAACAACCTCGGCAAACTTTTTGCGAAACGATGTGCTGTCCTTTGTTGTAAGAGCCTCTGCAATCACAACCTGATCAGGCGCTTTTTCGCTTTTCGCAAGCTCGTTAAGTGCAGAAATAATTTTAGAATATGAAGGTGAAACGCTTTTTACTTTGGTTACGGAAAAGCCGTTTTGTTCAAGCTTTTTTGCAATTTCACCGCTTGTTTGAGAAAGGTCAGCGGAATTTTTGCCCGTTAAGGAAAAAATCTCAACATCCATGTCAATTCCCCTTTCAATCGTTTGATTATTCATCATCAGCCGAAATTCTTGTAACTTTGAGGTTCTGAAGAGCCTCCTCAACAAGAGGTCCGAAGTTCGGCTTTTCCTGAGCCTCTTTTACATATTTGAGAACAGGTCTTGTACGGGGATGCTTTGGTGTGAACACGGTACAGCAGTCCTCATACGGCTCAATTGATATATCGTAGGTATCAATCTTGTAGGCAATGTCGATAATCTCCTGCTTATCCATACCTATGAGCGGTCTGAACACGAGCATATCGGTCGCCTCATCTGTACACGAAAGCGCACCGATTGTCTGGCTTGCAACCTGACCGAGGCTTTCGCCTGTGATGAGTGCCTGACATTCGTACTTTTCGGCAATCTTTTCTGAAATCTGCATCATCAGGCGGCGCATAATGATTGTGAAAAGTTCCTCGGGACATTCGTCCTTGATTTTCTCCTGCAGCTTTGTAAACGGCACGGTGTACATAACCATATCGCCTGCATATCTGCTGACTCTGCGAAGAAGTCTGACAACCTTGTCTTCGGCTCTGGGGCTTGTGTAGGGCGGACTTGCAAAGTGAATTGCAGTAAGTCTGATACCTCTTTTTGCCATCATATAAGCGGCAACGGGAGAGTCAAGACCTCCGCTGATGAGAATTGCGGCTCTGCCGCCTGTGCCGACCGGAATACCGCCTGCTCCTCTTACCGGCTCACCGTGAACATAAGCACCGAAGTCACGGATTTCAACATTTACAACAAGGTCGGGGTTGTGAACATCAACCTTGAGGTGCGGAAACTTTGAAAGGATTTCACCGCCGACCTCTCTGCAAATTTCGGGAGATTTAAGCGGAAACTTCTTGTCGCTTCTCTTAGCCTCAACCTTAAAGGTTTTTATATTTTTAAGCTGATTTTCAAGATATCTCGGAGCGGTTTCAAGAACGGATTCGATTGTTTTTTCACAAACGGCGGCTCTTGAAAAAGCGATAATTCCGAACGCCCTTGAAACGATTTCGCAAGCCTTTTCAAGATCTGCGTCATCATCAAGCGGTTTTACATAAATTGTGGACTGTGCGGATGTAATCTCAAAATGGCCTGCACTCTTTAATGCGTGTTTGAGGTTCTTTTTGAGGACATCTTCAAATGAACGGCGGTTAAGTCCCTTGAGAACAATTTCGCCGTCTTTCAAAAGTAAAATTTCCTTCATAAAATGTATTCCTTTGTTTTAATATATATTCATACGATTTTATTTGTGAGCAAGGGTTTTCAGTCCCTTTTCAATACCGTAACAAAGTGCGTCGATATCTGCCTCTGTGTTAAATTTTGAAAAGCTGATTCTCAGTGCGCTGTCGGCTCGGTCACGACCGATATTCATTGACTCAAGCACATAACTCGGTTTGCCCTTTGCACAGGCACTTCCCGAGGACACATAGACCTCAAGATTTTCAAGAAAATGGAGCATGGTTTCGCTCCTGACCTTTCCTGCCGAGATATTCAGCACATACGGAAGTGCGTTTTCGGGGGAGTTGAGAACCACACCGTCAATTTTTAATAGCTTATCCTTTGCGTAGCTGTTAAGCTTTGAAACATAATCGTAATTTTTATCTATGTTAAATTCACCGCAGGCAACACCCATTGCGGCAATCAACGGAATCGCCTCTGTGCCGGGGCGGAGTTTTTTCTCCTGCTCACCTCCGTAGTGAAGCGGAACAAGCCGTACACCCTTTTTCACAAAGATTGCACCCACACCCTTCGGGGCATGGATTTTATGACCGCTCACGCTGATTAAATCCGCATGAAGCCTTGACGCAGAAAGCGAGATTTTGCCGAACGCCTGAACGGCATCCGTGTGGCAGATTACATCGCAGTTCTTCGCCTTTACGGCAGAAAAAATATCCGTAACATTCATAATTGCGCCCGTTTCGTTGTTGACGCACATTACAGACACAAGAATTGTGTTTTCGTCAACATTTTCAAGCACATCTTCCTTGTGAATTGTGCCGTCCTCACGGGGCATTATATAGACAACATCAAAGCCGTTATCCTCAAGTTTTTTTGCAGATTCCATAATACTGCTGTGTTCAACGGCAGACACAACAATCCGCTTTCCTCTGCGTTTTTTAGCCTCGGCAACACCGAAAATTGCAAGGTTATTCGCCTCTGTGCCGCCGCTTGTAAAATAGATTTCGTCGGCAGTTGCACCAAGCTTTCTTGCAACCTCTTTTCGAGCCTTTACAAGCTCCTGCTCTGCATACATTCCACGCAAATGGAGTGACGAAGGATTGCCGTAATTTTCGGTCATTATCTCAAACGCTTTTTCTGCCGCCTTTTGCGACACCTTCGTAGTTGCGCTGTTATCGAGATAATGCTCCATTACTTTACCCTCATTTCGTTTTACATAGCTGTACATATTAATAAGTATACTACAACAGTCAAAAAAAATAAAGTGATAATTCAAACATAATTGAAATTTATACGGCAAAAATATATGTAAATTAATTAACGGTGCAAAGGTGGCATTTTATGATTTCAAAAAAAGAATATAGCACGATTGTGAAAAATAATTCACCGAAAAGTAAATGTTTTGTGAACGGGACTAAGGCTTTTTTCATCGGCGGTTTCATCTGTCTTATCGGACAGATTTTGACCGACAGCTATTCATTGCTTGACATCGGCAAAGATGATGCAAAAACGCTGACATCGGTAACGCTGATTTTCATAGGAATTTTGCTGACAGCAATCGGTGTTTACGATAAAATCGCCAAGCATGGCGGTGCCGGTACGCTTGTTCCGATTACAGGTTTTGCAAATGCGGTTTCATCGCCTGCAATTGAATTCAAATCCGAGGGATATGTTGCAGGACTCGGCGCAAAGCTGTTCATCATCGCAGGACCTGTCATAGTTTACGGTGTTACCGCATCTGTTGTTTTCGGTGCTGTTTTATGG
Source organism: Ruminococcoides intestinale (assembly GCF_040095935.1). NCBI lineage: Bacteria > Bacillati > Bacillota > Clostridia > Eubacteriales > Oscillospiraceae > Ruminococcoides > Ruminococcoides intestinale. The sequence goes on along the minus strand of NZ_JBBMFQ010000002.1, from coordinate 332,736 downwards.
GTACTGCATATGTTCGGGATTACCTTATTCTGACTTTTCAATAATTTAAACTGCAAAAAGAGGTGTCGCAAACGCTGACACCTCTTTGTCTGTTATCTTTTCTTGTACAAAACAAGCTCCGGATTTTTAAGATTTTCCTCATAAGTTGAAATCAGGATAAAGTCTGTATTTCCGACAATGCCGAAATATCTGTCACCGCCGAACTCACATTCAAGCTGATTGCCGAGATATGTTGCGTTGTCATCCAAAAACTTAACCGTGTTGCCGTTCGGAAGTCTGTATCCCAAATTAACAAATCTTCCGACAAGCGCATTCAGCTTTGTAAGTTTTGGCATACCCTCAATATTTAGGGCATTTATCTCATCAATAAGAACATTTTTGAATTCCTCAAAAGCCTTGTTTCCGCCGAGTTCCTTATATCTTTTCCAATAGTCGAGCTTCGGGAGTGTTCTCAACAGATACTCACGCACCTCTTTTTCGGAATGTTCCTCGTTTGCCATATTTTTGACGCAGACATCAATCAAATCGTCCATATCGCTGTACATATAATTTCCGTCGGCATAACACCACTTGCAATAATCTTCATTCATAAAGCCGTCTTTCTCTCTGCTGATAATCTCATCTTCCAACGGCATACCGCAACATTGACATATCAATTTTCGGGGTGAACCGAGCAGGGTATTGATTGACACATTATAAAGCTTTGAGAGAAGTTTTAATGTTTCCGTATTTGGAACTGTGTCGCCGTTTTCCCAACGAGAAACAGCCTGTCTTGTTACAAACAGTTTTTCAGCCAACTCATCCTGAGAAAAGCCCGATTTTGTTCTTAATTTCAGTAAAATTTCTTTTGTATCCATAGCCGTCACCTCTTGCGTATATTATAATGCAGAGCGTGATTTTTCACAAGCAACTTGCTGTTGCACGGCGAACCGCCGTACCCAATTCGTGTAGACAGTTTGATATTAAAAGAACAAAACAAACCGTAGGGACGCTCATCTGACGCCCGCTTGATAAAATCTTATGTTTGAAAAAAATGTTTTGATGTAATGGATGTTGTGTATAATCTGTAGGGGAAAACCTCATTCTCCCGCAGGTAACAGCACATGCATTATGATAATTACAAAGCATATAAATATCGCAAAGTCAAGTTTTATCTGTAGCAGCGAACCGAGTTCTCCCGTCTGAAAAATAGTCGCAATGCGTTGCACATAAATGTGCTGCCTTTTGCTCATTATTTCAGACAGCGCTTTGCCCCCTTTATCCGCCACCGGCGGCGGTCGCAAGGCTACCAATCGTATCGTGTTTGCACACGATGCGAACACAAAAAGAGCCGATACAAATGTATCGGCTCTGAATGTTAGAAAATAAACGATAATCGGTTAAAATTATTCGTTAATAGCGATAACTGCGCCTGAACCTACTGTTCTGCCGCCTTCACGAATAGCGAAACGAAGACCAACTTCGATAGCGATAGGAGTGATAAGTTCAACGTCCATTTCAACGTTATCACCAGGCATGCACATCTCTACGCCCTCTGGGAGTGAGATTGTACCTGTTACGTCAGTTGTTCTGAAATAGAACTGCGGACGATAGTTGTTGAAGAATGGAGTATGACGGCCACCTTCGTCCTTAGTAAGAACATAAACCTGGCCACGGAACTTTGTGTGTGGGTGAATTGTACCTGGCTTAGCAAGTACCTGACCTCTCTGGATTTCAGTTCTCTGAACACCACGGAGAAGAACACCTACGTTGTCGCCTGCTTCAGCGAAGTCAAGAGTCTTTCTGAACATTTCAAGACCTGTAACAACAACTTTTCTCTTTTCGTCTGTAAGACCAACGATTTCAACTTCTTCACCAGTCTTAATCTGACCTCTTTCAACTCTACCAGTTGCAACAGTACCACGACCTGTGATTGTGAATACGTCCTCAACAGGCATAAGGAATGGCTGGTCAGCCTTACGGTCAGGAGTTGGAATATACTCGTCAACAGCGTCCATAAGCTCGTGGATGCACTTGTACTCAGGAGCGTTAGGATCCTTAGATGTGCTTGTAAGAGCAAGATAAGCTGAACCCTTGATGATTGGTGTATCATCGCCCGGGAACTCATACTCGTTGAGGAGGTCACGGATCTCCATCTCTACGAGCTCGAGAAGCTCAGGATCGTCAACCTGGTCAGTCTTGTTCATGAATACTACGATGTAAGGTACACCTACCTGACGAGAAAGAAGGATGTGCTCTCTTGTCTGTGGCATAGGACCGTCAGCAGCTGATACAACGAGGATAGCGCCGTCCATCTGAGCAGCACCTGTGATCATGTTCTTTACATAGTCAGCATGGCCTGGGCAGTCAACGTGTGCATAGTGACGCTTGTCTGTTTCATACTCAACGTGAGCTGTGTTAATTGTGATACCACGCTCTCTCTCTTCAGGAGCCTTATCGATGTTAGCGTAATCAACGAAATCAGCATCGCCTTCGAGGTTGAGAACCTTTGTGATAGCAGCAGTAAGTGTTGTTTTACCATGGTCAACGTGGCCAATTGTACCAATGTTAACATGGGGCTTATTTCTTTCAAATTTTTCTCTTGCCATTGGAAATTTCCTCCTTATTGTTGTAAAAAGAATTTACAATAGATTTAATCATATTGTATCAATTTTTTCTAAAAAAATCAATACATTTTTGAAAAAAGTGCTTTAAAAGGTATGATTAGTCCTTTTTAGCTCTTTCACTCATAATCTTTTCAGCAATGTTCTTCGGAACCTCTGCATATGTGTCAGGCTCCATAACATACTGACCACGACCCTGAGTCTTGGAACGCATGTCTGTTGCGTAACCAAACATCTCTGAAAGCGGAACATGAGCGATAACTCTCTGAACGCCGTTGTCAGCTTCCATGCTCTGGATCATACCACGACGAGAGTTAAGGTCGCCGATTACATCACCGAGGTATTCCTCAGGAGTGATAACAGTAACCTTCATGATCGGTTCGAGAAGTACAGGATCTGCCTTCTTCATAGCGTTCTTGAATGCCATTGAACCGGCAATCTTAAATGCCATTTCTGATGAGTCGACTTCATGATAAGAACCATCATAAAGCTCAACCTTAACATCAACTACATTGTAGCCTGCAACAACACCGCTGAGCATTGCGCCCTGAATACCCTGGTCAACAGCCGGAATGTATTCCTTTGGAATAGCACCGCCGACAATGTTGTTAACGAACTCATAGCCCTTGTCCTTGTTAGGATAGATATTGATCTTAACGTGACCGTACTGACCCTTACCACCTGACTGACGAGCATACTTTTCGTCAACAGAAGCTTCCTTGCGGATAGTTTCCTTGTATGCAACCTGTGGAGCACCGATGTTTGCTTCTACCTTAAATTCACGGAGAAGACGGTCAACAATGATTTCGAGGTGGAGTTCACCCATACCTGCGATGATTGTCTGGCCTGTTTCTTCGTCTGTATAAGCCTTGAAAGTAGGATCTTCTTCTGCAAGCTTTGCAAGAGCGATACCCATCTTTTCCTGACCTGCTTTTGTCTTCGGCTCAATAGCAACACGAATTACAGGATCAGGGAATTCCATAGACTCAAGGATAACAGGAGCCTTCTCATCACAGAGAGTATCACCTGTTGTTGTATTTTTAAGACCAACGGCAGCAGCGATGTCACCTGCGTATACGCAGTCGATATCTTTTCTGTCGTTAGCGTGCATCTGCAAGATACGACCGAGACGCTCGTTGGTGTCCTTAACTGAGTTGTAAACAGTTGTGCCGGCAGAAACTGTACCGGAGTAAACTCTGAAGAAGCAGAGCTTACCAACAAACGGGTCAGTAGCAATCTTGAATGCGAGAGCTGCGAATGGCTCTTTATCTGATGACGGTCTTTCAACCTCATCGCCTGTTTCAGGGTCAACACCCTTGATAGCAGGTACATCTGTCGGAGCAGGCATATAATCAACGATAGCATCAAGGAGCATCTGAACACCCTTGTTACGGTAAGAAGAACCGCAGGTTACAGGTACCATTGTGTTGTCAATAGTAGCCTTTCTGATTGTGCTCTTGATTTCGTCGATTGTAAGCTCTTCGCCGCCGAAGTATTTCTCCATAAGATCCTCATCGAGTTCAGCAACTGATTCGATAAGTTTCTCATGATACTCGTTAGCGAGATCCTGCATCTCTTCCGGAATTTCCTCTTCACTGTAGTCTGTGCCGTCTTCGTTGTGATAGATTTCGGCCTTCATAGTAACGAGGTCAACGATGCCTCTGAAATCACTCTCAGCACCGATCGGAAGCTGAATCGGAACAGCATTACATTTAAGTCTGTCCTTCATCATCTGAACAACATGGTAGAAGTTAGCGCCCATGATGTCCATCTTGTTTACATAAACCATTCTCGGAACGCCGTAGTTATCAGCCTGACGCCATACTGTTTCAGACTGAGGCTCAACGCCGCCTTTTGCGCAGAGGACTGTTACAGAACCGTCAAGAACACGAAGTGAACGCTCAACTTCAACAGTGAAGTCAACGTGACCGGGGGTGTCGATGATGTTGATTCTGTGCTTGTCATACTGATGCTTGCTGCCGAACCAGAATGCAGTTGTAGCAGCAGAGGTGATTGTGATACCACGCTCTTTTTCCTGAACCATCCAGTCCATTGTGGAAGCACCGTCGTGTGTCTCACCGATTTTATGGTTTACGCCGGTATAATACAGGATACGCTCAGTTGTTGTGGTTTTACCGGCATCAATGTGAGCCATGATACCGATGTTTCTTGTTTTTTCAAGTGAAACCTGTCTTGGCATAAAATCCTCCTAATAAACGCTGATGATAAAATTACCATCTGTAATGAGCGAAAGCCTTGTTAGCTTCAGCCATCTTATGAGTGTCTTCACGCTTCTTGAAAGCACCGCCGGCACTGTTTGTGGCATCAAGGATTTCTCCTGCAAGTCTTTCCTTCATTGTCTTTTCGCTGCGAGCTCTTGAATAAGTAGAAATCCAGCGGAGACCGAGTGTCTGGCGTCTTTCAGGACGAACCTCCATAGGTACCTGATAAGTAGCACCGCCGACACGACGAGCCTTTACTTCGAGAACGGGCATTACATTTTCCATAGCCTGTTCAAAAACCTCAAGCGGGTTGTTACCTGTCTTTTCAGCAATAATGTCGAATGCACCGTAAACAATTTTCTGAGCAACGCCCTTTTTACCGTCGTACATAATGTTGTTGATAAGACGAGTTACGAGTTTTGAATTATAAAGCGGATCCGGTAATACGTCACGCTTCGCAATAGAACCTCTTCTTGGCACTTTGCTTCCCTCCTTCACAATAATTGAGATATCATAGGTACTCGAAAGCGACAAACTCCCGTATGCCAACAAGACATTCTACCATAATATATATAGTAAAATTCCTGCCGCATAGCAGAACTTAAATAATTTAAGTCAAGAGAGTTTTGTCAATTCCTTATTTACCTTTCTTCGGACGCTTAGCACCGTACTTTGAACGGCTCTGCATACGGCCCGAAACACCCTGAGCGTCGAGTGTACCACGAACGATGTGGTAACGAACACCAGGCAAGTCCTTAACACGGCCACCACGAATAAGAACAACGCTGTGTTCCTGAAGGTTGTGACCTACGCCGGGAATATAGGAACTGACTTCAATACCGTTAGAAAGTCTTACTCTGGCAATCTTTCTGAGCGCTGAGTTAGGCTTTTTAGGTGTAGCGGTCTTTACTGCAGTACAAACACCTCTCTTCTGTGGGGAGCTCTGATCAATAGCAACACGCTTTTTTGAGTTCCAACCCTTTAAGAGAGCAGGTGCCTTTGCCTTCTTCTCGGAAACCTGTCTGCCCTTGCGTACCAACTGGTTAAATGTAGGCATTATTTGTCCTCCTTTCAAAAAATATAAGAATTGATAAAACTGCTTTGCTTTTGCAAAGCCCTGTGAAACATCAATAATATCCCCAAAAACGGGCGCAATTACAGAATGTCCCACGATTAAACATTATAAACTATCCGCTCACTTTTTGTCAAGCATTTTTTTGTAAAATTTAAGCGAGGCTTATGCTTGATAAATATTATACATTCCCACGAATATGTTTTGATATTATGAAAGCTGTTATTAATCACAGCGACTAGCAAAAAATTGTCTGCACGAATTGACAACGGCGGCACACCGTAATGAAAAAGAGGCTGTAAAGAAATGAAGTTTAAGACTTCGTTCTTCACAGCCTCCGTTTTCATTTTTTATTTAGGAGAGAGGAAAATATATCAAATAAATACTTATACACTGTTTTATCGGGACGATGTTCGCCGTTCCCTTATGTTGTGACTTTATTATACCACACCAATATTGACAACTGTGTGACAAAAACAAGAAAGTTTTCGGAATTTTCAATTTTTATCATTTGTAGTAGCAAACAATGTATTTGAGAATTTATAAAATTTGTTTTTAAATATAATTTCTGCCGTTACTCACGGGAGAACATGGTTCTCGCCTACAAAACAGCAGTCATTTTGCGACATTTATAAAATTACATCTGTCAAACATTTTGTGATATTACTTGCAGGGCTGTGAAATAACAGCCTTACAAAAACAAGAAGGCACATAACCGTCATTGTTTTCGGTTATGTGCCTTTTGTGGTTTATATATATCCTTATACAAATGTTGCAAAGCTTCTGTGATACCGCTACGAAATAACTGTCTTCACGAACGAAAAAAGTCAACTTCGGCACATTGTTGTGCTCGGGAGATATAGTCTTTAATACAAAATAACTGTCTGCACGAACAAAAAATCATTCAGCAGACTTAATGATTACCGTTGACTGTGGCGGTACAGAGATTTTTCCGTCTTTAAGTTCGGTATGCTTTGAACTGCTCTCGGGGATAAGGTCTGCACGGAGAGTTGCATTCTTAATCATATCGTCTGTAATTGTAAGCTCCTTTGCGTCATTCTTGCTGAAGTTGTGAATAATGAGGAGCTTTGAATCCTCATACTCAACATAGTAAGCGCCGACTGCCTTATCATCAAAGCCCTGTGTGCCCACAATTCTGCCCCTTGCAATTTCGGGGTTCTGATTTTTGATTGTGATAATTCTACGATAGTAGTTGAGGAGAGAATCCTTGTCGGCAAGCTGCTGTTTTACACCGCCACCGGTAGGCACCTCTGGCTCATCTCCGATACCGTTTACATAAATATCGGGAAGGTTCTCACTGTCAAAAACCATCTGTGTTCTGTATGCCGCATCGTTTGTGGTATTCGGAGCCTTAACACCGATTTCCTCTCCGTAATAGATGAACGGATTACCAGGCGCAAGCATATAAACTGCGGCTGCAAGTTTCTGAGAAGAAAGTCCCTGAGATTCAAGTGCGTTTCCGCTACGAACCTGATCGTGGTTTGAAAGGAACATTGCATTGATAGCATTGGGATTTGACTCTGTCATTTTGTTATCGTAGTTCATAATTTTTTTGGCAGTAGCCATACCGCCCTGCGAAATGATGTTGCTGATAATTGTGCCTGTTGAGGTTGAAAACTTAAATGCAAACTGGCTGTCGATGCCGGATTTGTAAAGCTCCTGAATATCGGAATCATCGGACCAGTTCTCGCCAACCATATAGACATCTTCCTTAATACCCTTGCAGGTGTCGTAGAACCACTTGAGAAATTCTGTTCCGTCGGTTTCCTTATTTGTAAAGTATTTGCAAGCATCAAGTCTGAAACCGTCAACTCCTCGGTCAAGCCAGAATTTCGCAATTTTTGTAAATTCTTCTCTCGTCTTTTTAGAATTGAGATTCCATTCGGGCATCTCCTGAGAAAAGTTCGCCTCACAGGCATAACCGTTTCCAAGACTGATAGTCTGTGTATCGCTGTCAAAATATGAGGCCTTGTGAATTTCAAAATATTCGGCATTGCCGTCAAGCTTATTATCGGCAACCTCTTCAACAGCCTTTGTAAAAAGCGGATTTTTTGAAGATGCGTGATTCAAAACAAGGTCAAGAATTACATTTATGCCACGCTTGTGACATTCTTCAATAAGCTTGTCGAAATCGTCGAGCGTACCGAAGTCGGGATCAATATTGTAATAATCTTCAACATCATACTTATGATATGACTTTGACGGCATAATCGGAGTAAGCCAGATTGCGTCAACACCGAGGTCGTCACCAGAATTCGGATCGCCGTCATTAAGGTAGTCAAGCTGTGAGATGATTCCCTGAAGGTCGCCTGTTTCGTCACCGTTTGAATCGCAGAAAGAGTTTACGAAAATTTCGTAGTAGTTTCTGTATTTATCGGTTGATGCAGTTGCCTTAACGCCTTCAATCGGGTCGGCAACTTTTGCAGTATTTCCGTCGGATGAATCTGATTTTGATGATGAAGAATCAGAGCAGCCTGTAAGCACACAGCCCGCAAGCATTGCACCGGCAAGAAGAATGGAAAGAATTTTTTTCATAGTATCCTCCGTAAAATTAAAACGGACGGCAGCCTGTGACTGCCGCCCGTGAGAGCTTGTATATATTGGGATTAACCCTTTACGCCACCGGCTGTTACACCTTCAACATAATACTTCTGCATCTTGAGGAAGAGAAGTGTAATCGGAACAGCAACAACAACAGAACCTGCAAGGAACTGCTTGTAGTATGTGTTCTTAAAGTCCTGATCAATCATTAGCTGAAGACCGATAGCAACAGTATAGTTGTCACGAGCGTCACCCATGATAATCTTAGCAAGAATGAAGTCTGTCCACGGTCCGATAAATGAAGTAAGAACCGTGTAAACAACAATCGGCTTTGACATAGGAAGAATAATCTTCCAGAAAATCTGGTTTTTGGTAGCACCGTCAATGGTTGCCGCCTCGTCAAGTGCTCTTGGAATTGTATCGAAGAAGCCCTTTGAAATCTGGAAACCAAGACCGGCACCGCAGCTGTAGCAGATTACAAGAGCAACGAGAGTCTGAGTAAGACCCATTGCCTTGAGAAGATAGTAAATAGCAATCATTGTCATGAAGCCGGGGAACATACCGAGAATCATACCAACATTCATAAACTTTTTACGAGCCTTAAATCTGAGTCGGCTGAATGCGTAACTAACCATAAGAACCGAAATTGTAGAAATTACGCAGCTGAAACAAGCAACTACGAATGTGTTAAGGAACCATCTCGGGAAGTTAAGGCTTGCAGTACCGCCTGAACCCGTGAACAAATCAATGTAGTTCTGGAGTGTCCATTCCTGCGGGATAATTGTACTTCCGTAAATTTCAGCACCGCCACGGAATGAATGCATTAAAAGATAGATGAACGGAGAAATCCAAACGAAACCCATTACAATAAGGAACAGGTAAACAAAAGCGTTCGCAATATGTCTTCTTAATTTGTAACTTTTTATCATGAGAACGCCTCCTCATCCTTCATTGATTTTGAGTTATTATACACAATGAGTGAGAGCGTTGCGCAAATAACAAATACCAAAATACCTATCGCGGCGGCAAGTCCGTAGTCCTGAGAGTTCATGGTCAGCTTAAAGAGCCATGTAACAAGGATATCGGTTTCACCGGCCTGATAATATTTTTCGGTTGTCGGATTACCGTTTGACAACAGGTAAATAACATTAAAGTTATTGATGTTGCCGACAAACTGGGTAATGAGCTGAGGAGTTGTAACGAAGAGCATATACGGAAGTGTGATAGCCGTAAATGTCTTGACAGGACCTGCACCGTCAATTCTTGCAGATTCATAGAGATCCTCAGGAATATTCATAAGAATACCCGACATAGAGAGGATGGTATACGGAATACCTACCCAACAGTTAATGATGATAACTACCCAACGAGCCAGCGTCGCATCCTGATTCAGCCACTGAATTTCAACATGACTGTTTGTAATGTTTGAAAGCAGGATATTTACAGCACCGTTTGACTGGAGCATCTGGTTCATGAGAAGAAGTGATACGAACTGAGGAACAGCAATTGTGATAACGAAAAGTGTTCTCCAGAGTGATTTAAACTTGATACCCTTCTTGTTGATCATAAGAGCAAAGATCATACCGAGGATATAGTTTGAGAATGTAGCTGCAACAGCCCAGATAAGAGTCCATTCTGTGAGCTTAACAAATGTATAACCCTTCTTAGCACCTTCAACGAGGTTGAAGAGTGAGCCGAAGTTGTCAAAACCAACCCATGAGAACAGTGTTCCCGGAGGCATATGCTGTTTATCATAGTTGGTAAATGCAATCAAAATCATAAATATGAGCGGCAGAACATTGAAGATACCGATCATAAGTACAGGGAATGACATAAGTGTGATATGATACTTACCGTCAAGGAACTGCTTCATATCATATTTGAATGAAGTCGGTTTCTGACCGTTAGCCTTCATAATCTGATGTCTGTACGCATCTTTGATGTTTGTTATGTAAATAGCGAAAACCACTACTGTGATTACGAGTGTCAATACCGAGTAAAGCAGAATAAGCATTGAGTTATCGCCGGGTACCTGCTTTGGAATGATACCGTTGATATATTCAGTTCTCTGAGCCTGAATACCGAGTGTCGGGAACATTTTGAGATATCCCCAACCGAAAAAAGCCATATAAAGGATATAGAGAACTTCAACAGCGAAGAAAAGAATACCCTTGTAATATTTACCTTTGCTAAGATCACCTACACCGAAAATAAGGTAGGAAAGTTTTGTAGCCCAGTCGCCTTTTACGAAGGTCTTGCCGTAGTTGGCAAAGCCCTTGCCGATGCCTACGAAGAACTTAACTATTGCCTTGCCGAGTGCTGTGAAAAAATGGGCAACGGCATGAGGAACGTTACAGAAAAACTTCTTTGTGTTGTAGGCAAATCTCTGGAAAGGATTGAGCTGTTTGTATTCAACATATGTCATTAGGCGCTCTCCTTAATAATTTGCAAATCTCTCTAATACACCAAACTAATAATACTTTTTACGCTATCCTATAATAGTTGCCGTTCGTAATAAAACATTATTAGTCAGGCGAATACACAAATTGATAACGCAAGCGGACAGTCCGCATTTTTTCTTTTTTTACGGGACACTCCGTTTTCGGAGTGTCCCGCAGCTAATTAATCGATTAAATTAAATCAATTTAACTTACTTAATTTAACTTACTTAACGATTAGCCCTCATCCCTAACGTTAGAAATTGTTTCGTTAAGAAGCTTCTTCATAGCAGCTGCATCTGAAGGATCGCATGTGTCAGCGATGATCTTGTTGCCAAGGTTAGCCATAGGATCCCAGAATGTTGAAGCAATATTAACCTGTACACAAGCATTCAGAGACTGCTCACCGATAGCCTTAAGAACAGGAGAACCTGTTACAGCTTTGCTTTCCTGAACCTTCTTGTTTGCAGGTCCCCAACCGAGCTTCTCAGTTCTCTGGAGCTGGCACTCTTCACCTGCAAGATAGTGAGCAAGAATCTGAGCTGTTGCCGGGAACTTAGAAGAACCGTTTACACCGATGTACTTATAACCGAACATTGAGATAAGCTGCTTGTCTGTGCCGTTGACATTGATTGTAGGAAGCTTTGCAGCACCGAAGTTGTCACCGAGAGCCTTCTGGTTAGAAGCTGTATCCCATGAACCGTCGATACCTGCGCCACACTTACCGCTTGCAAAACCTGAAGCGATGTTAGCAACGTCAAGCGATTGGAATGTACCTCTGTAATCCTTGATGAGCTTTGCAAAAGCCTGAAGTGTTTTAACAGCTTCATCTTCGTCATATTTAACAAATTTCTGTGTAATACCGTCTTTTTCAAGACCGTCAATTTTAACACCTGCAGTGAAAGCGAAAGTACAAGCATAGTAACCGTCACCGGCATTCATAATGAACTTCTTGCCTGCCTTCTTACAAGCCTCAAGAATACCCTCAAGTGTCTTAGCCTGCTCGTCGGAAACTACTGACTTATCATAAACGAGATAGTAACCGTTATCGTTTGTTTCAGGATAAGCATAGAGAGTATCATTAAGTGTAGCTGCTTTTACAGTTTCCTCAGAATTAGCCTCTGTTACGGCATCCTTAAATGCAACCTGAGAAATAACGCCTGCGTCAACGAGCTTGTTGAGCTGGTCACTCGGGATGCTGAATACATCTGCAGCTGTTGTAGCATCGTTAAGCATATTTGTAGCAGCATCTTTTTCGCCCTGTGCTACAACTGAGATTTCCTTAAATTTTCTGTTAGGATAAGCCTTTTTGAAAGCCTCAACCTGCTCTTTAACAAGGCTTACAGCAGCATCAGGAGCCCATACCTTAAGAGTTACAGGCTTGCTGTCTGTACCTTCATCGCCGAAGTAGCTGTCGTCAACGATTGAGCCTTCAATCTTAGCAGCACCGTCCGAAGAACCGTTGTCTGCTTTTGAACCGTTGTCTGTTTTCGATGATGCGTCTCCGCCGCCGCAGCCAACAAGTGCAGTAGCAGTCATCATACCTGCCAATAAAATGGCGAGAATCTTTTTCATTGGAAAAATCCCTCTTTCTGAATATTTTCGTAGTGTCCTTTCGGATTACATACTTTCTTTGAGGATATAACGCACGAAGTACATCATATCCGCTATATAATCATATCAAAAAATCGCCTGAATTTCAACTCCCTTTGTACTTTTTATCTATGTTGTTAAAAATCAAAATTATTTTTGTGCAATATGATATCTTTTTTATTGAAATTTTACCTATTGCACAAATTACATTGACTTGAATTGTTTATTTTGCTAAAATGCCATTTGTACAAGTTACACAATCACACCCGACGGTTATGTGACATAACACCCAAATTATATTCTTTATTCATAAAATAAGCTTGAATTTCGGCAAATTTTCCTGATTTTAGTAAAAAATGACCAATCACAAAACAAAGTCATTTATTTCAAACATCACACATTAATTTTTTAACATACAGTTGTAATAAGTGCTGACAATTGTTATAATTATAAAAACAGCGAAAATAAGCAAGCCGACTTTATGTCGGGGAAACGGAGATATATATGATGAAACTGAAAGACCTTCTTATAAATGTTGAATACACGGTTCAGGGCAATCTTAATACCGAAATTTCGGATATTATCTATGATTCACGAAAGGTTGAAAAAGGCACAGCCTTTGTGTGCCTTAAGGGCTATACCTCAGACGGACACAGGTACGCAAAGTCAGCCGTTGAAAAAGGTGCGTCGGCACTCGTTATCAGCGACAGCCTCGACTTTGAAGTGCCGAGTGATGTTGCCGTTGTAAAGGTTGAGGACACAAGATACGCTCTTTCGCTTATGAGCATTGAATTTTTCGGACATCCAGAGGATGAGCTCTACACGGTTGCAATCACAGGCACAAAGGGCAAAACCACAACAACAGCAATGGTTGCGGAAATTTTTGAACACGCAGGAATCAAGACCGGCACAATCGGAACACTCGGTGTTGTTTACGGCGGAGAAACCCACAAAACCGACAACACAACTCCCGAATCATACATTATTCAGAAATCAATGCGTGATATGATTAACGCCGGCTGCAAGGCTATGGTAATTGAGGCATCGTCAATCGGACTTAAACACAGCCGTCTTGCAGGCATGACTTTTGATGTCGGCATCTTTACAAACTTTTCGGATGACCACATCGGCGGTGTTGAACACAAAGACCTTGCGGAATATCTCTACTGCAAGAGTCTGCTTTTCAGACAATGCAAATTTGCCGCTGCAAATATTGACGATCCCGCATGGAAGGATATCACAAAGGATTTCAAGGGTTCTGTTCTCACCTACGGTTTTGCCGACAATGCGGACTTGAAGGGCAAAAATGCTCATCTTCTCTCCGAAAACGGATTTGTCGGTGTTCACTTTGAAACAGAGGGAATCAAAAACCTTTCTGTTGATGTTGACATTCCCGGCAAATTCAATGCATACAACGCACTTGCGGCAATTTCGGCAGTTTCATTCTTTGACGAAATTGAAGATCAGATGATTATTGACGCTCTCAAGGTTGCCAAGGTCAAGGGCAGAGTTGAGCGTGTGCCTGTTCCCTACAACTACACACTCATCATCGACTACGCACACAACGCACTTTCAATGGAAAATGTACTTGAAACACTTCGCCAGTACAATCCGCACAGACTTATTACAATGTTCGGTGCAGGCGGCAACCGTCCTAAGGTTCGCCGTTATGAAATGGGCGAAACCTCGGGCAGACTTTCAGACCTTTCGGTTGTAACGGAAGACAACTCAAGATTTGAAGATGTTATGGACATCATTGAGGACATCAAGACAGGTCTTGCAAAAACCGACGGCAAGTATGTTGTCGTGCCGAACCGCAGAGATGCAATTAAATATTGCATGGACAATGCCGAGGACGGAGATATTATCGTACTTGCAGGCAAAGGTCATGAGGATTATCAGGAAATCAAGGGTGTTAAGTACCATATGGACGAGAGAGAAATCATTGCCGATATTCTCAACGGCAAAAGCTAAACCCATTAACATATAAACACAGTAAAAAATCACGGTCGGAAATCAAATTCCGACCGTTTTTTCATACTCTTATTAAGTTAAATAATCATTCCGCCGTTTACACCGACAATCTGTCCCGTGATGAACCTTGCCCTGTCGCTGCAGAGAAACACAGCAGTTTCTGCAATATCATCGGGCATACCAAGCATATTAAGCGGGGTTTCCTCCTTAAGCTCCTGTACGGTCTGCTCATCAAAGCCTTTCATCATATCGGTCATAATCACGCCGGGACAAATACAGTTGACACGCACTCCCGACAGACCGACCTCCTTGGCAAGACCTTTGGTAAGTCCGATTACACCCGCCTTTGACGCACTGTAATGTACCTCACAAGACGCACCGACCTGTCCCCACATTGAGCTGATATTGAGAATAACACCGCTGTGGCTTTTAATCATATATCTTTTGAGTGCCTGTTGCGAGCAGTAGAAAACACCGTCAAGATTAACCCCCGTCATTTTCTTCCATTCATCGGGAGTTATGTCGGTAAACAGCTTTTGCTGTGCAATTCCCGCATTGTTGACAAGCACATCGAGGTTACCGAAACGGCTGTCGATTTCGTCAAACATTTTGCAAACACTTTCATAATCGGAAACATCCGCCTGAACAGCAAAGGTATTTATACCGTATTCATTTGTAAGCTTTTTGGCAAGGCTTTCGGCTTTTTCGGAATTTTTCGAGTAATGCAACGCAACATCGCAACCGCATTTTGCAAAAGCGACAGCAGTCTGCGAACCGATTCCGCCGGACGCACCTGTTACAAGTATTTTTTTCATCATATTAATACCCGGTAGGGGCGGTTATCATCCGCCCGTTCGTGTGTATTGCACACGATTGAACACATTGTGTTCAAATTTAAACATATTATTGATTACATCAAAACCATATTTAATGAACACAAATTCCTATTAAAGTGGGCGGTCAAAGAAAAGACCGCCCTTTGTTTATTTTACTTCTTAAAACTGTCTTTAAGGCTTACACTGCGGTTGAATACGAGGTGTTCGGGTGAGCTGTCCTTGTTGTCAATGCAGAAATAACCGTGGCGCATAAACTGATAGCTCTTCGGAGCCGTTGCACCTGCAATATTCTTTTCAGCCTTACAGCCTGTGAGAACTTCAAGTGAATTTTCGTTAAGATAATCGAGGAAGTTTCTGTCGCCTGTATCGGGATCCGGAACCGTAAAGAGGTTATCGTAAAGTCTTACTTCCGCATCAAGACAGTTGTTAGCGTCAACCCAATGGATTGTGCCTCTTACCTTTCTGCCGTCGGGAGTATTTCCGCCCTTTGTTTCTGGATCATACTCTGCATAAACCTCAACAACATTGCCGTTTTCATCCTTTTTGCAGCCTGTGCATTTTACGATGTATGCAGACTTGATTCTTACCTCGTTGCCGGGATAAAGGCGCTGATACTTCTTTACGGGTTCTTCCATAAAGTCGGTTTCTTCAATGTAAAGCTCACGACTGAAAGTAACCTTTCTTGTGCCGTCCTCGGGACGGTTCGGGTTATTCTCAACCTCAAATTCTTCGCTCTGTCCCTCGGGATAGTTTGTAATAACAAGCTTAACAGGCTTTAAAACGCACATTGTACGCTCTGCTGTTTCGTTAAGGTCATCACGCAGACAATGCTCAAGAAAGCCGTATTCAACAATTGAATTAACCTTTGAAACACCAATCTGCTCAATGAACGAACGAATTGACTTTGGTGTGTAACCCCTTCTGCGAAGTCCGCAGAGTGTAGGCATTCTCGGATCGTCCCAACCGCTTACATAGTTCTTTTCAACGAGTTCACGGAGCTTTCTCTTTGACATTACCGTGTTGTTAATTCCGAGTCTTGCAAATTCAATCTGTCTTGGCTTGCACGGAACGGAAATATTGTTAATTACCCAATCATAAAGCGGACGGTGAGCCTCAAATTCAAGTGAACAAAGGCTGTGCGTAATACCCTCAAGAGCATCCTCAATCGGATGAGCAAAGTCATACATAGGATAAATGCACCACTTGTCGCCTGTTCTGTGATGCTTGAGTCTGTTAATTCTGTAGATAACAGGATCACGCATATTAAAGTTACCCGACGCAAGGTCAATCTTTGCACGGAGAGTCATTTTGCCGTCCTCAAATTCGCCGTTTTTCATTCTTTCAAACAAATCAAGGCTTTCTTCTATAGGACGGTCACGATACGGACTCTTTGCAGGTGTCTGTGTGTCGCCTCTGTATTCTCTCACCTTGTCGGGAGTAAGCTCGCAAACATATGCAAGTCCCTTTTTGATAAGCTCAACGGCAAATTCATACATCTGATCAAAATACTGTGATGCATAGAAAAATCTGTCGTCCCAATCATAACCAAGCCACTTGATATCCTCTTTGATAGCGTCAATATATTCTACATCTTCCTTTGTAGGGTTGGTATCATCCATACGAAGATTGCAGATTCCGCCGAAATGCTCGGCAGTACCAAAGTCAATGCAAAGAGCCTTTGCATGACCTATGTGAAGATAGCCGTTCGGTTCGGGAGGAAAACGGGTGTGAACCTTTTTACCCTCAAATTTTCCGCCCTCGGCAGTATCCTCTTTTATAAAATCCCAGATGAAGTTGCCCTGAACGGCAGCTTCACCCTCAACATTCTTTATTTCATCAGCCATTTGCCGTGTACCTCCGTCAGTAGAATTATGCGCCGAGCTTTTCAAGACCGATTTCAAGTCTTTTGAGCGACTCTTCTCTTCCGAGAATGTCAAGAATTTCAACAGCACCGCCCGGAGTTACTGTTTTGCCTGCTGCGGCAATTCTTACAGGCCACATAACTGTGCCGTTTTTAATCTCTTTTTCAACCGCCATATTGATGAGGCAATCGTGAATTGAAGTGTTGTCCCATGTCGGCAGAGCTTTTAATCTTTCGTAAGCCTCACGCAATACAACGGGAGCATTTTCAAGATTAGTCTTGCTCTTCTTATTTACGAAAAGCTCCTTGTCATATTCGGGAAGTTCTGCAAAGAAACCGAGCATTTCGGGAATATCCGTAAGCTTTGTAGTTCTTTTCTGAAGAATTTCGGCAAACTTCTCAAAGGGCATTTCTCTGTCACCGAAAACCTTCTTATAGTATGGCATACAAACATCCGTAAATTCTTCGGGAGTCATAGCCTTTAAATACTCACCGTTGAACCATGAAAGCTTGTCATAGTCAAAAATTGACGGTGACTTGCTGATACCGCTTACATCAAACTCTTTTTCAAGTTCTGCAAGGGTAAAGATTTCCTGATTATCCTTTGGACACCAGCCGAGAAGTGCAATATAGTTGATAATTGCCTGTGGGAGGTAGCCCTCGTTAATAAGGTCATAGAAGCCTGTTGCGCCGTGACGCTTTGAAAGCTTTGAAACATTGCCGTCGGCATCCTTGCCCATAATGAGCGGAAGGTGGATATATGTCGGAATTTCCCATCCGAATGCTTCATAAAGAAGATTATATTTCGGTGTGGAGCTTAAATATTCACAACCACGGACAACATGAGTAATGCCCATTGTGTGGTCGTCAATTACATTTGCAAAGTTGTATGTCGGGTAGCCGTCAGTCTTAATGAGAATCTGATCCTGAAGTTCGCTGTTGTCAACGGTGATTTCACCGAAAACTGCGTCTGTAAATGTTGTACTGCCCTCAATCGGCATTTTCTGGCGAATTACATAAGGTGTACCCTCGGCAAGAAGTCTGTCGATTTCTTCCTGCGGAAGATTACGGCAATGTCTGTCATAACCACCGCCAATGCTGTCCTGTAACTTTTCAAGTCTTTCCTTTGTGCAGAAACAACGGTAAGCCTTTCCCTCTTTTATAAGCTGTTCGGCATAAGGAAGATACATATCCTTTCTTTCGGACTGAACATAAGGACCGAAATCACCGCCGATATCGGGACCTTCATCGTGTTTAAGTCCCGCAAGCTTCATTGTATCATATATAACATCAACCGCACCCTCAACAAGGCGTTCACGGTCGGTGTCTTCAATTCTGAGAATAAATTTGCCGTTTTGTGATTTTGCAACGAGGTACTCATAAAGAGCAGTACGCAGATTGCCGACATGCATAAAACCTGTAGGGCTTGGTGCATATCGTGTACGGACAGTTTTTTCAGCCATAATAATATCCCTCCGAAATTTATGTTTAGGTGTGTCGGTCAGCGCATATTTCGCCCGCAACACCGTTGTTACATATATACGATTTATTATATCATACCGTTTTTTCATTTTCAAGTCCGATGAATACACCTACGAACAATCCGAAAATTTCATATAAAAAACGGTCGGGCAACCTTGTTTTGCGTTTTGCAAACTGTCTGCCCGACCTTAATTTTCAATTTTCCATTTTCAACTTTCAATTAAAATCTAAAGATTAGCCAGTAAAAGTTCCCATATACAGCGGAATGTCACTTTCGTTGTCGAGGATAACAAACATAAACGGACGATTAAATTCTACCGTCACATCGGTTTTTGAAAGTTCTTTTGTTCTTTTCTCAAGCTCTGCCTTGTCACCGTTTGACTGTGTTCCGCCGATACCGCCTGCGTTAATTGAAAGCGACGGAGCGATGTCATACATTGCGCTGAACGCAATATCATCTGAACGGCTCAGATTCTTGTATCTTGAACGGTCAGCCGTGAATGATGAATTGATTCCGCTTTTTTCAACAATCTGCGTTATATTTTCTGCAGACTTATCTCCGCTGACTGAAAATTCAGGAATTTTTGCCTTGGCTGTTTTGGTCACATCAACGCTGTCAAGCAATGTTGTGTATTCAAGGCTCGTAAAATCGGTTGCGTAATCATCAAGCGAAATACCTTCGTTCGGCATAATAACCATCATTTTGAGAGGTGTCTGCGAGAAATATTTCATAACGGCAGTCGCCTTGTTTGTCTTCATATATGTTTCGTTTGAGGTCATATATGTAACTTCTTTTTCACCGTCAGCCGACTTAAATTTAGCCTTTTCAATGTCGGTCTGTGCATAAGGATTAAGCCATCTGTCACAGATATCTGTCGCAGAAAGTGAAATCACACTCTGCTTTGTGTCAAGATTTTCAAAAACAGAACCGTTGTTTGTAAAATCGGCATATTTTTTGTCAAGCTTTTTCAAGGCGTCGCTGTCCGAAAAATTAAAACGCAGAACATTAGTATCATAATAATCCTTTGTTGTCTGCAAAAAGCCCGTCATAATGTCGGCATTGTCATTTGAAATCAGCGAGTTGCAAAGCTTTACAAAGCTTTTGTCGCTGTTCTTTTCGGAATCTTTTTCCGAGCTTTGCGAGCTTTCGGGCGATTTGTCCGAAGATGCAACCGATTGAATACGGCTTGCAAAATATGACGCACATTGGTTCATATTTTCAAGCGTCACACCGCTGCAAAGTGCATTGGTGATTTCTTCCTGAGTATCGCCCGACGCACCGTTAGCCATAGCCTCAAGATTAAGAACCGCATTTGCGGGACAAAATACATACGAACCGCTTTTGTGACGGTTTCTGAAAAGCCTGAGTTCAAAATCGGTTATTTTTGCGGAATAGGTATCATATGATGACGGGGCGGTTTTTGCACCGTCGGCATAATTGAATGTATCATCGGTTTTGTCGGAGCGTGTGTATTTCAGCGAAAGGTTTTCGCTGTCCGAAAATTCATCGGGATTTGAACACGCAGTAAGCACCGTGCCTGCCATAAGAATACACAATGCAACAGAGAGTGCTTTTTTCATCATTTGTCATTTCCTCCTTTGGAATCGTTACAAAGCTTTTGCGCCAGTCTGAATATTTTTTCTGCCGAATCGGGGCGGTGCAACTCTCTGCACTTTTCCTTCATCTCATTAAGTTTTTCTTTGTCTTTAACAAGGTTTACGATATCATCTGCACCTGTCTTTTTTCGGAGCATAATTGCCGCACCCTTGTTGAGTAAAAATTCCGCATTGTCCCGTTCCTGACCCGGAAATGCGCTGTAGATTGCCATGGGAAGCGAACAGGCAAGGCTTTCGGTAACGGTAAGTCCGCCCGGCTTTGTAACAATAAGGTCTGAGATGTGCATATAATCCTCAACATTTTTTACAAAGTACAAAAGCTTTGTGTTATCCTGCATACCCGTTTCTTCAATTACCTTTTCAAGGTTTGCAAAAAGCTTGATATTTCTGCCGGTGATGACAATAAACTGCATTTCGGGAGCTCGCTCCGCAAGAGCTTTGTAGAAGCTCAGCACGCTTGTAACACCGAAAGAACCTGCCATAAGCAGAATTGTAGGCTTGTTAGGATCAAGCCCTTCACGCTCACAAATCGCCTTTTTGTCAAAAGGCTCTGTAAAACGGTCAAAAATCGGTATGCCGAGCGGATATATTATGCTCTTGTCAACACCGTATTCATCAATAAGCTTTGTCGCCATATCAGGCTCTGCAAGCACATATGCGTCAACATACGGAACAATATATGTTCTGTGTGCGTCATAGTCAGTTATAAGGCTGATTGCCTTAACATCAATCTTGTGCTGACGGCGAAGCTTTGAAACCATTGTTGTAACAAACGGATGACACATAATAATTGCGTCGGGCTTGTATTCATTGATTGTGTCAAGCAGCTTTGCCGACATCATTGTGTTGGACTGCATAACAGCCTTGTACATAAGGGTTCTTCTGTCGGTAATCTTATAGAATTTGCCGTAAACCTTTGGAATTTTCGTTGCCATAAAATGATAGCCGTCACAAACAGTTTTATCATATACCCTGCCGATTGTCTTCATGGCGTCAATAACCTTGACCTTCGTGTCGGGACTGACGGCTTTTATTTTTGCCTCAATAGCCGCAGCGGCTCTCTTATGCCCTCCGCCTGTTGATGCTGTGAAGATGATTATTTTCATATCAGTTCTCCGTAATTCAAAATAACCGAAAACGGTTTTGCACACAGGGGTGCTTTTACTATTATACTTTTAATCTGCAAGTATTTCAATAGATTATTTTTGCATTTCATCTGAATTTTAAATAAAAATAATTAAATTTTCGTTTGTGTTTTTTAATCGGGGCAACTGTTCCGAGCTTTTAAGGCGGTAAAAATTCACACTCGGAATACGAGTCGGAAATATTGCTAAAATCTTTTGGTAAAAAGGACTTAAATTTCTATAAAAATAATTTCTAAATTTTGTGTTTTCACACTTTATTTTTTTGAAATTATATTGTAAAATAAAGACTGTACTGTAATATATTTCAGTATAGGGTAATTAAAGAAAGTAATAAAAGCGTTTCCCTTTTTGAAAATCAAATGCAGTAGGTTTTCAAAGGGCAATTATTGGGTATATATGAGGTGAATTTTTTTGAACAGGAATTTTATGGACGATATTCTTGTTGTTGATGAAGATCTTGTTGACATCAACTGCGACGGCAACAGACAGTCTGATAACAAGAAAGGAAAACATTCATCGGGCGGTCGTATGGCTAAAGGCGAAAAGAAAAGCAAGAAAAAGCTTGCAATCATCATTTCATCCGTTGCCGCAGTTGCAGTAGCTCTCGGTGTGGCAGGTTTCTGCATTTTCGGAGGAAACCTGTTCAACAGCGTTGAGGAGGCTATTGCCGGTGAGTTTAAGTTTCCTGACGGAACAACCGTTTCGGGTGTTTCAATTTCGGGAAAAACATACGACGAGGCAAAAAAAGCTCTTGAAGAAAAGGAAGAAAGCTTTATTAAGCCTCTTGACATTTCGGTTGATGTAAACGGAGTCATCAGTAAAGTGACCGAAAAGGATTTCAAATATACTTATGACATTGAGTCTGTACTTAATGAAATCAAAAATGAAGCAACCGATCCGTCTGTTGAAACTTCAACAAGCAAAAAGAGTTACACGATAACAGCTACCGTAACCGCAGAAAGTGTTGACGAAGCAGCAAAGAAGGTTGCAAAGAAAAATTACAAAGAGGCTGAGAACGCAAGAGTTTCAAAGTTCCACCCCTATGCCAAAAAGCGTTTTGAATATACAGAGGCGTCACAGGGACAGAAAGTAAACGAAACAGACCTTGCAAATCAGTTTAAGGGTGTGTTTGCAAGCGGTGCAAGCGAATACAGAATTATTGCCGATGTTGAAAAAACAGATGCAAAAATCTCGGTTGACGATTTGAAGAAAAACATCGTTCTTCTTTCAACATATGAAACCGTTTCCACCAATACGGAGAACGGAACAGAAAATATGCGTGTTTCGCTCAAAGCCTGCAACGGTTCGGTTATTGAACCCGGTGCAACTTGGTCATTCAACAAATGCACAGGCAACTCAAACCTTGAATCTCTCGGCTACAAGCCGGCAGGTGTAATTTCAAACGGTAAGTCCGACATCGGTATCGGCGGCGGTATCTGTCAGTCAAGTTCAACAATCTACAATGCGGCTGTCAGAGCCAATATGAAGGTTGAGGAGCGTTATTGTCACAAGTGGGCATCAAGCTATGTTCCCACAGGTCTTGACGCAACAATCGACTACGGCAACCTTGACCTTAAACTTTCTAACCCGACAGATTACCAGATGTTCCTTGAGTGTAAGGTTGTTGACAACACACTTTATGTTTCATTCTGGGGTTGGAAATCGGATTCATACGACCTTATTATGACTCGTAACAAGCTCACGAATCAGGGTAGTTCAAGCTACACGGTAAAGGCTTGGAGAGTTTATTACAAGGACGGCAAGGAGATTGATTCCGAGTCACTCAGTTCATCAACCTATGATACCGAAAACGGATATGTTTTCATTGATGCCAACAATGATCCCCGTGCAAAATACGGTGATGATGTTGTAATCCCGGATGAAACAGTTCCGAAGAATGACGACAGCAGTTCAAGCTCATCAAGTTCACAGTCATCATACAGTGAACCGTCATATTCAAGCAGTTCTTCATCAAGTCATTCAAGCAACAGTTCATCATCAAGCTCATCGAGCCACAGTTCATCAAGCCACAGTTCATCAAGCCAGTCAAGTTCGGAATCAAAAACCGAGCCACAGCCAAAACCCGATCCCGAACCGACGCCTACAGAACCTGAATCAAGCGAAGAATAATTAAGCAAAACAACTTCCGATAATAATAAAAAACTCCCTTTCGCAGATAATAAAAGCGGAAGGGAGTTTTTGTATGATAAAACGAACAGGTGCATATACAATTGCTTTTGAAAGCCAGCCTGTTATTGCCGGCTGGGGGTCGGTTGTCGGAAAAAAGGAAGCCGAAGGTCCCCTTAAAAACTATTTCGACAAGATTATTTACGACAGCTATGACGGCTGTGACACCTTTGAACAGGCGGAAAGTATGTTTCAGGGCGAAGCTCTTGAAAAAGCTCTGGAGCGTTCAAAAACACACGCAAACGAGGTTGACTGCGTTTTCGCAGGAGATTTGCTCAACCAATGCATCGGATCAAGCTTTGGACTTATGAAATTCGGAATCCCGTATCTTGGGCAGTACGGAGCGTGTTCAACAATGGCGCAAAGTCTTATTATGGCGGCATCTGCCGTTGAAAGCGGCGGAGCAAAAGTTTCCGCATGTGTCACCTCGTCACACTTTGCATCGGCGGAACGGCAGTACCGTTTTCCGCTTGAATACGGCGGAGTTCGCACTCCAACCGCACAATGGACAGTTACGGGTGCGGGAAGCTCTATTCTGAAAAGCCTTAAAAAAGGAATCTGCGTTGCAAGAGCGACAGTCGGCAGAATAGTTGACCTCGGTGTAAGCGACGCCAATAACATGGGGGCGGCAATGGCTCCGGCGGCAGCTCAGACCCTTGAATGTTATCTTGAGGATACCAAAACATCGCCCGAGGATTACGATATGATTATTACGGGTGATTTGGGCGAAGTCGGCAGTAAATCACTTTATGATTTGCTTGAGCGTGACGGAATCAATATAAGGAAACAACACAACGATTGCGGACTGATGATTTTTGAACGCTCCAATCAGGATGTTCATGCAGGCGGTTCGGGCTGCGGATGCGCCGCATCGGTTCTTTGTTCAAAAATTATGGACGATTTTCAAAATGGACTCGTTCAAAACATCCTGTTTATGGCAACGGGTGCGCTCATGAGTCCGACATCAAGCGGACAGGGGGCAAATATCCCGTCAATTGCACATTTGGTGAATCTGAAAATTAAGTAAAATTTTTGCAAAATATCTGTTCAAATGAATTTTAATGTGTTATAATGAACCTGTATGAGTAATGATAGAATGCTTAATCAGCCTGTTTTGCGAGCATATTTTGCGACAGACAGGATAAATATTACGAACAGGAGTTGTGTTTATGTTTGGCAGAATTCAAAACATTGACAACAGGGTACTTGATAACATATCCCGAATTCATAAGCCGGCACTAAACAAAATAATGATTACTGCATCTCGTGCAGGCAATGCAGGTATTGTATGGTGGGCAATCTGCCTGCCGTTTCTTATAAACTCCAACTGGAGGGCAACAGGTGCAAACTTTGTGTTCGGACTTGCGTGGGCTCACCTTATGGGAGAGATTATTATCAAGCATATAGTAAAGCGTGTGCGACCTTGCCACTCCCTTGATGATGACGAACAGCTTATTGACAGACCGAGATTCTACTCGTTTCCGTCAGGTCACACGACGGCATCGTTTGCAATGGTCGGGGTTGCGCTTATGCGTTGCAAAGTCATAACCTTTATGCCGATTCTTATGCTTGCAATGTTGATTGCGTTTTCAAGAATTTATCTGCGCGTTCACTACCTTACGGATGTTATCGCCGGTATGATTTTAGGCTTAACCTGCGGAATCTGCTCTGTCCTTATTTTCAATACCGTAGTTCCGATGTGGTTTCCTATGGTATAACTTTTTAAAAATAATGTGATAAATGAAATGCATCGGTCGCCCGAACAAGGCTCCGATGCATTTTTGTTTGTACACATAACTTTTGAGTGACGAAAACACTATGTAATATGTGGCAATAACATTATGTTATAAACATCCTTTGCTAATCAACACTCTTATCGGTTTATTTATTTTTCTGCAATTATCTATAACAAATTTAGTACCTCTGCTTTTTCCGTCCCAGAAAGCCAAAACAAAATCTGCATTGTCAATGATTTCAAGATTACGTTTCAGCGGAGCATATCTTCCATGTATTTTATATTCAGGAAGAAATTCCGTGTATCTGATATTGTTTTTTACCGCAAATTCCTTTGCACATCTGTCAATTCCATTTGCACCTCCCGAAATGATTTCTGTTGTATCTTTCGGAATATATTTTTCAAGATCTCTGACTGTAAGCGTCCTTGAACCGATAACCGCAATTTTCATTAACAAAGCACTCCCTCTTTTTATGAACCCATTATGGGTTCACTTTTACATTATAGCACAATAAGGACTTATAATAAACCCATAATAGGTTCATTTGAGGTGCAATTTTATGAAAGGAAAGCCAAAACATTTGTCACTACGCATTGATGAAGATTTGTTGCGTAAATTTGAGTATGTCGCAAAGTATGATGACAGGTCAATGAATTGGTATCTTCTTCATCTGATTAAAAATGAAATTGTGGATTTTGAAGAAAAACACGGTGAAATCCCCACCGTCTCCGACAGTAAAACAGAATAATCAAAATTAATTTAAGGTCGAAAAAGCAATTTTTCGGTCTTTTTGTTATATCAACAAACATTATAAAACAGCCGACTGTCGTTTTATAAACAGTCGGCTAAAATACTATTATTATTCGGTAATATGGAGTTGTTCCTTTAAAGCCTTTTGCAATACTTGAGAAAAGTTTACGCCATCTTTAACTGCCAAATCATTAAGCCATGAAGGAATGGTGAGCGTTTTCTTTACTTCAAAATGCTTTTTTGCGTATTCGTCAACATCAACAGTAACCATATTGACAAATCCCGTTTCATATTCATCATATTCCGAATCAATATTAATATCTTCCATTTTAGGCGGTTTGGGAACTTCTGCCTTTTCAATTTTTGCATCGTACAAATATCCGGCAAGGCAATCAACAGCCATTTCCATAGCCTCGTTAATTGTATCACCGCAGGTTGCAATACCGAGAACGGGAAAAATCACGGAATAATTGCCCTCTTTTTCTTTATAAAAACACGCAGGATAAATAGATAACATACATGTGCTCCTTTCAAATTGCCTAATATTATTCTCATAACTACTTCACAGTTTCATTATACTTAAAAATACATATCCAATCAATACATGTCAACTATTTTTTATTATCCTTAGATAATGGTACAGATTGTATATTAAATAAGATTTTATAAATATCACACTGTTATTGTTATATTGTAACGGCGAACCGTGTTCGCCGTTACAGAATTGTGCGAACAATTGCAATGTTACGCTCGGTCATAATATGTTTTTAATATTACAAACTGTCTTCACGAACAGGGAACGGCGGCTCGCCGTGCGGGCGGATAATATCCGCCACTACATTTAAACACAACTTCTATATATAAAAAAACAGTCGGGCAACAATGATTTGCATTTTTCAAACTGTCTGCCCGACCACAATTTTCAATTTTCCATTTTCAACTTTCAATTTAAAAAACTTCCGCTCGGGCATAATATATTTTAATATTACAAACTGTAACAGCAAAGCAGTCGGTTGGCAATATACCAACCGACTGACTTTTTAATTATTCATTTTTACTTTCTACCCGAGTAATTTATTACTCACGATTACTCATAAAGCGGATATTTTTTGCAGATTTCTTCAACACCTGCTCTAACCTTTTCCTTGCTGTTCTCATAGTCGTTAAGAACGAGGGTGATGTACTCGGCAATCTTGTCCATATCTTCCTCGTTAAGACCTCTTGTAGTAACAGCGGCAGTACCGATTCTTACACCGCTTGTTACGAACGGTGAACGGGGTTCGCCCGGAATTGTGTTCTTATTTACTGTGATGTAGCAATCGTCAAGACGAGCCTCAAGCTCCTTGCCGGTTACATCTGTATCACGGAGATCCATAAGAAGAACATGGTTGTCCGTACCGCCTGAAACAAGCTTGTTGCCTCTTTTGAGAAGTCCATCTGCAAGAGCCTTACAGTTAGAAACAATCTTTTTGCCGTACTCCTTGAACTCAGGCTTTAATGCCTCGCCGAAGCAAACAGCCTTTGCGGCAATAACATGCATAAGAGGACCGCCCTGTGTACCGGGGAAGATAGCCTTGTCAATCTGCTTTGCAAATTCTTCACGGCAGAGGATAAGACCGCCACGAGGACCACGGAGAGTTTTGTGTGTTGTTGTTGTAACGAACTCACAATACGGAACAGGGTTCGGATGAACACCTGCGGCAACAAGACCTGCGATGTGAGCCATATCAACCATAAGATATGCGCCTACTGCGTCGGCAATCTCACGGAGCTTTGCAAAATCGATGATTCTTGGGTATGCAGACGCACCTGCAACAATCATCTTAGGCTTGCATTCCTTTGCAATTTCAAGAACCTTATCATAATCAATTCTGTGCGTTTCTGGATCAACACCGTATGGAACAAAATTGAAGTATTTACCTGAAATATTAACAGGTGAACCGTGTGTAAGGTGACCGCCTTCGTTAAGGTTCATACCCATTACCGTATCACCGGGATTAAGCATTGCAAAATATACCGCTGTGTTAGCCTGAGCGCCTGAGTGAGGCTGAACATTTGCGTGTTCGGCACCGAAAAGCTCACACGCACGCTGACGGGCAATTTCTTCAACTACATCAACGCACTGACAACCGCCGTAGTATCTCTTTCCCGGATAACCCTCGGCATATTTGTTTGTGAGCAAGCTGCCCATTGCAGCCATAACTGCCGGAGAAACGATGTTTTCACTTGCGATAAGTTCAAGGTTTCTGCGCTGTCTTTTAAGCTCGTCTGTCATTGCGTTACCGATTGCGGGATCGTACTCGTTGAGGTAATCAAGAGTAGCGATATTTGTTTTTTCACTCATTGTTACATTCCCCTTATATTTTTATTTTAGGATACTGTGTATCCCGTTTGAATTTATGTCATTGCAACGAAAGGGCTTTTTGCCTTAATTCGTACAAATCATCAAGCGTTTTAATTTTTCCTGCCTCATTTCTCAAGGCTGCCGCACCCTTCATGCCTTTGAAATAGCCGACTACAAGTTTTCTTGCCTGAAGCATTGCCATATGCTCACCCTTGTATTCAACCATTTTGCCGATATGTTCAATCATTACACCGAGCCTTTCTTCAAGGTCGGGAGTGTGAATTTTAACATTCGGGTTTTCAAGGTATGCGTTAATCTGCGAGAAAATCCACGGATTTCCGAGCGTTGCCCTACCGATCATAACAAGGTCACAGCCCGTGATGTCCATAACCTCCTTTGCCCTTTCGGCACTGTCAATGTCTCCGTTTGCGATTACGGGAACGCTGACGGATTCTCTTACAGCCTTTATGATATCGTAATCAACGGGAGGCTTATAATATTGCTGTCTTGTCCTGCCGTGAACGGTGATTGCCGCCGCACCTGCCGATTCGCAGATTTTTGCAACTTCAACGGCATTTACGCTGTCATCATCCCAGCCCTTGCGGATTTTTACGGTTACGGGTATGTCGGTAACGGCTGTCACAGCCTTGACGATTTCTCCGCAAAGCCGAGGATTTTTCATCAATGCACTTCCGCTGCCGTTTGAGCTTATCTTCGGAGCAGGGCATCCCATATTGATATCAATAATATCAGGTTTGTTTTCAAGTGCGTGCTTTGCGGCATCAGCCATACATTTCGGATCATCACCGAAAATCTGAATTCCGCAAGGACGCTCTAAGTCTGAAATTTCCATCAGTTCTTCGCTCTTTTTACTGTTGAAAGAAAGCGCCTTTGAGCTGACCATTTCGCTTACGCAGTATGCCGCACCGAATCTTACGCAAAGCTCACGGTAGGCCCTGTCGCTTACCCCCGCCATGGGTGCGAGAACTGCGTGGGATTTCAGCGGAACACCGCCGATGTTAAGATTATCCATATTTTTACACATTTAATGCTGTTACCTTATTCTTTTTCTTGCACCGACTTTTGTGCTGATCATTACAACCGCAATTGCAACTATTCCAAGACCTACGCAAATCCACGAAACGATTCCCGCCGTGTAGCTTGTGGAATACTTTTTTTCGCTGACTGTTTTTGCGATTGTCGGAGCCTGAAATTCCGTTGAATCGGTCGCCTGAGTTTCAACATACTGATTCTGATACTGCGTTTCTTCCTGTTTCGGAGCTTCCGTTTCGGGCTGAACATACTCAGTTGTGGGTTCTTCCGTTTCGGGCTCAACATACTCGGTCGTAGGCGCTTCGGTGTAAACAGGCTCGGTATAAACAGGCTCTGTGTATTGCGGTTCGGTTTCTTCGGGAACATACTCCGTCACTACGGGATCAGGCTGGGGATCGGGAGTTTGCGGATCGTCCTCTCCTACCGCAAAGGCGGTTATTGAACAAACCGACAATGCAAGAACCGCAAGTACGGTCGGAAGTATTCTTTTCCTAAAAATTTTCTTAAAATCTGACTTCATATTTAATACCCCGTTCATTCTGCGTGGCACATATTTTCATATACATACTACGATTATAACAAAAGCAGGCGTTCATTGCAAGATTTCAGACAATTTTTCTGCACACATTTAATGCTCAAACAACAAAAAGTCGGAAAACCGATTGCAAAACCGATTTTCCGACTTGATTATTATGTCAGATTTTTGAGCGTTTTTTAGCCTTTGGCATAACAAGATTGTAGCTTTCGTCAATCAGCGGAAAGATTTCTTCCTTGCTCACAGAGCCGTCAAGCAAAATACTTATCCACTTGTCCTTGTTCATATGATAGGCTGGCAGAAAGCCGTTTTTCATTCTGAGTGAGCCGACAAGAATCGGATCGCACTTGACATTCATCACATCGACAAAGCCATCGCTGTCAAGCCCTAAAATCTGCCTTTTGACACGCATAATTATTGCGTACCATTTGCCCGACATCGTATTCCGCAGAACCGCATTATCGGGACTGCTCTCCCACGGATATTCGGGTTCTGTTCCGTATGTGCTAAAGGCATAATTTAAAATTACATCTCTGTTCATGGAATTGTCATTGTATGCCATTAAGCCTTAACTCCTGTTTTTTCTTGATGAGTGAAATATATTCCTGTATTGTGATTTCATTTTTATCACAACAAAGGCATATGTCAACCAAAAGGTGAAAA
The DNA here is from genome assembly GCF_040095935.1 of Ruminococcoides intestinale. Classification (NCBI taxonomy): domain Bacteria; kingdom Bacillati; phylum Bacillota; class Clostridia; order Eubacteriales; family Oscillospiraceae; genus Ruminococcoides; species Ruminococcoides intestinale. The sequence continues at coordinate 302,063 of NZ_JBBMFQ010000002.1, read as the reverse complement.
TCATTCGCCAAAGCTGATACCCATTTTTCTTGCTGTTTCAACAACCTCGCTGTCTTTCGGAACGCTCTTGAGCTTGCCTGCGATGTCCTCAAGCGGAACGGCAATTACCTTATTATTTACAAGGGCAACCATTTTGCCGTAGTCTTTATTGATAATAAGCTCTGCGGCTTTAACGCCGAAACGAGTTGAAATCACACGGTCATATGCATCGGGACTGCCGCCTCTCTGGAAGTGACCCGGTACTGTAACCCTTGTTTCCTGACCTGTTGCCTCCTCAATATCATGGGCAATCTGATAGGAAATTGACGGATATTTCATCTCTGCAACAGCAGCTTTTCTCTGCTTTTTAGGCAAAGCTGCAATTTCTTTTGAAATTGCACCCTCGGCAACTGCAAGAATTGAAAAGTTCTTACCGCTTGCTGTTCTCGCCTTGATTGTCTTGACAACGGAATCTATATCATACGGAATTTCGGGGATAAGGATAATATCCGCACCGCCTGCAATACCTGCATAAAGTGTGAGCCAGCCAACCTTATGTCCCATAACCTCAATAATGAAAACTCTGCCGTGAGATGTTGCGGTTGAGTGGATACAGTCGATTACATTTGTTGCAATATCAACGGCACTCTGAAAACCGAATGTCTTGTCTGTACCCCAAAGGTCATTGTCGATTGTCTTAGGAAGTGAAACCACATTGAGTCCTTCTTCACGAAGAAGATTTGCGGTTTTTTGAGTTCCGTTGCCACCGAGTACGACAAGACAGTCAAGACCAAGCTTTTTGTAGTTCTTCTTCATAGCCTCAACCTTGTCAACGCTGTTCTCGTCAACAACACGCATAAGCTTGAACGGCTGTCTTGATGTGCCGAGAATCGTACCGCCCATTGTGAGAATACCCGAAAAATTCTCGGGTTTCATCTTTCTTGTTTCGCCATAGATAAGACCTCTGTAGCCGTCAATAATGCCTATGATTTCAACATCATTGCCCAGCTGATTATAAAGTGTTTTTGCAACGGCACGGATTGTTGCGTTAAGTCCCTGACAATCACCGCCGCTTGTTAAAATGCCTACTCTTTTCATTGTTCGGAGTCCTCCTTTTTCACTTCAACGGGTACAATCGGAGTTCCGACAGTGCTCGCATATGTTTTTTTCATCGCCTGTTTTTGAGCCTTTAACGCAAGTTTTGAAAAGAATTTCTGACAATTTGTTTTGTGTTTTCCACGCTTGTCAACAGACTTATATACACCTGTTGAAAGCTGTTGGCGTGCATTTACGGTATCCTTAAATGAAACCGTGATAACCTCCTGCACACGCTTTTTGATATCCTCGTCCTCAACAGGGAACACAAGCTCAACTCGTCTGTCGAGGTTTCTCGGCATCCAGTCGGCACTTCCCATATAATAAAGCGGATTCGAATTGTTTTCAAATATGAATATTCGGCTATGCTCCAAAAGCTGACCGACAATTGAAATTACTCTGATGTTTTCGCTGAATCCATGAACCCCCGGAACAAGACAGCAGATACCTCTTACTATGAGGTCAATTTTTACGCCTGCGTTTGACGCATCGTACAAAAGGCTGATGATTTCAGGATCAACAAGCGAGTTCACCTTTGCAGTAATTTTGGCAGGAAGTCCGAGCTTTGCGTTCTCGGTTTCCTGAATAATCATAGCCTCAAAGAACGGACGCATTCCGTGAGGTGCAACGATAAATTTGTTGTATTCAGGCGGAGTTGAGTAACCTGTCAATACATTAAAGAGTGATGATGCGTCAACACCGTATTCTTCACGGCAGGTGAACATACCGATATCGGTATAGAATCTCGCAGTGCTGTCGTTATAATTACCCGTACCCATATGCAAATATCTTCTGATTCCGTCCTTGTCTTTTCTTACTACAAGACAGATTTTGCAGTGGGTTTTAAGTCCTGTAAGACCGTAAATTACATGACAGCCCGCCTTTTCAAGCTTTGTTGCCCACTGAATGTTGTTTTCCTCATCAAATCTCGCCTTGAGTTCAACAAGAACAGTTACCTGTTTGCCGTTTTCAGCCGCCTTGATAAGAGCCGCAACAATCGGTGAATTTCCGCTGACACGGTACAAGGTTTGCTTGATGGCAAGAACATTCGGATCGGTTGCCGCCTTTTTGACAAAATCAACCACAACATCAAAGCTTTCATAAGGATGATGCACAAGTCTGTCCTTTTCACGGATAGCCTCAAAAATATCATCATAACCGCAGAATTCCGCAGGCGGATTTACGGGAACGATTGGTTCAAAGCACATATCCTCACAGCCCTTGATGTGGGCAAATTTTGAAAGGAATGTAAGGTCAAGAGGACCTCTCTGAAAGTAGATTTCACGCTCCGTAACATCAAGAGCGTCAACAAGAAATTCACGAATTTCTCGGTTGCATTTCTTGCCGAATTCAAGACGGACAGGCTCTCCTCTCTTACGCTTTCTGATTGACTTTTTAATTTCAGCCATAAGATCCTCGGTATCCTCGTCAATGTCAAGGTCGGAATCTCGGGTGATTCTGAAAGGATCGTACTGCTTAATGTTGTAAAGCTCAAAAAGCTCGCCAAGGTGCATTGCGATTATTTTTTCAAGCAGAATAAACGCTCTGCCCTCGTGAGTCGGAAGCTCAAGAAATCTCGGAAGAATTGACGGAACCTGAACCAATGCGAAAAATTCTTCATTCTCGGCATTTGTAAGGCGAACAGCAATGTTAAGACTTTTGTTTGCAAGCATCGGGAACGGACGGCTTGTATCAACAGCCATAGGCGTCAATACGGGGAAAACTACTTTTTTAAAGTACTCCTCAACAAACGCTTTCTGGTCGCCGTCAAGCTCGTCAGCCTCTTTGAACACAATGCCTGCCGAACGAAGTGACGGAATTATTGAACGGTTGTAACAGCTGTACTGCTTTTTGGCAAACTCGTGAATTTTTTCAACAAGTCCGTCCATAACCTCTGTAGGAGTCATGCCTGATGCGTCACGGCTTGTTCTGCCGTGATGAATCTGGTCAAGCACACCTGCAACACGAACCATAAAAAATTCGTCAAGGTTTGATGCCGTAATTGAAAGGAAGTTGCATCTTTCCATAATTGGATTGGTCTTTTTGAACGCCTCTTCAAGCACTCTTGCATTAAAGTCAACCCAGCTTAATTCTCTGTTAGTATAAGGCATCTTTTGCCATTTTGACATAAGCTTTGCCTTTTCGGATGTTTTTTTATTGTTATTTTTTGAATTTGACATATAATTCACCACCATAAAATTTGATATATAACTCAATTTAATATATCTGATTAAGTATAAAATACAAAACGGATTATTTCAAGCGAATTGCACTAAATTTTACCTTTGGCAACGCATTCTTTACATATATTTTACAATAGCACAAATAAAATTGATTTGCAATAGATTTGACAAAATTCGCAAAGATAAAACCAAAATTTTCTTTTTGCAAAATATTCAAAAAATTTCAAAAAATATTGTTTTAATCTCTGTATTATGTTATACTTGCGTTGATTGTTTTATTTACAGATTTTAAAAAATTCTAAAGAAAATGAGAGGTAATTATCATGAGTAAAAAAAGGGGAAGCTTTTCCGGCGGACTCGGATTTGTATTTGCCGCTGCGGGAAGTGCAGTAGGCTTGGGAAATCTCTGGAGATTTCCGTATTATGCAGCTAAGTACGGCGGCGGAACATTTATCTTTATCTACATAATCCTTGCGCTTACATTCGGCTTTTCACTTTTGACTGCCGAAATCGCAATCGGCAGAAAAACAAAGCTAAGTCCGATTCTCGCCTACAAAAAGCTATGTAGCAAATTTTCGTTTTTAGGCTACCTTGCAACGCTTGTTCCTATAATCATTATTCCGTACTACTGCGTTATCGGCGGTTGGGTTACAAAATATATGTGCGTTTATGCACAGGGACTTGTTGCCCCTGCGGCACAGGACAACTTTTTCTCGGACTTTATTTCCGACCCGTTGTCACCCATTGTGTTTTTCTTAATATTTATGCTGTTGAGTGCAGTGGTAATTATGCTCGGAGTAAACAAGGGCATTGAGCGACTGAGCAAATTTTTGATGCCTGTTCTGCTTGTTCTGACAGTCGGAATTTCAATCTACACACTCACGCTCCCAAACGCAATGGAGGGTGTTTCGTACTACCTCATTCCCGATTTCAGCAAACTGTCAATTTGGACATTTGCGGCGGCACTCGGTCAGCTGTTCTTCTCAATGAGCATTGCAATGGGAATTATGGTAACCTACGGTTCATACACAAAGAATGAGGTAAACCTCACAAAGTCGGTTAACCAAATTGAGATTTTCGACACAGCCGTTGCACTTCTCGCAGGTCTTATGGTAGTTCCTGCGGTTTATGTATTCAGCGGTGAAGAAGGTCTTGGTGCAAGCGGTCCCGGACTTATGTTCATCACACTTCCAAAGGTATTCAACGAAATGCCTGCCGGCGTAATCATCGGATTTTTGTTCTTTATTCTTGTATTCTTTGCAGCTATCACAAGCTCAATCTCCGTAATGGAAGCAATTGTTTCTTCGCTTATGGACAAGTTCAAGCTTACACGAATCAAGTCCTGTCTTATCGTTATCGGCATCTGTCTTATTATGGGTATTCCGTCGTCACTCGGCAACGGTATATGGTCAAATGTTAAGATTCTCGGAATGGACTTCCTTACATTCTTTGACTTCTTGAGCAACAGCATTATTATGCCGATTGTCGCACTTTGCACTTGTATTCTCATCGGCTGGGTTATCAAGCCAAAGACTATTGCAGACGAAGTCACAAGGAACGGCGAGCGTTTCAGCAGAAGGGCTTTGTTTGATGTTATGATTAAATATATAGCTCCAATCTGCCTTGTGTTCATCTTAATTTCCTACACACTTGCGCAGTTCGGCATTATTTCACTTTAACCCGACACTTTAACACGATTAATTATGAATTCAAACAGTAATATCACCGAATGAATCATAAGTAATTGTCTTTAAATTAAGCATACAACAATTAACTATTCTCCGTTTATACCATGAACTCTTGAAATTATATGCAATAATTGGTATAATTACAGTTACAGCTCATTTGCTGAATTTTAGGGAGGACAAATACTATGTGTCAGAAAAAACCATTTTACATTACAACGCCTATTTATTATCCGTCAGGCAATCCCCACATCGGTCATTGCTACACCACCGTTGCGTGCGATTCTATCGCCCGTTACAGACGAATGCAGGGATATGATGTTATGTTCCTTACGGGTACGGATGAACACGGTCTTAAAATTGAACAGAAGGCTGCCGAAAAGGGTGTTACTCCCAAAGAGTATGTTGACGAAATTGTAAAAACCTTTAAAGGCTTATGGAAATTTATGAACATAAGCTATGACAGATATATCCGCACAACAGACGATTATCACATTGAAACAGTTCAGAAAATTTTCAAGGAGCTGTATGACAAGGGCTACATCTACAAGGGAGAATACAAGGGCAAATACTGCACCCCCTGCGAAAGCTTCTGGACAGAAAGCCAGCTTATTGACGGCAAATGTCCCGAATGCGGACGAGAGGTTACAGAGGCAAAGGAGGAGGCATACTTCTTTAAGATGTCATCTTTTGCCGACAGAATTGAAAAGCTCCTCACGGAAACAGACTATTTACAGCCAAAGACAAGAGCGGTTGAGCTTGTAAACAACTTTATCAAGCCGGGACTTGAAGACCTTTGCGTATCGAGAACAACCTTCAAATGGGGCATTCCGGTTACATTTGACGAAAAGCATATTGTTTATGTTTGGATTGACGCACTTTCAAACTATATCTCCGCTCTCGGCTACAAGAATGAAAAATTTGACGAATTTGACAAATACTGGCCTGCCGATGTTCATATGGTAGCAAAGGACATCATGCGTTTTCACGCTATCATCTGGCCTGCAATGCTTATGGCTCTTGACCTTCCGCTTCCAAAGCATCTTGCCGTTCACGGTTGGATTACTTTCAACGGACAGAAGATGTCAAAGTCACTCGGCAATGTTGTTGATCCGTTTGTACTCGGTGAGCGTTACGGCGCTGACGCAATCCGTTACCACATTATGCGTGAAATGGCTCTCGGTGCAGACAGCTCATTCTCAAACGAAATTATGATTAACCGTATCAATTCCGACCTTGCAAACGGTCTTGGCAACCTTGTTTCAAGAACAGTTGCAATGGTTCAGAAATATTTCGGCGGCACACTTCCCACAGAGCGTGAGAGCGGCGAATTTGACGATGACCTTATCGAAACCGCAACATCGCTCCGTGCAAAGGTTGACGATTTCATGGACAAGACTCAGCTCCAGAACGCACTTGCCGAAATTTTCAAGCTTGTTTCCCGTGCAAATAAATACATTGACGAAACCGCTCCGTGGGTTATTGCCAAGGACGAAACAAAGAAAGCAAGACTCGCAACGGTTCTCTACAACCTTCTTGAGGCAATCCGTATTGCCTGCACCCTTCTCTCGGCATTTATGCCAACAACAATGCCAAAGGCTCTTGAGCAGATCGGTGCTTGTGAAAAATGTGCCGGCTACGAAAACTGCGACAAGTTCGGTGTTCTTCCTGCTGATGTCACGGTTCACAAGGGAGATGCACTCTTCCCACGAATTGATGTTGAAAAGGAAATTGAAGAACTCAACAGCATCATCAAGAACAACGAGGGTGAAAGTGAAGAAACAAAGGCACTCCGTGAAGAACTCGAGGGTGTTGCACAGATTGGCATTGATGACTTTGCCAAGGTTGACCTCCGTGTGTGCGAGGTTAAGACCTGCGAACCCGTTAAAAAGAGCAAAAAGCTTTTACAGTTCACAATTTTTGACGGTGTAAAGGACAGGACCGTTGTCAGCGGTATTGCAAACTACTACAAACCAGAGGAGCTTATCGGCAAGAAGATTATTCTTGTTCAGAACCTCAAGCCTGCAAAGCTTTGCGGTGTTGAAAGCTGCGGTATGATTCTTTCTGCAGTTCACGGCGATGATTTAAAGGTTGTTTTTGTTGACAATATGCCTGTCGGCTCAAAAATCTGTTGATTTATGTTCGTGTAGACAGTTTGATAAATTAAAAACTATCTATGCCCGAGCGTAACTGTAGGAGCGGATATCATCTGCCCGCACGGCGAGCCGCCGTTCCCCGTTCGTGTAGATAGTTTGATAAATTAAAAGCTATCTATGCCCGAGCGTAGCATAGTTCGTGTGCGTTTCACACGATTGCACGCATTGCGTGCAAAATTGAATACACATATGTTATATCAAAACATATGTGTATGGACATATAAATTCATCAATGTGGGCGGTCAATGACCGCCCATACTTTTAGGGAGATATACCGATGTCACTTTACAACAACATTTTCGATGCGCATGCGCATTATGATGACAAATGGTTTGACGATGACCGTTTTGAACTTTTGGAAAACATTCACACAAAGGGTGTGTGCGGAATTGTCAACAATGCAGTTGACCTTGAAACGGCAAAAACCTGCATTGAATATGCCGAAAAATATGATTTTATGTATGCCGCAGTCGGATTTCATCCCGAAAATCTCGAAAATATTCCGGACAATTATCTTGAACAGCTTGCACAGCTTTCAAAACATAAAAAGGTTGTCGCAATCGGCGAAACAGGGCTTGATTATCATTGGGACATTCCGAAAGACTTGCAAAAGCGTGTTTTTGAGGAACAGATCCAGCTTTCTCTTGACCTTGAAATGCCGCTTATAGTTCACGATCGTGAGGCTCACGGTGATGTGTACGATCTTCTGAGAAAATACAAACCAAATGCGCTGATTCATTGCTTTTCGGGCAGTGTTGAGCTTATGCGTGAAGCGGTTCGTATGGGAATGTACATCAGCCTCGGCGGTGTTGTTACATTCAAAAATGCCCGTCACAGTCTTGAGGTCGCCTCGGAAATTCCGCTTGACAGGCTTCTGCTCGAAACCGATGCTCCGTATATGGCGCCCGTGCCGTTCCGTGGCAAGCGTTGCGACAGCTCTATGATTATCTATGCCGCAGAAAAAATCGCATCTCTGCGTAATATGAGCATTTCCGAACTTCTGCAAATCACCTGCGACAACGCAAAACGATTTTACAATATTGATGATTAATTCATAAAAAAACACGGTCGGAATCCCCGTTTGGAAATCCGACCGTGTTATTTTTTCATTATTTTAGTAGTGGCGAACCGTGTTGTCCCTACAAACAGACAACAACTTTCATATAAAAAACGGTCGGGAAGACAGTGTTTTGCATTTGCAAACTATCTTCCCGACCGTAATTTTACATTTTCAATTTTCAACTTTCAATTTCATCAGTCTTCACTTGCGTGTCTGCGCATACTCTTGTGCAGGAAGAAAAGTCCGATCGAAACTATAAAAAAGATTACAGAACAGATTGCAAGGGCAATAAGAATATTGTTCATACTCTGAACAAAAAGGTTGTAGAACGCCCTTGAATCAATATTAATCTTGCTCATATAGCCTGTTGAAAGCAACACCGCCGGAATTATACCAACCGTAAGGAATGCCGCAGATGTTGAATAACAGATATACCTTACCGCTCTGTGCTTCCAACTATTTGTAAAGATGATGATTACGCATAGAATTGCGACAAGGACTGCAAGACCGCCGATAATCAACGGCATCATATTTTTCAATGCAACGAGATAAACAGAAAGTGTGGCAAAAAGCGGTATTCTGAGCGCCGCCGCATAAATGTTAGCAGCCTGATTGATGAGATATTCTCTGCTCCCATCGTTTGCAACCTTGAGATTATTCTTACTTATGTAGCTGTCAAGCTCGCTGTTGAATTTCTGCTTAAACGCTGTTGTGTCAATCTTAGCCTTCTCGCCTGCATAAAAGCTGTTGAGATAGGCCTGTGTATTATCGTGAATTGTCACTTCGTCAACAACATTTTCAAAAAACTTTTCATCAAGTCCCGACGCATAACCGAGGTCAACAAGGCTCTCTTTGATTTCGTCACGCTTGTCAACAAAATAGTTGCTCGCATTCATATTATCCATAATATACGATGGGTTGAGGATTGTTGACTGAAGAACTATTGCAAACGAAATCAAAAACAGTACAAACGAGAGAACGAACGAAATTATTCCGTAAATAATATGTCTTACTTTAGAATTCATCAGTTCGCCTCCTTATCAATCGGAGTACCCGACACTAACTTTGCATACACAAAATATCTCTGTGGTGTAAGACCGAGTGCATCAAACGGATAGCATGTGTACATTATGAGATTTTCATAATCCGCCGAAAGGTCATATGCGGTTCTGTCAGTCGCTTTTTTGACAGCCGTGTCGGTGATTTCATAGATGTAATTACCGTAGCTTGTCTTGATTTCAACCTTCTGACCGACTGCTGCGTTTTTAAGGCCGTTGAAATAAGTGTTGTTATGACCTGCAACAAGGATTGTTCCGCCGTAACCGGGGACAAAACTTCCGGCATAAATACCAACACCGTTTCTGAGCGCAACATCATTGTCACCGAAAAAAAGATTTGCGTCAACATTGCAGTCATTGATTATAAGCTCACCGAACAGATTTCCGTAGTTAGGGTACTGAACGGAGTCGTTTTTAACATAAGTTTTTTCCTGACCGTTTGAATCCTTTTTTGTAACGGTAGGAACGGTTGAGTTTTCTGACACGGGCACAAAAATATTATCGTACTCTGTTGAATAATCCTTTTCATTATCTGAGAAGAACATACCTACTGCCGAAATCACAGGTGAAAAGGACGGAACAAAAGCAAGATACAGCACAAGATATGTTATCAAACAAAAGATAATGGGAAGAATTATAAAACTCTTCCCATTCTTTGATTTATGACCGTGTCTGATTTTTTTATCAGACATTAGAATCAAGCTCTTTCTTTTTTAGATTTTGCAAGGTAGAAAGCACCGCCTGCTACCATTACAAATGCAACAGCAGAAACAGCGATAATGCCGCTGAAGTCAGCCTCTGCGCCTGTTGTCTTGATCACACTGTTATCCTGAACACTGCCTGCCTTTGTAAGTGTAGGAACAGCTGAGAATGCAACCTTGCCGTCTTTGCCGTAAATTGTAAGCTTCTTTGAAGATGTGTCATATGACATTGTCATATCAAGCACACCGACAACTTCCTTACCGTAAGAAAGAAGTGTCTGCTTCTGAGCAAATGTGAGATCTGCAATATTAGATGCACCTGAGTTCTCAAGGAAGCTCTCGCCCTTCTTGAGAACAGCAACGATCTGAGATGACTCATCTGCTGTCATATCGATTGTGTTAAAGTAGTTTTCAGCCTGGTTTACAAACTCGCTCGGAATAACCATCTCCGAACCGTTCATCTTAACAGATGTCTTGAGTTCGTTGAGAACAGCCTGTTCGCTGTCATTGATTCCTGCTGCAAAAGCAGTGAAAGCAGTTGCTGCAACAAGGATGAACGCTACTAACATTGCTGATAACTTTTTCATAGTTCATACCACCTTGTATTTTATTTTGTTTTCATCAGCAAGAAGCCTCACGGATTCATTGGCATAATACGCATCTGCAAGCCGAAAACTGCAGGGAACACAATGGAAAACTTCACCATTTAACTTCTTTGTACAGTATTATACACCACATTTCGCATTTTGTAAAGCATTTTATTATAAAAATTTGTTATATTCGGAAAAATTACAATCCTTTTGTCAAATCAGGCATTTTCATTGTGCATTATGCCGTTTTAAATCAATTTTGCGCTGCATCGTTTTCTTCTGATCTTGTATTTTAATTCATTTGTACACTTGCCTTTTACATAAAAATGCACCTGCCGATTTATAAATTCCTTCTTTTTCAAATATTCGTGTATAGACCTCATCCGTTTACCCTACACCTTTTTCTGTCATTGTTTTCTTATTATGACATATTGTGACATACTAATATATAAGTAGAAAATTTATCGGTTATTTGCCATATTTTTGTTTATTTTTTTTGCAAATTTTACCTGAGCTTTATTTCAGCTCGTTATTTTATATACTTATCGGCTAACTGCAACAAAATAATCACATATTTTATGTGTATTTTGTACATATGAAAAATCAGAGTAATTGCATATTCTGCAAAAAAAGACATCTTTTTCCTTTATTGAAACCTTTGTTCATATTGATTTTTTTACTGATTTAAAATATAATAGGAGTATCATGTTTAAAAGTATTTTGTGCTTTTGTGCCGTTTTTCGCCTACAGCACTTTCGTGTCGACTGTGGCATTATCTTGCCATAAGCGTACAAAAGCCGAGAAGAGGAGTAATTTAATGGAGATAACATTCAAGGACATAACGAGAATTATCAAGAAAAATATTGTGTTTATTGCGGTGCTGTCGCTTTTATGTGCGGCTGCGTCATATTTTGTAACAACATTTTTGGTTCAGAAAACATATACATCAACCGTAAAGCTTTATGTTGAAACCAACTACAAAAGCCAGTCGGCTTATGACGACTATCAGAGTATCAACTACGCAAAGAACCTTGTTCTCACCTATATCGAGTTGCTCGATTCAAATTCTTTCTACAATTCCGTTTCAAAGGAACTCAACGAAAAATACACGGCGTCACAGCTTAAATCAATGATTAAGTTTGAAAGCATTGAAGATACCGAGGTTTTTAAGGCGCTTGTAAATTCGGGCAGTCCGTCCGAATCAAAAAACATAGGCAACGCAATTGCAAAAATTGCACCAGATACAATTGCCAATGTAAAGGACAATGCAAAGCTTAAAATTGTTGACAAGGCTACAACACCGAAAGCTCCTACATCCCCGAATGTTTCGAGAAATGTTATGATAGCTTTCGCCGCAGGTCTCATTATTTCACTCATCATTTCATTCGTCCGTGACTTCCTTGATGTTAAAATCAAGTACAATGATGAAATGACAACCGTTCTTGACCTTCCGTTGCTTGCCGCTATTCCCGATTTTGAATATTTTTCAAATCAGAAGGCAGCCGAAAAGAAGTACGGTAACTACGAATCGGGTTATTAATTGTTAAAGGAGTGAAACTGCAATGAAAAAGACTAAAATCGACCGTTCAATCGACACTGAGGCACTTGGCTTTCAGGTTCGTGAATCATACAAAACAGCAAGAACAAACATCGCATACTCAATTTTCAAAAAGGGTTGTAAAAAGGTAGCCTTTACTTCTTCAACAAAAGGTGAGGGCAAAACCGTAACTTCAATCAATGTTGCATCTGCTCTTGCTCAGCAGGTTGGCACAAAGGTCGTCGTTGTTGAATGTGACCTTCGCCGTCCGAGAGTTAACACAGCTTTAAAAATCACACCTACTCCCGGTCTTACAAACTACCTCAACGAGGAATGTTCACTTGAGGATATTGTAAAGGATACAAAAATCGAGAATCTCAAGGCAATTACATACGGCGCTATTCCGCCGAACCCGTCAGAGCTTCTTTCGAGTGAATCCATGTTTGATCTTATCAAAACTCTTGAAAAAAATTACGACTACATTATTTTCGATACACCGCCAATCGGCGTTGTTATTGACGCCCTGCCTATTATGAAGGCGTCTGACGGTGTTGTTATTGTTGTAAAAAATAACTCAACAACATATCCCGAGCTTTCAAGAACAGTTGAAGTTATCAAAAGAACCAATGCAAAAATTCTCGGTGTTATTCTTAACCGTGTAAAGCCTCACGAAACCCGTAAGGGCAAGGGCTATTACTCAAGATACGGCGGATATTACAAGACATCAACAAATGACTGATGCCAAACCGCCTTTGCAAACATAAACTAACAGGCTAGTCCTGCCCACGGAGGGGAAAATGGAATCAGTAAAAAGCATAAACAAAAGTGCGCCATCAAGCGGACATACAACTGAACAAAAGCCCGTTTATGATTTTTTTAAACGGATTTTTGACATCATATGCTCGTCAGCCGCTCTGATTATATTGTCGCCTGTCTTTTTAATTCTTACAGTAGCTATCAAAACAACAGACAAAGGTCCTGTATTTTTTACTCATAGGCGTGTAGGAAAAGACGGAAAACCCTTAAACATATATAAATTCAGAAGTATGGTAACGAATGCCGAAGATCTTATCAAGCAGTTTACTCCCGAGCAAAAAGCTGAGTACGAAAGAAATTTCAAGCTTGAAGACGATCCCAGAGTAACAAAGGTCGGCAAATTTATGAGAAGAACAAGCCTTGACGAGTTGCCTCAGCTTTTCAATATTTTAAAAGGCGACATCTCTATTGTAGGACCAAGACCCGTTATGGAGATTGAAACTGAAATTTACGGCAACTACCGTGATATGCTTTTGAGCGTTAAGCCGGGGCTTACGGGTTTCTGGGCGGCAAACGGCAGAAGCTGTACTACATACACACGCAGAAGGGCAATGGAAATTTGCTATATCAAAAACCGCTCTGTCTGCTTTGACCTGAAAATTATTCTCAAAACTATCACCTCTGTTTTCAAGGGTGAGGGTGCTGTTTAAGGAGGCAGAGTTTTGAAAGCTGTTATACTCGCAGGAGGATACGGAACAAGAATTTCCGAGGAATCCCAGTTCAAACCTAAACCAATGATTGAAATCGGCGGAATGCCTATTTTGTGGCACATTATGAAGCTGTACACCCACTACGGTGTGAATGAGTTCATCATATGTGCAGGTTACAAACAGCATGTAATCAAGGAATGGTTTGCCGACTATTTTCTTCATACATCCGATATCACCTTTGATTTTACTCAGGATGATAAGATTATCGTCCATAACAAAAGAGCCGAAAAATGGAAGGTTACTGTTGTTGACACAGGTCTTGACACGATGACGGGCGGCAGACTTAAAAGGATTCGCAATTTTATCGGAGACGAACCGTTTTTTATGACCTATGGCGACGGTGTTTCCGATGTTGATATAAACGCTCTGCTCGATTTTCACAAAAAGCACGGCAAGCTTGCAACTATGTCAGCCGTAAAACCCGAAAGCAGATTCGGTGTGCTTGATTTGGCCGAAAACAACGAAGTCAGAGCTTTCCGTGAAAAAAGTGATATTGACTCAGGCTGGATTAACGCAGGCTTTATGGTGCTTGAACCGAAGGTTTTGGACTATATAAAAGACGATACAGTTATGTTTGAGCGTGAGCCAATGGAACAGCTTGCAAGAGAAGGTCAGCTTATGTGCTGCAAGCATAACGGATTTTGGCAGTGTATGGACACATTACGTGACAAGGAGCGTCTTGAAAAGCTTTGGAACGACCGTACCGCTCCTTGGAAAGTGTGGTCGGAATGATGCTTGATTTTTATAAGGGTAAAAAAGTGTTCATTACGGGACACACAGGATTCAAGGGCAGTTGGCTCTGCAAACTGCTTGCAAATGCCGGTGCGGATGTAACGGGTTATTCGCTTAATCCGCCAACCTCACCGTCACTTTTTGAGATTGCAAATATCGAGAGCGATGTAAAGTCGGTTATCGGAGATATCCGTGATTTTGATTCGCTTAAAAAGGCATTTGATGAGGCACAGCCTGAGATTGTACTTCATCTTGCGGCTCAGCCGATTGTGCGTGACAGCTACAAAATGCCTGCATATACATATGAAACAAATGTTATGGGAACGGTCAACATTCTTGAGTGTGTACGGCAGTCAAATTGTGTGAAATCGTTTCTCAATGTAACAACCGACAAGGTTTATGAAAACAAGGAATGGCAATGGGGATATCGTGAAAACGAACCGCTTGACGGGTTTGATCCATATTCAAACAGCAAAAGCTGCTCGGAACTTGTAACCCACAGCTACAAAAATTCTTTCTTCGCCGACGGAAGAACGGCGATTTCCACAGCGAGAGCAGGAAATGTTATCGGCGGCGGAGATTTTGCAAACGACAGAATTATTCCCGACTGCGTTAGAGCATTGGAAAAGGGCGAGAATATTATCGTCCGCAATCCGCATTCCACAAGACCGTATCAGCATGTTCTCGAACCGCTTTATGCATATCTTATGATCGCAAAAGCCCAGTACGGGGACATTAAGTTTGCCGACTGTTATAATGTAGGTCCTGACGAGTGCGACTGCATAACAACAGGCGAACTTGTTGACTTGTTCGTAAAATATGCCGGCAATATAAACCGGATTGACAAAAGTGAAAAGGATGCAGTCCACGAAGCTAATTTTCTCAAGCTTGACTGCTCAAAACTCAAGACTGTTTTTGGCTGGAAACCTCATTGGCATGTTGATGATGCAGTTAAAAAAACGGTCGAATGGTCATGCTGTTATATGGAAAACGGCAATGTAAGAGACTGTATGGATAGGCAGATTGAAGAATTTCTGAAATAATCATACGGCAAATATAAAAAGAGGTTTACTTATGAAAAAGGCAATTGTAACAGGTTCAAACGGTTTTATCGGCTCAAATGTCTGCAAAAGACTTTGTGCCGACGGTATAAAGGTGTTTGCCGTTGTTAAGGATCAAAACGAAAACATTGATAACATAAAGAATCTCAGTGGCATTGAAATTGTGTATTGTGAGCTTGATGAGATTGAAACCTTGGCTGACATAATTTCCGACAGAGATATTGATGTTTTCTACCACTTTGCATGGGTAGGCTCGGCAGGATCGCTCAGATGCGATGAAAATGTTCAGTTGCAAAACGCCCTGTGGACCGCTCGTGCTCTCAGAACAGCCGACAAAATGCAGTGCAAAAAGTTTGTAAATGCCGGTTCTATTATGGAAAAAGAAACCTACACCGCTGTTTACACTCAGGAAAGCAAGCCCGGACTTCCGTACATTTACGGCGCAGGAAAGCTGATTGCAAGAGCAATTTGCAAGCCGATTGCAAACAGCCTTTCAATTGACCTCTGTTGGGCAGTTATCACAAACGCATACGGTGTTGGTGAGCTTTCGCCCCGTTTTGTAAATTCTACAATCCGCAAAATCATTGCAAATGAGCCGTTGCAGTTCACCGCCGCAACACAGAACTATGACTTCATCTATATTGACGATGTTGCAAGAGCGTTTGAGGCAATCGGAGAATACGGTAAACCTAACAAGGAATATACAATCGGCAGCGGGAACGCAAGACCTCTTAAAGAATTTATTCTTGAAATGCAACAGACGCTTGCCCCCGAAGCAAAGCCGATTTTCGGCGATGTACCTTTTACGGGAGTAAATATGCCGCTTGAGGCATTTGATACAGCCGATATTGAAACAGACTGTTATTTCAAGCCCTCGGTTTCTTTTGCCGAAGGTGTTTCAAAAACAATGGAATGGCTTAAATCACTTAATTAGTTTTTTAAAGTAAGGTGTATTTTAATGATACAGAAATTTGAATTTTGCAATACGGACTTTGAGGGTGCATACCTCATCAAACCGTTCTGTGCAACCGATATCAGAGGTGCATTTATAAAGGACTACTCAAAGGAAGTTTTTGAGGCTAACGGCCTTGAACACAACCTTGCCGAGGTTTTCTACACGGTTTCTCACAAGGGTGTAATTCGTGCGCTTCATTTTCAGAGAGTTCACGAACAGGCAAAGCTGGTACGGTGCATTAAGGGCAAGGTTTTTGATGTTATCGTTGACCTCCGTCCCGAATCACCTACATTCAAAAAATGGCAGGGTTTCTGTCTTTCAGAAGAAAATATGAATGAACTCTATGTTCCCGAACATTTTGCACACGGCTATCTTGTGCTTGAACCGTCTGTTGTTTCATACAAATGCGGTGAAAAATTCTACGGCGAATATGATGACGGCATTATGTACAACGATCCGGATTTGGGGGTTGAATGGCCGTTTGATGAAATCGGCGGTATTGAAAATCTCATTATTGCCGACAAAGATAAAAATCTTCAGACTTTTAAGGAATACGAGGATAAGTATCTTAAGTAATTTTTATGTTACGACTATTTTTTTGCGGAGGGTAAAATGAACGTAGTATATTCGAGCTCCGACAGCTATGCGCCTATTGCCGGTGTGTCAATAATGTCACTCTTACACAATAATACCGATGCCGATGAAATCAACATTTATATGATTGACAACAATATCTCAGATGAAAACAAAAAGAGATTTGAGAATATGGTTGACAAATTCGGCAGAAATATTGTTTTTATCCCCCGTCCCGACCTCAACAAAATGGCAGGTGTTGATATAGAAGTCGGAAGATGGAACATAAGTACATTTTTCAGACTGTTTCTCTGCACGATACTGCCTGATAATCTTGACCGCTGTATTTATCTTGACTGTGACACAGTTGTGCGTCACTCTTTGAGAGAATTTTGGGAAACAGATCTGGAAGATAAGATTGTTGCGGCAGTTGACGATTGCCGAAGTGACCGTTATAAAACCGAACTAAATCTTCCGTGCGACAGCACTTATACAAATAACGGTGTTTTGCTGATTGACCTTAAAAGCTGGAGAGAGATGAATGTAGAAAAAGACTTTCTCGACTTCATTATTGCCCATAACGGTGACATTACATATGTTGATCAGGGTGTTCTTAACGGTGTTCTTGCAAAAAAGAATCTTGTAAAGGTTGTCCATACCAAGTACGATGCTATGACCGTGTTCTTTGATTTTAATTTTAAAGATCTTATGAAGGTGCGTCGTCCCGAGCATCATCTGAGTGAAGAAGAATACATTGAGGCGGTAACCGATCCTTATATAATTCACTACACCTCGTGTTTTCTTTCGGGAACTCGCCCATGGAATGAAAATAACAATCATCCTTTTGTCGGGGATTATCTCAAATATAAAGCAATGTCACCGTGGAAAGATTTTCCGCAATATCCCGATGTCAGAAAGAAATCAAAAAAAATGATGACGAGTGTGTGCAATGCCATGCCGAAAAGAATGATGATTGCAGGTATCTCACTTGTTCACTCAAAGTTGTACCCAATGGTACGCTCACTTAAAGGAAAAAGGCGGGGTTGATAATGAAAATTCTGCTTGTTAATAAATACCACTATGTAAAAGGCGGAAGTGAAACCTACTATTTCGGTCTTGCCGACCTTCTCACAAAGCTTGGTCACGAAGTGATTTACTTTTCAATGGCAGACAGTAACAACAAACCATGTGAACAGGAAAAATACTTTGTTTCAAATGTCGATTTTAATTCTAATATTTCCACGCTTCAGAAAGTAAAGGCAGGTTTTCGCGTTCTCTATTCTTTTGAGGCGAAAAAAAATATTTCTGCTCTCATTGAACAAGAACATCCTGATATTGTTCATATTAACCTTGTTCACCGTCACATCACCCTTTCGATTGTTCGGGCAATAAAAAAATACAACATACCAATAGTGTTCACAATTCACGACCTTAACTGTGTATGTCCCAACCACGAAATGCTTGTAAACGGCCATGTGTGTGAAAAATGCCTGCACGGCAGATATTCAAATTGCATAAAAAATAAATGTGTAAAAGGTTCAACTGCAAAAAGTACTCTTGCGGCTATTGAGGCAACAAACTATAAACGAATGAAAATATACGACGACATAGACTTGTACATCACGCCGTCATATTTTTACAAAAAGAAGCTTGAAGAATCCGGTATTATCCATAGCGAAATTATCCATATAAAAAACTTTCTGCCTACCGATACTGTTTATTCCGACAATAATCCCGACAACGGTTATCTGTTATACTTTGGCAGAATTTCCGAGGAAAAGGGTGTGCTGACGCTCGTTAAGGCTGTTGAGAAGCTCGAGAACAATATTCCGCTCATCATTCTCGGCACAGGTCCTATTGAAGATGAAATCAAGGAATATATAAAAGCACATAACCTTGGAAACAGAATCAAAGCATTAGGCTTCAAGTCCGGTGACGAGCTTAAAAAGTATGTTGCAGAAGCGAAATGCGTCATTCTTCCCAGTGAGTGGTACGAAAACGGACCCTATACAATTATGGAAGCAATGTCACAGGGAAAACCTGTTATCGTAACAAATTACGGCGGACTTCCTGAAATTGTAGAAGATGGAAAAACAGGCTTTATCTGCTCACCGTTTGACAGTGATGACCTTAAAGACTCAATTAAAAAAGTCTGCTCGCTTTCTGATGCTGAATACAAAGCAATGAGCAGTTGTGCCGTTGAGAAAGCAAAAATCGAATTTTCTCCGGTAACCTATGCGCAGAAACTCACACAAAAATATAATGAGATTATAAATAATCACAAAAAGAAAGGCTGATACCATGAAAAAACTTGGCCTTTGCGCTTGCTACAACCACAAAAACTACGGCAGCCAGCTTCAAAGCTATGCAACAACAGTTGAACTGAAAAAGCGTAACATTGATTACGAAATAATCCGATATAAAAAAAAGATTACACCATTGCTTCTTACAAAAGCAATACCGCGTCTTTTTAACCCCGTTTTTATAAATGACAGGATTATTGAAACATTCCAAAAAAAGCTTATGCTTAAACTTCATTCACAGCTTGCGGAACAAAATGCCGTTAGAAATGACGCGTTTAATAAATTTTCGGAAAACAGATTTAAAAAGCTTTCACCTATTTACTACGGTTACGATGAACTTAAGAAGCAATCTGAAAAATACACCGCCGTTATGGTTGGAAGCGACCAACTCTGGTCTCCGAGCGGAATAACCTCTAATTTTTACAATCTTATGTTTGCAGGCGACAGCTGCACAAAAATATCATATGCAACAAGCTTCGGTGTTTCACAGATTGAGCAAAGATACCATAAAATTTACAAAAACTTTCTTGACCGACTTAATTATGTAAGCGTCAGAGAAAACAGCGGAAAGGTAATTGTTGACAAGCTCAGCATAAATGATGCCGTCGTCGTCTGTGACCCTGTAATTCTTCTTGATTCCGATGAATGGCTCGAAGAAATTCCAAACAAGAATCTTTTCAATGAACCGTATATATTTGCATATTTTCTCGGTAAAAGTCAGGAATACAGAGATGAAGTAACCAAGTTTGCAAAAGAAAAAAATTTAAAAATCGTCACAGAATTGCATATGGACAGTTATAATAAGGCTGACAGGGGTTTTGGTGATTACACACCGTTTGACATCGGACCGGCTGAATTTGTCAATTTGATTAGAAATGCTAAGTATATATTTACCGATTCTTTCCATGGCTCAGTGTTTTCTATGCTGTACAAAAAACAGTTTTTTATATTCAACCGCTATTCAAACGATTCTGTATCTTCCAAAAACTCCCGTATTGACAGCTTTTGTGAGACATACGGATTAAACGACAGAAGATTTAGCGGTAATATAAACGATGTTGAAAATGCAATAGATTATGATTGTGTTCTCGAAAAAGTTAAAAATCACAGAATGCTGTCCAAAGCATTTCTTGACAATGCACTCAGTTGTTTCTCAAACGGAGATTAAAATGATAAATATAAACGAAACAAATAAAAAACATTGTTGCGGATGTACAGCATGTGAGTCTGTGTGCCATAAAAAGTGCATATCAATGCAGACAGACAATGAGGGATTTAAATATCCGGTTGTCGATAAAACTAAATGTGTTAACTGTCGCCTTTGTGAAAAGGTTTGTCCTATACTCAATAAAACACATAATGTATTTCCAAATACCGCATATGTTGTTCGTAATAAAAATTCTGAAATTGTCCGCTCCAGTACATCAGGCGGTGCAGTTACCGCTTTCAGCAAAGAGATAATCAATAACGGGGGAATCGTATTTGGCGGTGCATTTGACGGTAACTTTTATGTCAAACATACATACGCTGAAACAGAAAGTGAACTTTCAAAATTCAGAAGTTCAAAATATGTTCAAAGTGATATGGGTACAACCTTTACCGAGGTAAAGCAACAACTTGACAACGGAAAATTTGTTATGTTTACGGGGACTCCGTGTCAGGTTGAAGGGCTTCAAAATTACTTAAGAAAACCATATGATAACCTCTTCACCATTGACTTTGTATGCAGAGCTGTCCCATCTCCATTGGTATGGGAAAAATACAGAGAATTTATGGAAAAAAAATTCGGTTCTGAAATTACATATGCAAACTTTCGCGAAAAAACCTACGGATACCATAGTGCAAATCTGACTCTTAGATTTGCCAACGGCAAAAAAAGTATAGAAAACACCAATACTGACTATATGCTTAAGAGCTTTTTTAAGGGAATATGCTCACGCCCATCATGTTATGACTGTAAATTTCGTGAGCCGGGAAGAGTATCGGATCTGACTGTATTTGACTGTTGGAATATTACGCGATATGTAAACGGACTTGCCGATGATGACAAAGGATATACAGCAGTCATTATTCAGAGCGCCAAAGGTGCAAAATTATTTGAAAAGGCAAAACACAATCTCATAGTATATCCTGCCGATCCAAAACTTTTACTTGAAAATGACGGGCATATGGCAATGGAAAATCCCAAATATCACAAAAACCGAAAAGAATACTTTGAAATGCTTAACAATGGCTATAATATTGAACAAGTCGTAAAAAAATATATTCCTATTAAAATAAGCAGAAAAATTTTCGGTAAATTCAGGGGCTTTTTCTACAAAACAGGAATACTCGGATTTTTGAAAAAACTTAAAATAAAATAAGGCAGGATTATATATGTATGATAATAAAATATCTGTAATTGTACCGGTTTATAATATCGGTCAGTATCTTGAAAGCTCTATCAAGAGCCTGATAAATCAGACATACCGTAATATTGAAATCATACTTGTCGACGACGGTTCAGTTGACAACAGCCCTGCAATCTGCGACCTTTATGCCAAAAAAGATAACCGGATTAAGGTCATTCATCAAAAAAACAAAGGTGTCTCTGCGGCAAGAAATGCAGGGATGAGAGTAGCAACAGGAGATTATATAGGCTTTTGTGACGGGGATGATGTTCCCGATGTTGATATGTTCGAATTTCTAATGAACATTGCTGTCAAAGATAATGCAGATATTTCAATCTGTGAAGTAAGATTTGAATTTGAGGATGGCACTGTTCGTAACATTGCAACGGGTAAATCCAAAATCTGGAACAACAATGAAAGTTTTCTTTGCGACCTCTTTAAAGGAAATGTTGGTATGAGTACCTACACCAAATTATTCAAAGCAAAAGTTTGCAGGGGTGTTGAATATCCCGAAAATTGTAAAACAAACGAGGACAAGTATTTTTGTTTCCTTGCTGCTCTCAATTCTAACACATTCAGTAGCAAAAGCGTTGCAAAATACACCTATTATCGCAGGGAAGGTTCGTCTTCCATAACAGAATTTACCGAAAAATATTTTGACTGCATTTATCTTGCTGACAAAATGCTTGAAACTGTAAGCAAAGAACATCCGTCAATTTACGCAAACGCTGTTTGCAACAGACTTTCTACAACTCTCAGAATATACAAACTTATGTATATGAGAAACGGGCTGAAAAAATTCAGCAGCCAAGGAAACGAACTCGTTAAGTATGTTAAAAGTTTTGACAAAGCAACTGCCAAAAAATATTTGTCAAAAAAAGACTACATAAGATACAAAACACTCTGTACAAGTAAAAGATTGTATTTTCTTATGATAAAATACTTAGACAAATACTAATTGGTGATACTCCATGGAAAATTTTAAGATAAGAGATTTAAAACTAAAAAATATATGGCAAATGTTTCTTGTTATTGCCATCCCTTTTATAACTGTAACCGGTGCTACAATTTTTCCTTACACATTGCGTTTACCGTTAATTTACACTGTTGGCATACTTTTTGCTGTGGTATTCGTCCTTACTGACATAAAACTTCAATTTAATGCTGTTTCCGGAACGGCATTTATACTGTTGTCATATATATGCATATCAATCGCATACTCATATGACCCCGCATCAACATTAAACTTATTTTGGCTGTACCTGTGTGCATTCACACTACTGTTCATTGATCTCCCGGGCAGCTATTATAAAAAAATATTTACGATAATATATGTTATTTGCTCGGTTATTGCCTTTTCAATTTTGATAAGTGCAGTTATCGACAACTGTATGTTAAAATATTTTTGGTTTATTGTAAATCCAAACCATTCGGTACAGGTAGCACAAACGATTCAAAATGAACTTTCAATAGGTGCGTATTCCGGATTCGCACGAGAAAAAGGTGAAGCGGCATACATTATGAATGTAGGAATTGCTCTTTTACTTTCTAAGTACTTTTCATCGCAAAAGCTGAAAAAAATTGATATTCTTATGTTGTTCGTATTTATTGTGTCGCTTATGCTGACCGGAAAACGAACCCTTTTCATTATTCCCGTCCTTTCATTTGCATTATTTATGGTCATCTCAAACATCAAAGGAAAATTTGCTAAAACAGGAGGAATAGTGCTGAGTGCCTTATCTGCCGTGTTTATTCTTTCAATGTTTATTCCAAAGGTTGCAAATATATTTGACCGTTTTATGGATGAAGAAAATATTATGGCCTTAGGTAATAGAGATTCTCTTTGGAAATATTTTTTACTGATGGGTGAAAAGTACCCGGTCTTTGGCGCAGGATTCGGCTCATACAATCAGTTCGCATATGATAACGGATTGCGTGTAGGCGGAGACAGATGGAACTTCAACGGTCACAATTGCTACTTTCAGATTGCGGTAGAGCTCGGAATAGTCGGAAGTGTATTTTTTCTTCTGTTTGCAGTGCTTTCCGTTGTACTCACAATTCTCGCAATCAGAAGGGTAAAAAATGTCTGCGATGATGCAAGAATCTGCTATTTCTCGCTATATATACAAATTATGATTTTAGCTTACTCTGTAACGGGTAATCCGACATATTCAAGACAGATTATGTTTATCTGGTTTTTCTCAATCGGAGCCGTTCTTCATATTGCAAGGAAACACAATATTGACATAGTGATAAACAAAGAATCTGAAAGGCGACATTTATGAAAAAGATCGGTATTGTAACTTTTCATCAGGCACTTAACTACGGAGCAAAACTTCAAGCCTATGCCCTTCAGCAGTTTTTGGAAAAAAACGGCATAGAAAATGATGTAATTGACTACACATGTCATTTTATGTATACAAGAAACATAAGACCTATTCGCGTAGGCAAGCATCATAAGTTGAAGTCATTTATCCGTTCACTCATCACTATGCGTCAAGTAGGAATTGACAGAAAAAAGTCCGTTACATTCAGAAACGAATTTTTAAACCTCAGTCGTCCTTTTGATGCCAAAAACATTGGGGAAGCCTCCAATGAATATGCAGCATTTATTGCAGGGAGCGACCAGGTGTGGAGTCCCATCTGCGTTGGCTTTGATACGGTATATTTACTTGATTTTGCAAAGCCAAAGCAAAAATACTCCTATGCGGCAAGCTTTGCAGTTGATAAGCTTCCTGCTGATAAGGAACGTACATATAAAGAGTTGTTATCACAATTTCAGCTCTTTTCAGTTCGTGAAAAAAGCGGAGCAGATATTATTGAAAATCTTATCAACAGAAAAGCTGAAATCAGTATTGATCCCTCGTTGTTGCTTACTGAAGATGATTGGGATAAAATAAGCAGATGTCCTGTACCAAAAGAACCGTATATTTTTCTGTTCAGCGTAAGAAAGCCAATTAAGCTTATCAGCTACGCTCTTGAACTTTCTAAAAAAACCGGATACAAAATCTACTACCTGCAAAAGGAGAGGCTCCATAAGATTGACGGTATAGAGTACCTTGATCCGGTGAATGCCACTGAATTTGTAGGTTTAATAAAAAACGCAGAATATATTTGCACAAATTCATTTCACGGCACTGCCTTTTCGGTAATCTATAAAAAGAATTTTGCAGTTGAATTGCAACATATCGGTGGCAGAAACATCCGTGCCGAAGAACTTCTTAACAATCTTGGAATCAATGATCGCGAGATAACAAACGATGTTTTTCCAAATATAAACGGTGCGGTTAATTGGGAAAGGGTTGACAATGTACTTTTAAAGGAAAGAAATAAATCAAAGGAATATATAAATAAAATAAAGGAACTGATACAGAACGAATCTTTAGAGGTGACCGTTTAATGCCAAAATCCGCCGGAAAACAAATGTCGATAAACATAATTGCAAGTATCGTTTCATTTGCAGTTACTGTTGGAATTAACTTTTTTCTGACACCGTATCTTGTAAAAGAGGTCGGCAGTGATGCCTATGGCTTTATCGGTCTTGCTAATAACTTTGTACAGTATGCTACCATCGTTACGACCGCTTTGAATTCAATTTCAGGCAGATTTATTTCAATTGCATACCATAAGGGCGATGTTGAGAAATCATCAAAAATATTCAGTTCAGTTCTCGTTGCCGATTTGTTCCTCGCTGCAGTAATGTTGATTCTGTCGTCAATTTTTGTTTGTTTTCTTGACACTGTGCTTAACATACCTTCAAATCTTGTATCCGGCGTAAAAATAACCTTTGCTTTTGCTTTTCTCACATTTGTTGTCAGCACAGTTACTGCTATTTTCACAACAGCAGCCTTTGTAAAAAACAGAATTGATATAAATTCTATACGAGATATTATATCCAACCTTATAAAAGTTGCACTCATAGTACTTTTATTTGCAATTTTCCCTGCACAGCTTTACTTTGTTACCCTTGCAAGTTTTGGAAGCGGTATTTTTCTTTTGCTGGCAAATATTACTGTTAAAAAGAAGGTACTCCCGGAAGTAAAGGCTGATATTAGAAAATTTGACATTAAAATAGTTAAAACACTTCTTGCGTCCGGCATTTGGCTTTCACTTTCACAACTTTGTCAGGTGCTTCTAAGCGGTCTTGATCTTCTGATATGCAACCTAACCCTTGGAACGGCACTGATGGGACTTCTCTCTATCGCAAAAACCGTACCGAACAGTATCGGCAACCTAACTGTAATTTTAGGTTCAGTATTTACTCCTCATTATACAATTCTTTATGCAAAGAAAAAAATACCGGAGCTAATTATCGAGGCGAAATTCAGTACCAAAATTGTAAGCTTTATACTCTCGACTCCCATTGCCGGTTTTATTGCCTTTGGCAGACAGTTCTACATATTATGGCAACCGACAAAGTCACCGGAGGAGATTACAATGATTCAGTTTATGTCGGTGTTGACTTGTATTACATTTCTTTGTTCCAGTCAAACTCAGTCGCTTATGATGATAAACACCGTATGTAATAAACTTAGATTACCTGTATTTGTAAACCTTACAGTTGGCATTGTCAGCGTTATAGTTGCAATTGTAGCCTGTAACCTCACCGACTATGGCGTGTATTTTGTAGCAGGAACGAGTTCCGTTCTTATGGGACTGCGCGCACTCATCTTTACCCCTGCATATTCTGCATACATACTAAAGCAAAAACTTTCAATATTTTTCCCGACAGTAATCCGAGATTGTGTTGGATTTATCATTATATTGGTATTATTCTCAATTATCAGCAATTTTATTACAGTAACCGGTTGGAGTTCATTTATATTCATATGTGCTATATGCGGAATCCTTGCATATGCCTTGTCCTTGCCGTTGTTATTTAATAAAGCGGAACTTTGCAAGCTCAAAAATAAGCTTACAAAAAAATGAAATGGAGTTAATTATGAGTAATGTTGAAATAACTGTATTTACCCCATCATATAATCGTGCAAAAACTCTTCCAAGAGTTTTTGAATGTTTGAAAAAACAAACCTATAAAAGCTTTGAATGGATAATTATAGATGACGGCAGTGAAGATAATACAAAGGATGTTGTCGACGGATTTCTGAAAGAAAATAATTTTTTTGACATTATTTATGTTTATCAAAAAAATCAAGGCAAGCATATAGCAACAAACAATGCTGTAAAAATGTGCAGAGGAAACTTTTTCATTACGCTTGACTCTGATGATACCTGTACAAATGATGCCCTTGAAACATTTGTAAATGAATGGAATAAAATTCCTAAACAGGAGCAAAAAAAATATTACGGCATATCCTGCCGTACATATGATAAGGATGGTAAAATTAACGGAACACAAATGAATGTTCCGTATATTGACAGCAATGACCTCGATTTGCGTTTTAAACTCAATATCACAGGGGAATTATGGGGTATGATTAGAACCGATATTATGCGTGAATTTCCATTTCCTGTTGTCGAAGGCTATCACTTCTACCCGGAAAATGTTATCTGGCATAATGTCGGAAGAAAATATATATGCAGATATTTAAGCACAGCATTGAGATACTATATTCAAGATCAGGAAAATGCTGTTACAAATGTCAACAGAAAAAAGGCATCAAAAGAAAAATTTGTCATGCATCTGCATTATATAAATGACTGTTGGGATTACAGAAAATACAATCGAAAGCGTTACCTTGAACACATCGTGGCAATAACCCGTGATGGACTTGCAAACGGCTACAAACTTAGTGAAATATTGACTATGCTCAAGACTAAGCCCCGCAGATTGCTCGTTCTCCTAACAAGCCCTATCGGTTACCTGCTGTACAAGCATTCATAAGGAGATTTAACGGATATGAAAAAAATTGGAATAATTACTTTTCATCGTGCCAAAAATTACGGCGCTGTTCTCCAGGCGTATGCACTTCAACACACCCTTGAACAGCTTGGAAGTGACTGTGAGATCGTAGATTATAAATGTGAAAATATCGACAATGGCTACAAACCGTTTCAGTTTAGCAAAACTGATCCTATTAAGTCAATTTTGAAATCCATTGTTATGTATCGCAAGAGAGCTAAAAAAATTGAACAGTTTTCAAGCTTCTACAACAATTATCTTAAAATCAGCGATAAAACCTATAGTAATTCGGATATATCAGAATGCAAAAATCTTTATGATGCTTTCATCAGCGGAAGCGATCAGGTTTGGGGACCCGGTAAGGAAGGAATAAATCCTGATTCCATCTATTTTCTGAGCTTTGCAGACGATAACCAAAAATACAGTTATGCAGCAAGTTTTGGTATTGCAGATATAAGCGATGTAAAGGCAATGCAGCTCAGACCTTTACTTAAAAATTTTCAGTCTTTTTCGGTTCGTGAAAAAAGCGCATTAAATATTGTAAAGAAGATAACCGGTAAGAACGGTGTGTGTCATATTGACCCTACACTTCTTCTGAAAAAAGATGAATGGCAAAAGATTTCTGTAAAAAAAATTGATAAACCATATATTCTTGTATTTAATGTAAAACCTGTAAAATCACTAATAGATTTTGCGGAAAAACTTTCAAAAAAGACCGAAATTCCTGTTGTTTATATAACAGATAATCCACAAAAAAAGCGTAAAAATTTTACCTATGTATCTGCCCCAACAGTTGAAGAATTTCTTGGCTATTTTGCAAACGCAGATTATACGGTAACCAATTCATTTCACGGAACTGCCTTTTCTGTAATTTTTCACAAAAATATGTTTGTTGAATATGAAACAGCAAAAGGATTTAATCACCGTGCAAAAAATCTTCTTCAGACAATAGGCATAAACCGAGAAATTAAGGACGGGGAAGCCGTTACAACAGATATTGACTGGAATAAAGTCGATAACATACTTCAAGCAGAGCGCAAACTCTCGCTTGATTACCTTAAAGATATAATTAAAGGGGAATAAATATGCAAATTTTTCCTTCAAAAAGTGAATGCTGCGGATGTTCAGCCTGTAAACAGATATGTCCTAAAGGCGCTATAGCTATGAAGCCTGATTCAGAAGGTTTTCTCTACCCACAAATTGATGTCTCACTCTGTATTGAATGCGGCGCCTGCCAAAAAATATGCGCATTTCAGAACGGTTATGAAAAGAACCATTCAAAGACAGCATATGCAATCAAGCATAAAGACTTTAATACTCGCTTTACAAGCCGTAGCGGTGCTGCATTTGTAGCCTTATCCGATTATATTCTTAATAAAAAAGGATCTGTTTACGGTGCTGCGTTTCAGGATGATTTCTCAGTCAGCCACATAAGAGCAACAGATCGTTATGTCAGAGATAAGTTTAAGGGATCAAAATATGTCCAGAGCGATATGAAAGACACATTTAAATCTGTCAAAAATGATTTAAATAACGATATGTATGTCATGTTTTCCGGAACAGCCTGTCAAGTTGCCGGACTTAAAAGATACCTTGGTAAATGCGACACCTCAAAACTCTATACATGTGACATTGCCTGTCACGGAGTTCCCTCGCCTATTATATGGAAAGAGTACCTCAAACATTGTGAAAAAAAGTTTTGCGGAAAAGTAACCAAGGCAGATTTTCGTGATAAAACTATAGGCTGGAATACCCACAAGGAAGCGATTTGGATTGATGACAATAAGCATATCCTTAACGGCTACACATACCTATTCTACGAAAACGATATTGAGCGTCCATCCTGCTACAATTGTAAATATTCAAACCTTGAAAGACCCGCCGATCTCACACTTGCTGACTTTTGGGGAATCGACCGTGTAGTTGAAAATTTCAATGACAACAAAGGAGTTTCTTTATTGTTGGTAAATTCCGAAAAAGGATCTCGTATTCTCAACAAAGTAATCGACAATATTCATTGTGTAGAATGTGACCTTAACGCTTCAATAAAGTCTAACCCTAATCTGTCACGCCCAACCGCAAAACCTGACAGTCGAGAAGATTTCTGGGATTTTTATTATAAAAACGGTTTTGAAAAGACATTTAAAAAATATTACAACAAAATCAGAATAAAGAAAATCAAAAGAAGAATAAAACTGAAGTTTTATAGCCTAAAAAACAAGGTATCCAAGCTTCATTGATTATTGAACCTCAGGAGGATTTATGAAATTATTATTTGCCTTACGCTCAATTTTTCTTCTTCCGCATTTCTTTGTATTTAAACTCTGTGAAAAACACGATGTTTTATGCAAGGATCTTGAAAGTTGGAGAAAACTTTGTCCTAAAAAAAACAATTGCAGTTATACATACTTATTTTTCTATATGATGTGTCATTTTAAGGAATTCAGAAATGTATTTTATCTGCGTCTTGGAAATATAAAATATTTTTTGAAAATTTTTTGCAAGCCCTTGGATTCGCTGTACTTAACCAGTAAAAATATGGGACCCGGCTTATTTATACAACATGGATTTTCTACAATTGTAGGGGTTGAATCTATGGGAAGTAATTGTTGGATAAATCAGCAAGTTACGGTTGGTCACACAGATAAAGGCAGACCAAAAATCGGAAACAATGTTAAAATAATGACAGGTGCAAAAGTTCTCGGAAATGTTACTATCGGTGACAATGTCATAATCGGTGCAGGAGCAATAATCGTTAAAGATGTCCCTTCAGATTGTGTTGTTGTCGGCAGTAGGGCATATATTGTAAAACGAAACGGTAAAAAAGTCAGAGAAGAACTTTAAATATCAATAATTCAAAAACGCATACTCGGTGCAATTTACACTGAGTATGCGTTTTATTTTACTGATTTTTGCAATATTATTTATTTCATCTAAAAAGACGGCTGCAAATTGCAGCCGCCAATAAAAGAAACTCTATAATAAAAGTTTGGGTAGAAAAAGAGCCTACAAATGAAAAGTAAAAAAGTAGAGCATATTTTACCAAAATCCGTTAAAATAGAATTGCTTAAAAACCTGAAACGGAGGAAAAAATATGCTCTTCAGATATTTTACAGAAAAACTCTTGGGATTGCAAGACATTTTAATTGAAAACATTGAAGAAATTGATGGCTCTATCCATATTTACTGCAAGCTTGAACTAAAAATGCACGAATATCCTGTGTGTTGAAAACACACTGATAAAATTCACGATTATCGAGAACAGGTAATTAAGGATATTCCTGCATTCGGTAAATTTGTTTCTCAAGAAGAGCAGATTCCGTTTTTTCGGGTTACCCCAACTAACTCTATTGATATTGAGCAAAAAAAGCACCCCACACTGATGTGCGGAGTGCTTGAAATTATATTCCTGTTGATGCTAAGCCGATTTACTTAGAATACTTCACAGAAAGCTGATTTGTAAGTGCATTATATGCAAATGTGTAAGTACCGCCAACTGCTACAAGTGTTGATGCACTTGTATACTTTGAGTTGTACTTAATAGTACCTGTTGTTGCATTTCTGATTGTTGTACCGTTGCAGAAATCTGTACCGTTAACATTCATCTTAAACGAGTAGTCACCCTTTTTAAGCTTTACCGAACCTGTAAATACATTTGTATCGCTCTTCTTGAGTGAAAGGTTGATATCTCCTGTTACCTTTACCGGAATATCTCCCTTATCTGCTGTCACTACAAGTGTATTTGTTGCTGTGTTGTATGTGAATGTGTATGTTCCGCCTGTTGCTACAAATGTTGTGTACTTGCTCCACTTTGGATTGAATACAAGACCCGGTGTTACATCCTTTACTACCGCTGATGTTCCGCAGAGCTTGCCGTAGTTATTCATCTTTATCTGATAGTTTCCTGCCTTAAGTGTCTTTGTACCTGAATATACATTTTCTTTATCTGTCTTTGCAAGGGCAAGTGTAAAGTTACCTACTACACTTACTTCTGCTCCTGAAGGAAGATATGATATTGTAAGCTTGTTTGTATCAATATCATAGCTGAATGTATATGTACCGCCTGATGCTGCAAGCGTTGACGCACTCGACCACTTTGAGTTGTACTGGCTTCCGACTGTTAAGTCCTTGTATGTGTAACCGCAACAATAACGAACACCCTGATTCATTACTCTGAATTCATAGTTGCCCTTGTTAAGCTTAACTGATGCCGAATAAACATTTGCATCCTTTGTTGCCTGAAGGTCAAGGTTGATATCGCCGACTATTGAAGCCTTTGAAGGTGCAAGATATTCAATTGTAAGGGTATTCTTTGCAGTATTAAACTTAAATGTGTACTTACCGCCTGTTGCCTTAAGCGTTGTAGAACTTGTCCACTTTGAATTGTATTTTGCGTTTGTTGTTTTATCTGTGAATGTTGAACCGTTACCGAAAGCAACTCCGTTTACACTCATCTTGAATGTGTATGAACCTGCTTCAAGTTCAGTTGAGCCTGTATAAATGCCGTTGCCGTCATCTGCAAGCGGGAGTGCGATATCTCCTGTTACACTTACTCCGCTCTGTGGCTGTGTCGGCTCTGTTGCAGGCTGAGTCGGCTTTGTTGCGGGAGCTGTTGTTGGCTGTGTTACAGTTGTAGGCTGTGTTGCTGTTGTCGGCTGAGGAGCTGTTGTCGGCTCTTCGCCCTGAACGAGAACTGCCTTTGCAGTAAATGCAGCACCTGCTACTTTGTTAGCACTATTGTAAATATAATCGATGTCCTTCTTTTCGCTTTCGAAGAGCTCATCATATGTGTCAGCCTCTGTACCTGTAAGATAATCAACATTGAGATTTACTGTTGTGTCACCGCTGCCTACAACATCAAATGTAAATGTGCAATAAACATTCTCTGACTTGAAGTTGAAAAGATCAAGGCTTGAGCAGTTGAAGAGAACCTGATTTGTAAGGCTTGGATTCCAAACGATGCTGCTCTGGAATACAGGGAAAACCTTATTCTTTGTATTTGTTGTTGTTGTTGATGCAAGCTTGAGAACCTTACTGTCGTATGTAAGGCTGCTCTGTGTATCAACGATCATGTGATCTGCCTTGAGAAGGTAAGTAACAACAACCTGCTCTGTCTGTGCATTGTAATCATACGAAACAGGATCTGTCACATTTGATGTAACATTGATCTTGTTGCCTGCACTTGTTTCTTCGCTTGTTTCGGCAGCACTTGCTGAGAAAGGCAGAGCTGTGAACATGCACAGCACCATCATTACCGCAAGAACCACAGAAAGCTTTTTCTGAATTTTTTTCATACTTGCTGCTCCTTTAATAAAATAAAATTACCGTTCGCCACAGTTTTGTGGCAATACTTCTAGCTTCGGAAACTTTAACAGTACAAAATTTCCGAGGACATTTAAATTATAGCACATTTAAGTTGTTCGGGCAATGAATCTGTTATTCTTTTAGCGAAAATTTTTTGCCCTAAAATATGTGCAAATTAACGGTAAGTTTGCTATTATATACAAATCCCTTGTCTGATTATTGTGGATATTGTCTTATCCATGTTCCTCAGTTCAGAAATAACTGATAATAATACTATCGTATTTAATTTTTTACAACAATTGTTTTGTAACAAAAAAGTCTGCGTCAAGAGCAATTTCGATGGGGCTGTGACAAAACAGCCTAACAAAACAAAAATGCATCAGACCTTTTCGGGCAACTGATGCATTTTCTTTTTTAAACTGTTTTCTTGAATAGACTGCGGTGGCACACCGCCGACATCATTTTCTGTTTTCAACTTTCAATTCTTAATTGAAAGCACCGCTCGGGTATTTAACTTTTTCACATGCAAATACTGCTACCCGAATTGGGTGCAACAACTTGTTGCTTATTCTTCCTCAGCAAGCTCATCGGCTGTAACTTCTGCCTGCGGTTCTTCCTTTGCAGCCTCCTCAGGCTCTTTTTCGGAAACAATATCGTCAATTTCCTCAATAAGCTTCTGTTCTGCGCATCTGTGCTTTTTTAAAGCGAGAAATGCTGCTGTGGCAGCCGCAAGTGCAGAAATTGCACCGATGATTGTGTAGAATAATTTTTTGTTTTTATCCATTCCGGCACCTCTTTCAGTATTAATATAAATCAGCGGAAAAACCGTATTTTTCTACTTATTGCTATTTTATATCATTTTTACAAATTTTTCAATAGACAACTGATAATCTTTGCACAAATGGCTGTCAGTGTGTTATATTCTCTTTTTACGCTCTGCAAGGGCAAAAAGCACTCCGCCCGAAATTACAACAAGCATCATAACAGCCGTTGCTGTCACTCCTGTCTGAACACTGCCGTTTTTATCAGGCTGTGAAGGAGTGCTGTCCGATGTTGCGGCACCGCCTGTTGCCGAAGTCGGATTTACAGAGGTTGTACCGACAGTTGCAGGCTCACCCGTCGGAGCAGTCGTTTCTTCCGACGGTGACGATTTCTCAACAAGGACAGCTTAAAAATCTTTGAATACACCTTTATTCATCAATTTTGCTGAAGAAAAAACAACAAAAGCAGAATAACAAATAAAAATCAAAACAAAAACGGCAGTACCAAAAAAATCGGTACTGCCGTTGTTATATAAGAAATTAATCTCTTGTTTTTTCGCCGTTAAGAATCATTTCCGCATTCTTAACACGCTCTTTTGTCGGGGGATTAATGCCCTCGAGAGGATAGTCATAACCGAGAGCCTTCCACTTGTACACACCGAGGGTGTGATACGGAAGAACTTCAACTCTTTCAACATTCCTGAGCGAGCGGATAAAGTCGGCAAGTCTGAAAAGATACTCGTCCTTATCATTTCTTTCAGGCACAAGAACATGCCTTATCCATACGGGCTTGCCCATATCGGAAAGCTGTCTTGCCATTTCAAGAATATTGGTGTTTGGCTGTCCTGTAAGGATTTTGTGCTGTTCGTTGTCGATATGCTTTATATCAAGCAACAGCAAATCCGTATATTCCATTAGCTCTTTCCACTTTGAATAGAACGGCTCTTTGGTTGTAAACGGGTTGGCGCTTGTGTCAATACAGGTATTAACGCCCTGCTTTTTAGCCTTCTTGAACAAATCAAGCAAAAAGTCAATCTGTAAAAGCGGCTCACCTCCGCTTACTGTGATACCGCCCTTATTTTTCCAATAGGGGCGGTATGCAAGCGCTTTATTAAGCAACTCGTCGGCGGTGTATTCCACGGTGTTTTCATCGTGTTTCCATGTGTCGGGATTGTGGCAGAACTGGCAACGCATTGCGCAACCGCTCAGAAAAATCACAAATCTCACGCCCGGACCGTCAACAGAGCCAAAAGTTTCTATTGAGTGTACAAAGCCTTTAACAGCGTTGTCCGACATTACATTCTGTCGTGGCAGGTTCTGGCAATAACATCCAGCTGCTGCTCTCTTGTAAGGTCGATGAACTTAACAGCATAACCCGATACACGGATTGTGAAGTTAGCGTACTCTTCCTTCTCAGGATGCTCCATAGCGTCAATGAGTTTTTCTGTACCGAATACATTTACATTGAGGTGGTGTGCACCCTGATCAAAGTAGCCGTCCATAACATTTACGAGGTTGTCAACACGCTCATCGTCGTTGTGTCCGAGAGCACCCGGGTTGATTGTCTGAGTATTTGAAATACCGTCAAGAGCGTACTCGTAAGGAAGCTTAGCAACAGAGTTAAGTGAAGCAAGAAGACCGTTCTGCTCTGCACCGTAGCTTGGGTTAGCACCCGGTGAAAGCGGCTCGCCTGCTTTTCTGCCGTCAGGAAGTGAACCTGTAGCCTTACCGTAAACAACATTTGATGTGATTGTAAGGATAGAAGTTGTAGGCTCTGAATCTCTGTATGTGTGGCAGTACTTAAGCTTAGCCATAAATGTCTTGAGAAGGTCAACGGCAATCTTATCTGCTCTCTCGTCATTGTTACCGTATCTTGGGAAGTCGCCCTCTGTTTCAAAGTCAACAGCAATGCCGTCCTCGTCACGGATAACCTTAACCTTAGCGTACTTAATAGCGCTGAGTGAGTCAACAACATGTGAGAAGCCTGCAATACCTGTTGCAAATGTTCTTCTTACATCTGTATCGATAAGAGCCATTTCTGCTGCCTCATAGTAGTACTTATCATGCATGTAGTGAATCATGTTAAGTGTGCCTACATAGAGGTGAGCAAGCCAATCCATCATTGTGTCATACTTCTTGATAACTTCGTCATAATCAAGGTACTCTGATGTGATAGGTGTATATTCAGGACCAACCTGCATCTTTGTCTTTTCATCAATACCGCCGTTGATAGCGTAGAGAAGGCACTTAGCAAGGTTAGCTCTTGCGCCGAAGAACTGGATTTCCTTACCTGTCTGTGTTGCGGATACGCAGCAGCAGATTGAGTAATCATCGCCCCATACAGGACGCATTACATCATCGTTCTCGTACTGAATTGAGCTTGTTGTAACTGAAATATGAGCAGCATACTTCTTGAAGTTCTCCGGAAGTCTTGAAGAATAAAGAACTGTGAGGTTTGGCTCAGGTGAAGGTCCCATATTCTCAAGTGTGTGGAGGAAACGGTAGTCGTTCTTTGTAACCATTGAACGGCCGTCAATGCCAAGACCTGCAACTTCGAGTGTAGCCCATACAGGGTCGCCCGAGAAGAGCTGGTTGTAAGACTCAATTCTTGCAAACTTAACCATACGGCACTTCATAACAAAGTGGTCAACAAGTTCCTGAGCCTGTGATTCTGTAAGTGTACCGTTCTCAAGGTCACGCTCAATGTAGATGTCGAGGAATGTTGATACACGACCAACGCTCATTGCAGCGCCGTTCTGAGTCTTGATAGCAGCAAGATAACCGAAGTAGAGCCACTGAACTGCCTCTGCAGCGTTCTTAGC
This sequence comes from Ruminococcoides intestinale, assembly GCF_040095935.1. Taxonomy (NCBI): domain Bacteria; kingdom Bacillati; phylum Bacillota; class Clostridia; order Eubacteriales; family Oscillospiraceae; genus Ruminococcoides; species Ruminococcoides intestinale. Next base: position 265,729 of record NZ_JBBMFQ010000002.1, on the reverse strand, counting down.
AGGCTGTGAAATATCAAAGCCGTAAGAAAGTGCCATTTCCTTCATATCGTTAAGAGCACGAATCTGATCAGCGATTTCTTCACGAAGCTGGAAGTCGCCTCTTCTCATACCCTGACGGTTTGTTTCTGCAAAGTCCTCTTTCTTGCCTTCGATAAGACGGTCAATACCGTAAAGAGCAACTCTTCTGTAGTCACCGACGATTCTGCCTCTGCCGTATGTGTCGGGAAGACCTGTAAGAATCTTGTTGTGACGGGCAAGCTTCATCTCGGGAGTGTAGATATCGAATACACCCTGGTTGTGAGTCTTGTGATATTTTGTAAAGATTTCGTGGAGTTTAGGGCTTGGAGTGTAGCCATACATCTGGCATGACTGCTCAGCCATTTTGATACCGCCGTAAGGCATAAATGCACGCTTGAGAGGCTTGTCTGTCTGAAGACCTACAACCTTTTCAAGGTCTTTATCAAGATATGCAGCGCCGTAAGCTGTGATGCCGCTTACAACCTCAGTTTCCATATCAAGAACGCCGCCCTTGGCTCTTTCTTCCTTCTGGAGTTCCTTGAGCTCGCCCCAGAGCTTGTCTGTAGCTTCTGTAGGACCTTCAAGGAAAGACTGGTCGCCGTCATAAGGTGTGTAGTTTTTCTGAATGAAGTCTCTGACATCAATGTCGGACTCCCATTTGCCACCTGCAAAATTTGTCCATTCTTCTCTCATTACTGTAAAACCTCCGATAATGATAATTAATACTGAATTTTGTATATGACACAAAAAAATGCCGACTCAATTCCAAGCAGACGCCCGGTAAGGTCAGCTCCTTGAAAAAATCGTCATACATCCTTGTATTCTGTCATTTATTCACTTTTATAATCATATAACCAACACCATTAAAATAACACTTTTTAAGGGCGTTGTCAAGCATTTTGGGATACTTTTTACACCACTTTTTCACACTCAAAGCACTATGGTAAATGAGTACAATTTTAGGGTATGAGGAACATTATTTTCAGCAGATTTTTTCCTGTATTTGTGCGGAATATTTTGTCATATGCCTGCTCTGCTGCACTGCGGCTTGAATCGTCCTCATAAAGGTTCACAAGGAAGTCTGCCTCTACCAAAATTCGGTACGGCAAAGTATCAATATTTCCATAGGTGTGATGGTGTCCCACAAGGTAACAAACTTTGTCAATAAATGTTTTTTCGTAGCCGAGAGCAGCAAGCAGCTTTTCAGCCTCGTGAGGACCCTCAAGTTCCTGATACTTTCCTGCAGACGAATTGTACTTTTCTTCGCTCACCTTTATGCCGATGTCGTGAACGATTGCGGAGATTTCAAGAAGCTCCTGATCGTCGGGCAAAAGATTTTCACTTTCACCGATTGTCTTTGCGAATGAATAAACCTTGAGAAAATGGTGAATTCTTTTCTTGTCACTTCCAAAATATTCAATCATCGCAGTTATAACCCTGTCGGTTTTCATATTATCACTCCTTACGGCGAGCCGCCGTACCCTATTCGTGTAGACAGTTTTTTTGTTTGTGCAATTCTGTAGGGGTAGCATTGCGACTATATTTCAGACGGGAGGATTCGCACAAACAATCACTTTTTCATACTTCTTATATATGCAAAGGTCTTTTCTTCACCCTCATCTCTCAGCATAACCAATAATTTTTCAAGCAAGGCCTCGGTGTTGGGGTGCATACGGTGTTTGCCTCTGATTCTGCAAAAATATGTAAACGGAGCGCCGTCCGTGTAGTTTTTGCCGTTGTAGATTTTGCTTGCGGCAACTCGGTCGCAGAACATTTCGATAACATATTTTACAGGCATTTCAACATTTTCAACCTGCTTTGTCTTTGGGTTGTAATCGTTCCAGTATTCGTAATGGTGACGGTTTCTGCCCTTGTGATGCATCCACGCCTGTGAATAGCCGTACAGCTCTCTTTCCTTTTCATTGGGACTTCTCGTGCCCTGAAAATACTTTGCACCCGGAATAAATTCTGTAGGCGAATACTTTGACAAATCGTGTATTAATCCCTGTCTGAGAATTCCTGCCCTTGCACAGTTGGCAATTACCTTGTGCCTGTGACGGGTTATTGTTCTGAAATGTTTAATCGGATGTGCCATAATTATCACCATAAATTGTTAGTTTGGAAAATACAAAACATTCTCCGACTGACATTTTACCACATTTCTCGCCGATTTAAAATAGCACTTGCAAGATTGTCGAAAAAAAGTTATAATATACAAAGGTTAAAATTTTGTAACCATTTAATGTTAAATTCTATAAGGATAGGTAATCTATGAAAAAGAAAATTTTCATTCTTTTACTTTGTGTTGTCCTCATTGCAACCTGCATATTATGCGCTGTGACGGGAATTTTCGGAAATGATTCTCAAAATTCTCCAAAACCGCAGACGCCCGATACGGCAGTAACCGAAAATATGACATTTCCGAGCAAGGTCGATTCGCTCACATTAAAAGTCGGCGAATCAAAGCTTATTGAACTGTCATCCGAAAAAGCAAAATCCGTTACCAAATGGACAAGCTCGGACAGTAAAATTGTTACCGTTGATGACGGCGGAAGGGTTGACGCTCTCAAAGAGGGTACGGCTCTGATTTCTGCCATTTCAAAAGACAAATCAAAGTCGGAATTTCAGATTACGGTGGCAAAATCAACTGCGAAAAAACAGCAAAGCTACTCAACCTGTATAACGGCAAATCTTGACAAGCTTGAAAGCAATAAGCGTAACACGGCAAAAAATCTGTACGCAATCAAGGTCAACCGCACGGCAAACTGCGTGACGGTTTACACATATGACGAAAAGGGCAAGTACACAATCCCCGTAAGGGCGATGATTTGCTCCACAGGTCTTGACAATTCGACAATCACGGGTGACTACACAATCGGAATCAAGTCCGAATGGCTTTTCCTTGTGGGCGATGTTTTCGGAAGATACATCAGCGGAATTTCTGGTGATTATCTTTTCCACTCCGTTCCCTACTACTCAATGAGCGAAGAAGATTTGGAGCTTGAGGAGTTCAACAAGCTTGGCGAACAGGCATCACAAGGATGCGTAAGACTTGCGGTTTCGGATGCAAAGTGGGTTTATGACAACTGCCCCACAGGCACGAATGTAAGCATATATGACGACGCAGAAAATGCAGGCCCTCTCGGAAAACCGGATGCAATCAAAATCACCGATTTTACCAACAAATGGGATCCGACAGACAGCAATAAAAAATGCCCGTATGCCAAAGCAACACCAATAATCAGCGGTGCAAACGATTACACAATCAAAAGCGGCGGCGAATTTTACGCCCTTGCAGGAGTAACAGCCGTTGACACCTGCGGCAACGACATAACATCGAATATCGAAGTTTTAGGCAATGTGATAACCACCCGAAAAGGCAAGTACAAGGTAACATATTCAGTCACCGATGTGCTTAAAAGAACATCAAGCGTAACGATTACGGTAACGGTGCAATAAACCGCCGCAGTCAATTTAAGAAGATAGTTCCGCAAAAGCGAAAATAAAGATGCCCGAACGGAGATTTTAAATTGAAAATGGAAAATTGAAAATGTAAAATGAATGTCGGGAAGACGGTTTGCAAAATGCAAAACATCGTCTTCCCGACTGTTTTTTATATATGAAAGTTGTTGTTTATCTGTTGGGGCGGATATCATTCGCCCGCAAGCAACGGTACAGACTACATATTAATACAAATTTTATAAATGCTGCAAAGCAACTGTAATAATGTATGGATGAACCGTGTTCGCCCATACAGATTTGTACAAACATTGCATACCTACACTCGGGCATATTCACTCTCTCATTAACAAGACTGTCTTCCCGAAAGGACTGCGGTGGCACACCGCTGACCATAATTTTCAATTTTCCATTTTACATTTTCAATTAAAAAGAATCTCCCGAACACGGCAAATGCCATATTCGGGAGAATTTTTTATTTATTCACATATTCACTTTGTACAAGCTTTAGCCAAAATTATTCGGCATCGGGAAGACTTGCAAGCTTTTCAAGGTGAGCATACTTATCAGCAGCAACCTTTTCAGCCTTTTCAAAGAGTTTTTCTGCTCTTTCGGGGAATGAACGAGTGAGTGAGTTATAACGAACTTCGCCCATGATGAAGTCACGATATGATGCAGAAGGAGCTTTACCGTCAAGCATGAACGGATTCTTTCCTTCGTCTGCAAGACGAGGATCGTAACGGAAGATGTTCCAGTAACCTGCCTCAACAGCCTTTTTCTCCTCAAGCTGAGCAATGCCCATGCCGCCCTTGATGCCGTGGTTGATACACGGAGCGTAGCAGATTACGAGTGACGGACCGTTGTAGCTTTCAGCCTCAACCATAGCCTTGAGAACCTGATTGTTGTCAGCACCCATAGCGCACTGTGCAACATAAACATAGCCGTAGCTCATTGCGATAGCGGCAAGGTCTTTCTTCTTAACAGCCTTACCTGCAGCGGCAAACTGTGCAACCGAACCTACAGGAGTAGCCTTTGAAGCCTGACCGCCTGTGTTAGAATAAACCTCAGTATCGAATACGAGGATATTAACATTTTCGCCTGATGCGATTACATGGTCAAGACCGCCGAAACCGATATCGTAAGCCCAACCGTCACCGCCGAAGATCCACATTGACTTCTTAGCGAGTTCGTCCTTGTCAACGAGTGTTTTCTTAACAAGTTCGCCAACCTTTGCGTCCTCTGTGTTCTTTTCGAGTTCAGCGATAAGAGCGTCTGTTGCAGGACGGCTTGAAGTTGAATCTGTTACTGTGTCGAGATAGTTCTGGCAAGCTGTCTTGAGGTCAGCGCTGTCTGTATCCTTCTGAATACCCTCAACATACTCGATAAGTCTGTTGCGGATAGCCTTCTGACCGAGAGCCATACCAAGACCAAACTCTGCGTTATCTTCAAAGAGTGAGTTCTGCCAAGCAGGACCGTAACCCTTCTTATTCTTTGTATAAGGTGTTGCAGGAGCAGATGCACCCCAAATTGATGAACAGCCTGTTGCGTTAGCGATAAACATTCTGTCACCGAAAAGCTGTGTAACAAGCTTTGCATACGGTGTTTCACCGCAGCCTGCGCAAGCGCCTGAGAATTCAAGCAACGGCTGTTTGAACTGACTGCCCTTAACTGTAGTGAACTTGAACTTCTCGTGAACTTCAGGCTTATCTTCAAGTGTGAGAGCGTAGTCAAATACTGCCTGCTTAGGACGCTGTGAATCGATTGACTGCATTGTGAGAGCCTTAGCGCCCTTCTTACCCGGACAAACCTGAGCACAAGCGCCGCAACCCGTACAGTCGAGTGTTGAAACTGTCATTACAAAGTTGAGGTCCTTGAGTCCCATCATCGGGAGGCTCTTTGTACCCTCGGGAGCTTTTGCAAGCTCATCGGCTGTCATGGCAACAGGACGAATTACAGCGTGAGGACATACGATTGCACATCTGTTACACTGAATACAGTTTTCAGGATTCCATTCGGGAACATCAACTGCGATACCTCTCTTTTCATAAGCGGCAGAACCGTTAGGAGCAGTACCGTCAACATGATCCATAAATGTTGAAACAGGGAGCTTATTACCCTTATACGCATTTACAGGCTTGAGGATTTCGTTTACATACTCAACGAGAGCACCGTTACCCTCTGCCTTGTCGGCAACTGAATTATCGACAGCGTTAGCCCAATCAGCAGGAATTTCAACCTTCTTGAGGTCTTCCATACCACGGTCGATAGCGGCGTAGTTCATATCTACGATAGCCTGACCTTTCTTCATGTATGACTTCTTAGCGGCAGCCTTCATAAGCTCCTTAGCCTTGTCGGCAGGAATGATATCTGCAATCTTGAAGAATGCTGACTGAAGAACTGTGTTGATACGACCGCCGAGACCGATTTCCTTACCGATCTTGATACCGTCAATTGTGTAGAAGTTGATGTGTCTTTCAGCGAGAATCTTCTTCATCTTACCCGGGAGACGCTCGGAAAGCTCTTCTGTATCCCATGGGCAGTTAAGAAGGAATGAACCGCCTTCTTTAAGGTCATCAACAATATCGTACTTGTCAACATAAGACGGATTGTGACAGGCAACAAAGTCTGCCTTTGAAATGTAGTATGTTGACTTAATTGGAGTTTTACCGAAACGAAGGTGAGAAACTGTAAGACCGCCCGACTTCTTTGAGTCATATGCAAAGTAGCCCTGAGCATACATATCGGTGTTATCGCCGATAATCTTGATTGAGTTTTTGTTAGCACCGACAGTACCGTCAGCACCAAGACCCCAGAACTTACAGCTGTGTGTACCCTTCGGAGTTGTATCGGGATTTTCAACAATCGGAAGTGAGAGGTTTGTAACATCATCAACAATGCCGATTGTAAATCTTCTCTTAGGTGTTTCGCTTTCAGCGTTTCTGTAAACAGCGATGATGTCGCCGGGTGTTGTATCCTTTGAACCAAGACCGTATCTGCCTGTGTAAACCTTTACACCTGCAAAGTCCGAACCGTTGATAGCGGCGAGAACATCAAGATAAAGAGGTTCGCCGATTGAACCGGGTTCCTTTGTTCTGTCAAGAACAGAGATTGTCTTAACAGTCTTAGGAAGCTCTCTGAGCATATAGTCGGCAACGAAAGGTCTGTAAAGGTGAACTTTAAGAAGACCGACCTTTTCGCCTGCAGCATTGAGGTAATCGACAACTTCTTCCGTACAGTCACAAACAGAACCCATAGCAACGATAACATGCTCTGCATCCTCTGCACCGTAGTAGTTGAACGGCTTGTAGTCAGTGCCGATTTTAGCATTAACCTTGTCCATGTACTTAACAACAACTTCGGGAACTGCGTCATAATACTTGTTACAAGCTTCTCTTGCCTGGAAGAAGATATCGTCGTTCTGAGCAGTACCTCTTGTTACAGGATGCTCAGGGTTAAGAGCACGACGACGGAAAGCCTCAACTGCATCCCAGTTAAGCATATCGGCGAGGTCTGCGTAATCCCACTCCTCAATCTTCTGAATTTCGTGAGAAGTTCTGAAACCGTCAAAGAAATGAAGGAAAGGAACTCTGCCTTCAATAGCTGCAAGGTGAGCAACAGCGGCAAGGTCCATACATTCCTGAGGATTGTTTGAACAAAGCATTGCATAACCTGTCTGACGGCAAGCGTAGATATCTGAGTGGTCACCAAAAATAGAAAGTGCGTGGCTTGTGAGCGCACGGGCTGATACATGAATAACGCCCGGAAGGAGCTCGCCTGCCATCTTGTACATATTCGGAATCATAAGGAGCAGGCCCTGTGATGCTGTGTAAGTTGTGGTCAAAGCACCTGCTGCGAGTGAGCCGTGAACAGCACCTGATGCGCCGCCCTCCGACTGCATTTCCGTTACCTGAACCTGTCTGCCGAAAAGGTTCTTGGCACCCTGTGCCGAGAACTTGTCGGTAAGGTCAGCCATTACGGAAGAAGGTGTAATAGGATAGATAGCCGCAACATCGGTAAACGCATAAGAAACATGAGCTACTGCGCTGTTACCATCCATAGTTTTCATTTTTCTTGCCAATGGAATCGTCCTCCTTTTTAATCAAAGCGGCAAAGGAAATGATGCCGCATAAATTTTCGATACCCGTTAATTACGCACCGTAAATCAACAAGCGATACGGATACTTTGTATCATCTTAAATTTTATCACTTAAACACCGATTTGTAAAGTGTTTTACACAAGAAATTCAAAGCATGATATATATTTTTGTTTCGTTTTTTACAAAAAAGTTTTTTATATTTACTTGTTCCTGTCAAAATACTTTGTTGTTGATTTTTTAAAAATCAATAACAAAGGTTTTGGTTATTTGTACAAACGGTTGCAATACTACGCTCGGGCATAATATGTTTTTTGACATTTACAAACTATCTGCACGAATTGGGAACCATAACCGTGGTCATACCTGCGGCGTGTGCAGATTTTATGCCGTTAATGCTGTCCTCAAACGCAACGCAGTCCACCGGCTCAAGTCTGATTATAACTGAATTGAGAAAGGTCAAAAGTGTATATGACGAGCCGACTGCCGCAAGGGTATTATCGCCCACATATTTTCCGACCATCCATGTATCGGCAAGGTTGTAAAACTGCTGAAACACATTGCCGAGCATAAGCGGTACTGCAAAAGACCACAGGCCGCCTGTTATACTGCCCGTGGTCAAATCTCTGTTTTTATTTAGTTTTATCACAAAATCATTTCGTTGCAACCGCAGATTCTGCGGTCATATTTTTTTGTTAAATTCACTTCCGCATTTCGGACAGCGAACAGTATGATTGCCTTTTTTGTTGCGAACACGAAGCTGCGCCTTGCACACGGGGCACTTGATATAACGGTATTCCTTGCGGTCACGAATTTTCTTGAAGGTCAGTTTGAACCAACCTGTTACCGCATTGTAAATCGGAAGAAATTTTCTGTTTTCGGCACTTCTTGCAACAATGTTGCGTGAGAACATACGAAAACAGATAAGCACGATAATCAAGAGCATTATTCCGTCAATGATGTATCTTGCAACACGGTTCCACACAAAAATATTCACGAACCACAGTATAAGCAACAGCACCCAGAGTGCATTGTTGAGCTTATCCGTGCCGTATCTGCCCTGCATAAAATTGGCGAATCTGTTAAATAATCCTCGCATAAAGTTCATCCTTTCCGCAAAAAGCGGTAATTACAAAAATCATCCTTCCACCATTTTATCACAGTCAGGGCATACATTCAATAAACATTTGACGATATGTGTCACTAAATCAGCCGAGAACGAGCTTTGCCGTGTCAACGCTTTCTTTTGCGTCACGGCAGTAGTAGTCAGCGCCGATTTTCATAGCGTAGTCCTTTGTAAGAACCGCACCGCCGACAAATATTGTGCATTTGCTTGAGCCGTCGGGATTCTGAAGTTCCTTACATTCTCTTACAAGCCTTATCGTGTCTTCCATACTCTTGAGGGTTGTTGTCATAAGAGCCGAAAGTCCTATCATTGTAATATTCTGTTCAACGGCAGTATCAACAATAAGCTGAGGATCAACATCACGACCGAGGTCAACAACTGTGTAGCCGTAGTTATCAAGAAGAACCTTTACAATGTTCTTGCCGATATCGTGAATGTCACCCTTTACGGTTGCCACAATAATTTTACCCTTGCTTACGGGAGTTCCGCTTGTCTTTGTAAGGTGCTTTTTAATTACATCAAAGCACTCCTGAGCTGTGTTTGCACTTTGGATAAGCTGTGGAAGGAAGATTTTATTCTTTTCAAAATCTTCACCCACTCTGTCAAGTGCAGGGATAAGCATTTCGTTTACAACCTGCATTGCATCGGTTGTTTCAAGAAGCTTTGCGGTTGCGGCTGCACCTTCGTTTTTAAGTCCGTTATAAACAGCCGCAAAAATATCAACATTGCTGTCTGCCTTTTTAACGGGAGCAGCAGGAACAGCATCGTTATATGCGTTGATAAATTCAAGCGAGTTCTTGTCAATGCCGTTAAGCACACGGAATGCTCTTACAGCACCTGTCATCGACTCAACATTTGGGTTGATAATCGGCAAATCAAGTCCCTGTTCCATAGCCATTGTAAGGAAAGTTCTGTTGACAAGCTCACGGTTCGGAAGTCCGAAAGAAATGTTTGAAACACCGAGACAGGTTTTACAGCCGAGTTCCGTTTTTACTCTGTGCAAGGCCTCAAGAGTCTGACGGCAAGCCGCCTGTTCTGCGGAAACCGTAAGAGTAAGACAGTCGATATATACATCTTTTCTGTCAATGCCGACAGCCTCGGCTCTTTCAACAATTCGTTTTGCAATCTCAAATCTGCCCTCGGCGGTTTTCGGAATACCGTTTTCGTCAAGTGCAAGTCCGACAACAGACGCACCGTACTTTTTGACAAGAGGAAGAACCGTTGCAAGGCTCTGTTCCTCACCGTTTACGGAGTTCAGAATCGGTTTTCCGTTGTAGTAGCGGAGTCCGGCCTCAATAACCTCGGGCTTTGTGGAGTCAATCTGGAGCGGAACATCACACACACTCTGAATAGCCTTGAGAACACGCACCATCATCTTTTTTTCGTCAATTTCGGGATGACCTACATTGACATCAAGAATTTCCGCACCGCCCTGAACCTGACTGAGAGCCTGAGTGAGGATATAGTCAATATTATTTTCAACAAGCGCCTGCTTGAACAGCTTTTTGCCTGTGGGGTTAATTCTTTCGCCGATAATTCTCGGACCGTTGATTTCGACAACCGTCGTTGAACTGCAAACGGTTGTGTCAACGCTCTTTGTCTGAGGCTGATATTCTTTGTCGGCAACCTCCGACTTAATTTTTGCAATATAATCGGGATTCGTTCCGCAGCATCCGCCGATAACCTTAACGCCGTATTTGAGGAGTGAACAAACGCACTCGGCAAATTTGTCGGGCATAATGTTGTACTCGTTGCTGTTAGGATCGGGCAAACCTGCGTTAGCCTTGATTACAAGGGGAAGATTTGTGTATTTCGACATCTCAGAAACAACGGGTTCAAGCTCATCCGGACCGAGTGAACAGTTGACACCGAGAGCGTCAACACCGAGTCCCGTAAGAGTGACAGCCGCACAGGCAGGGGATACACCCGTAAATGTTCGTCCGTTTCTCTCAAAAGTCATTGTTGTGAGGATAGGCTTATCGCAGTTTTCTTTTGCGGCAAGGACTGCGGCTTTAAGCTCGTAAAGGTCGGTCATTGTTTCAAAAACTATGACATCGGCATCTTTACCGGCAAGAATCTGCTGTTTGTAATACTCATAAGCCTCGTCAAATTTCATTGAACCGGCAGGTTCAAGCAACTGACCTATCGGACCGATATCAAGGGCAACGAGGGCGTCTGTACCCTCAACGGCTTTTCTTGCAATCTTAACACCGGCACCGATGATTTCTTCAACGCTGTAACCGCTGTCCTGAAGCTTGTAGGCATTTGCACCGAAGGTGTTTGCGTACACAATGTCAGATCCGGCATCAATATACCTCCTGTGAAAGCTCTCAATAAGCTCGGGGTGAGTAATGTTCAGCACCTCGGGCACATGGTCGTACTTTACACCGCTTTTCTGAATGAGAGTTCCTGTTGCACCGTCAAGCAAAATAAAATTCTTTTGGTTGAGATATTCACTAAAGTTTGAAAAATTCTTAAACACCACAATGTTCCCCATTTCTTCTGAAGCGACATTTGCCTTTCATACTGCAAATTGCACACCCTCGTTTTCTTCGTTCAATCGGATTGTCTGAAATTCCGAGAACCGCCGTAACCGACTTTGACGGGACAAGCAGACAGCTGTCGCCTGTTGTAAGACCTATTTTTCTCGGAGCGTCAAGTATTCTCAGATACTCCTTCTGCATCTCAATAGGATAGTCCCCATAGCCGGGGCTGAAACGGAAGGTCATATACTTTCCGCTGTATTTTTCGGCAAGGATTTCGTCAACCTTTTGACACACCTGTTCAACGGCAACGCTTGCAAAGCTGTCAAGCACAACCGCCCTTGCCATATCGGAAATCTGACTTATACGGATAAGCTTGTCAATTTCCGAACCGATTGTCGCACACATCATAACGGCTGTGTGGCAACCCTCAAGGTGCTTTTTTATATCATTGCCGAGTAAAATATCGTCAAACGGAGCTTTGCGTTCAACATAGAGAAATCTCGGCTCTGCTGTTTTCAGTATTTCTTTTTCGCATTCATCCATCAGCACATCCATGCGGTAATTAAGGCTGATTCCTGCACCGCCGAGGTAGCGTATAGCCTCTTTGCGGTTTAATCTGTCAAGCGTTATCATAAAAGACTTGACACCGCCTCCGTAATTTTTCTTGCAACATACGGGTTGTTCATTGTGTAGAGGTGGATGCCGTCAACACCGTGTGCGATAAGGTCAACAATCTGGTCAACCGCATATGCAATGCCTGCGTCACGCAAAGCCTCGGGTCTTGTATCATACTTCTGCATAATCTTTGCAAATTTTGCAGGAAGGCTTGCACCGCACATTGAAACCATTCTTTCAATCTGACTTTTGCTTGTTACAGGCATAATACCTGCCTCAATCGGAACATTCACGCCTGCAATCTTCGCTCTTTCAAGGAAGCGATAGTAAACGGAGTTGTCAAAGAAAAGCTGTGAAATAAGATGGCTTGCACCCGACTCAACCTTTTTGCGAAGGTTGTGAATGTCCTCAACCTCATCGGTTGCCTCGCTGTGAACCTCGGGATAACAAGCACCGGCAATGTCAAAATCACCCTGTGACGCAATATATCTGCATAAATCGCTTGCATAAGTGAAATCCTTCTGCGGTTCAACACCTTCAACCATGTCACCACGGAGTGCGAGAATATTCTCAATGCCGTTCTCTTTAAAAAGCGCAAGGTTGCGGTCAATATCAGCCTTTGTGCTGTTAATGCAGGTGAGGTGTGCCACGGATTCAACTCCGAAATCTCTCTTGATTTTTGTTGCGATTTCACAGGTACGGCTCTTTGAACCGCTGCCGCCTGCGCTGTATGTTACGCTGATGAAGTCAGGCTTTAAAGCCGAAATTTCTTCAAGCTTGCCGTAAACCGATTCAATCGGAGAGGTCTTTTTAGGCGGAAATACCTCAAAAGAAAAAACTGTTTTTCCGCTGTTAAATAAATTGCTTATTTTCATATATAAACACCTCGGTAATGGTTTTGTTAAACTTGATTAATTATAGCATAAATAATTTTTGCATACAATACTGTTTTGGTGGGTTTTGTCGTTTAAGGCTATCATTTTTTTGGAAGTTTGGGTATAAGCAAAAATTATATCAAAGAGTTTTATAATAATTATAATTTTGTTAACAAACCAAATTCACCATTATACTGTAGGGGCGTTCATTGGACGCCCGCAAGTAACGACACAATTTTTTTGATAAAAATAAACCATATAAATGAGATACAATTACCTAAATGATGTAGGGGAGAACCGTGTTCTCCCGTTAGCAATGGTACAAATTTGATGTCAAATCACATTATATAAAAATCACAAAGTTACTGATATTTTGTAGTGGCGAACCTCGTTCGCCGCTACAGACTATACATGGCTTTCATTACATCAAAAAATTTTTATTATTTATTAAACATAATATTCTATCAAGGTGGGCGTCCAATGAACGCCCCTACTGATTAAACAAAAACGGTCGGGAAACAATGATTTGCATTTTGCAAACTGTCTTCCCGACCGCAATTTTCAATTTTCAACTTTCAACTTTCAATTTTAAAAAATCACAGATGCAAAATCAACTTTGCAACGCCGAAATAGATAAGCAATGAAAGCGAGTCGCAGACTGTTGAAATGAGCGGATTCGCCATAACGGCAGGGTCAAAGCCGACCTTGCTTGCCAAAAGAGGCAGACTGCTGCCGACAAGCTTTGCCATAATAATTGTGCCGACAAGCGTAAGCGAAATTACAAGGGCAATCATAAATGCGTTTTCCTGACCGTTGAGATCAAACAAAAGCAGTTTTACAAAGTTTGCCGCCGCAAGGGTAATACCGCAAAGAATTGACACCCTGAATTCTTTCCACAGCACAAGAAAAATGCTCCTGAAATGAATTTCACCGAGCGACAACGCACGGATTACGGAAACCGACGCCTGAGAACCTGCGTTACCGCCCGAACCCGTAATCATCGGGATAAACGATGAGAGAATCAAAACATTTGCAAGCACAGCCTCAAATGATGAGATAATCGCACTTGTAAAGGTTGCCGAAAGCATGAGTATGAGCAGCCACGGCGCTCTCTTTTTGTACAGACCGAAAACGCTTGTTTTCATATACGGTTTGTCAGACGGCAATACGGCTGCCATCTTTTCGATATCCTCGGTAGCCTCTTCCTGAATAACATCAATAGCATCGTCAATTGTTACGATACCGACAAGTCGGTTTTCGTTATCAACAACAGGAAGAGCAAGGAAGTTATAGTTTGAGAACATCTGGGCAACCTGCTCCTGATCAGCAAGAGTAGTTACCGAGATAACATTTTCCTCCATAATCGACTTTACAAGCTCGTCATCTTCGGCAAGCAAAAGGTCTTTTACGGTAGTAATACCGATAAGCTTGTTGTTGGCATCGGTTACATAGCAGGTGTAGATTGTTTCCTTGTCAACACCTGTTCTTCTGATTCTTTTAATAGCCATTTCAGCCGTCATATCGGGACGAAGCACAATAAACTCGGTTGTCATAATCGAGCCTGCGCTGTCCTCGGGATATTTCAAAAGCTCGTTAATCTGCTTTCTCATATCCTTGTCGGCCTGTCTTAAAATACGCTTTACAACATTGGCAGGCATTTCCTCAATAAGGTCAACGGCGTCATCGACAAATAACTCATCGACAACCTCTTTCAGTTCGCTGTCGCTGAAGCCGTGGATAAGGAATTCCTGAGTTTCGTCATCCATTTCGACAAAGGTTTCCGCCGCAAGCTCCTTTGGCAGAATACGAAACAGAATCGGCATTTTTTCATCCTGTAGATTTTCAAAAACCGCCGCAATGTCAAACGGTTTCATCGTAATCAAAATGTCACGCAAAGTGCTGAACTTTTTGTCATCAAGCAACACTTTGATAGTTTCGGTAAGGGTTACGTTAACCTGTTCCATCATCTTTTCCTCCTTTTTAATTCAATTGGAAGTAAAGACGGTGTCACCCTGAGTATTAAATTAAATCAATTCAAATTAAAATAAAAATACAAAGCAAAATCAATAAAACAAAATGAACGCACAAGCGCACATTCTGTTGCAACTTCGCCCGGGTACAGCGCCTTTATTACCGTCTGCGTCCATTAAGTTTTCACCTCATTCGCATTTAAATTCGGGCAAAAGCCCGTACATATTTATTTTATTCTTTTTTATGTCCGATGTCAACGGATTTATCCGCTAAAAATCCACTTTGCAAACATTTTACATTATCCTCTGTAACAGCTTGGTAACTCGGTATAATATTTCTTGCTTTTTTAAGTGTATCAATGTATAATAAATATGCATGATTTAAAATAAAATTTCAAAGATTGGAGATTAACCGTTATGACAGATATGGTTAAAAAATATGTTCCCTATGCGGTAATAATTTTGCTTGTTTATATGCTGTTGCCGCTTGTGTTTATTCCGGGCGCAATGCAGAAGTTTTCACCCGTTGCATATGACTTTGTGTTCCCGATTACAGCAATCAGCTGTTCGGCACACTACTGCTCAAAACACGGACTTGACTTTCTCTTTGCTCTCATTGCGCCGATTATTTATCTTCCGAGCATGCTCATCTACAACGGCGGATTTTCTTCTGGCACACTTTCAACAAACCTTATTCTCCTCGTAGTTTATCTTGTTGCCGGAATTTTCGGACTTTTCCTCGGCGACCTTGCTTTCGGTGACAAGCGCCGTCAGAAAGAAAAGGCAGAACAGGAAGAAGCAGAGGAAATGCTTCTTGAGGCAAAGCGCCGTGAAAAGGAAGAGCTTGAGAACATGACTTCATCAAGCAAAAAGTCCGAAAGAAAAGCACCTTACAGACAGGAACGCAAGCCTGCACGCAGACCGTCGCCTGCACCGCAGAAAACCGAAACAGCAGATGACGATGATTTTGATTATGACAAGTACCTTTCCGGTATTGACAGAAAGCAAGATCCGAACGAAAGCGAAATTGACGATATCTTAAACGAATACAGACACTAACGGCGAGCCGCCGTTCCCAGTTCGTGCAGATAGTATTTATAAGGGCGAAAATAAAATACCCGAGCAGAACTCTATAACTAAAAATGTAAAATTAAAGTCGGGAAGACAATTTGCGAAATGCAAAGCATTGTCTTCCCGACTGTTTTTGTTTAATCAGCAGGGGCGTTCATCGGACTCCCACCTTGATTGAATTTTATGTTTAAACATGATTATGTGATGTTATGGAAGTTGTGTATGATTTTGTAGGGAAGAACCGTATTCTCCCGCACGGCGAGCCGCCGTTCCCGATTCGTGTAGATAGTTTGTAATATAAAAAACATATCATGCCCGAGCGTAGCATTGCAATTTTTCGCACAATCCCGTAGGGGCGTTCATTGGACGCCCGCCAAGTAATGACAGAAAATTTATGATAAAAATAAACTGTATAAATGAGATACAGAATTGCAATTACTTTGTAACATTTATATCATTTAAATTACAATATTATTTATACCATTATTTTTGTTTAAATCAACCCAACGATATACTTCTGAATCAAGGTTGCGTCAACAACACTGATTTCACCGTCATGGTTTACATCGCTGTTAAAAAGCTGAGTCTTGCCGAATTCTACAATACCTGCAACATATTTCTGAACAGATGTTGCATCTCCAACCGTAATGTTTCCGTCTGGATATGCATCACCGCAAGTCAGGCAGTTCAATTTGCCACCAATCGTTGTTTTACACTCTGCGCCGTTTTTAAGTCTGCAATATTTATAAGCCATAAGGCCCGTATCCTCGCCAAGCTGTCTTGAAATATAAAACTCCGCATAGCCGTTCTTATCGGGGACAAAAGATGTTACCGCACCTCCGCTGACAAAATATGCGCCCGAGGTTGCATAGCAAGGTTTGCCGCTGCTGTCTGTACCGAAATCCTCATATGTAAAGTCAAAATTCTTGTATGTGCCATCGCTGAGTTTTCCGGTCATTGTGCCATCATCATTAAAGACATCAGGAAAATAGTCGGAGAGTTTAATCCTCATCTTAACATATTCTCCGCCTGTTGAATCATAATTGAATTTCATACCCGTATTACCAAAATAACGATTATCCGCTGTTATCATATGGCGAGTAAATTCCTGATTTTTCGGGAGATTTACAAACTTCGGTGCATCAATACAGTCCTTAAACATCACGCTGTACTTTTGATAATCCGTTGATATGAACATTGCCCCGAAATTCTTTGCCGTATTTTCGGTATATCCCGTTGTTGTAACAAAAAGCTGATTGTTTGAGATTTTCTGCGTTGTACCTGTAACTTCAAAGTCCTTGCGATCTTCATACTCGCTTACCGCACCTGTCATAAGAACCGAACCGACGGTAAGCACACCGCACATTGCAGTTGCAGTTATTTTTTTAATTATATTTTTCATTGTTTTTCCTCTTTCTATCAGTAGGGGCGCTCATTGGACGCCCGATTTGATTGAATTTTATGTTTTCGCAAAATCAGTTGATGTTATGGAAGTTGTGTGTAATTGGCGACATATATATAATCTGTCTTATCAAAAAGATTGTACCATTACTTCGTCAGTTTGCTTTTACATGAAATTTTTATTTAACTCAACCCAACGATATACTTCTGAATCAAGGTTGCGTCAACAACACTGATTTCACCGTCATGGTTTACATCGCTGTTAAAAAGCTGAAGCTTGTCAAAGTCCTCAATACCTGCAACATATTTTTGAACAAGCGTTGCATCAGTAACAGAAATGTATCCGTTTAAATCCGTATCACCGCAAGTTAAACCGACCAGAGTATCTCCGATTATTCCGTAATCGCAATGAGCGCCGTCTTTAAGTCTGCAATAGCGGTATGACATTACTTTTGTATCTACACCAAGCTGTCTTGAAACATATATTTCAGCATAGCCGTCCTTATCGGGAGCAAAGGATGTTACCGCACCTCCACTTGTCGCATATGCGCCGGATTCCGCATAGCAATTAACACCGATGCTGTCAGTTCCGAAATCTTCGTATGTAAAATCAAAATCCTTGTAAGAACCGTCGCTAAGCTCAGAAGTCATTGTTCCGTTTTCATTGAACAGACGGGAAAAATCGGAAAGCTTAATTTTCACCTTGACATATTCACCGCCTGTTTTGTCAAACTGATAGAATGTCTGAACATTACCGAAATAACTGTGCCCCTGCGTCATCATATATTTTACAAATTTTTCGCCCTTTGGAAGATTTACAAATTTCGGTGCATTGATACAATCCTTAAACCATATATCGTAATCCTTTTCTTCAGTTGTTTGGAACTTTGCACCGAAATTTTTATCGGTATTTTCAGTGTATCCCGTTGTTGACACAAAAAGCTGATTGTTTGAGATTTTCTGCGTTGTACCTGTAACTTCAAAGTCCTTGTGATTTTCATCCTCGCTTACCGCACCTGTCATAAGAACCGAACCGACGGTAAGCACACCGCACATTGCGATTGCAGATATTTTTTTAATTATATTTTTCATTGTTATCCTCCGTGTTTGTAATTTTATCCGCAAATTTGTTCATACTTGTCTAAGTTTATCAATCTATTTTTCTTATGTCAATAATTTTAAAATAAATTCGGCATTTACGGCAATATATGCGTATTTTTCCCGATATTAATTATTACAAAATGACAGACAAAATACTCGGTCATTTCTGTTTTAAACAATTGGTCTTTAAACAAAAAAACAGGCTGCACCGTGATGCAGTCTGCTGTAAATTATGACGCACGCTCACATATTACATAGTAACGGTCAAAACCGCCGTTGCCGTCACTTATGCAGGTAAACATCGTGAGCAAATCTCTGTCCTTCTGCAAATAGCAGTCGCCCGATTCGCTCGGCTTATTGACTTTGGTTTCAACTACCTTGTAATTGAGTGTATCCCAATAATTTGTGATTGAAACCCTGTCACCGATTTTGAGGTTGCGGAGGTTGTCAAAAAAAATTCGACCGATGTATCCCGTGTGACCTGCAAGGACTGCGTTTGTATTCTTACCGCCGATCGGCAATGATGTTGCACTCATATGTGCCGCACCGTAGCTCATATTTGAGCTGTTCGCACCGAGGTAAATCGGCAAACGCATATTTATTGTTTCGGCGGTAACATAGCCGTAAATGCCGTCGGTTATGCCGTAATCTTCAAGATTGACGGCAGCCTGTGAATAGGTATCATTGCGGAGCATTTCATACTGGTTTGTTTCAAGTTTTTTGTTGTAGGCAACGCTGTCATTGAAAAGTCTGTCGAGATCAGCCTTGAAAACAACGGGCTGTTTGGAGGTACGCTTGCCTTCCCTGTCAATTTTGTAACCATCTTCGTCAACCTTGCCGTCCTTGACCGCCTGTTCAAAAGAGCCGTCCTCAGCTTCTTCAACACGGGTATCAAAGCCGTCAGCCTCACCGTTTGAAATCTGTGTTCCGATAAAATTTGATATAGGGGGGAATGCGACAAGACCTATTCCGACAACGAGCATTGCTATTGCCACACCCGTAAGTATTTTTTTAATCATCGGAATCACCGCCCGAATTATTCTGATTTTCGTCAGCCGAGTCATCTCTCAGCCGTTTTGCACCGTTTGACTTCTTCTTTTTACGCTTGAGCAGAAATACAACCACAAACACAACAAGTGCAACAAAGCCGACAATTATGCCGATTGCGACTGCATAAGGGATTTTGTAACCGAGAAAGAATATGTAACCGTTGTCAAACTTTGCAAGCGACTCGCCCGTTTCAATATACTTTGTATCGTCATAATCGACACGCTTGCCACGCACGAGAAGTCTGTGAGTATTAATGCCGTATGGGGTACAGGTGAGGAGCGTTACAAGGTCTTCACCGTCAACAATTCGCAAGGAATTGATTTCCGAGGGAAGAACAACTTCGATTTGATCAACCTCATATTTCAGCGTTCTGTCGAGAATATGAACATAAAATTCATCGCCTACTTTCATATCAGTGAGATAATCAAAGAAAGTTTCTCCCGGAAAACCCGAATGGGCAGAAATTACGGAATGTGTGCTTGCACCGCCGACAGGCAGGGAAGTGTTTTGAAGATGCCCTGCACCTTTGGAAAGAATCTCTTCGCTTGTGCCGTGATAAATCGGCAGATAAACATTGATTTTCGGCACATCAATATAGCCGATAAGACCGTTATCATCAATATTGAGAGTTTTCTCATAATTTGCACCGATTTTCTGAAAAGCCTTTTCATCGAATGGGTCGGTAATTATCATATTATTTGAAAGGCTGTTATTGTACTTTGTCGCCTCTTCAAACATTTTTTGAGTTTTCTCACTCGGCATCTGAGCAACCCTGTCGGTGTACTCCTTAACCCTGCTTCTACTGACATAGTTATTAATTGCGGAACTGACAAGCGGATAGCTCATTATGCCGATTCCTGCAACAAATATTAAAGCTATTAGTAAAATTGACAGCTTTCGTTTCATAAAATTTTCCTTTTCTGCGTGTTTTTGTTCCGTTGTTATTATACTATATTTTACTATTTATCGCAACTGCACGGCGAGCCGCCGTTCCCTGTTCGTGTAGATAGTTTGTAATGTTAAAAAACATTTATGCCCGAGCGTAACATTACAATTGTTCTCACAAATCTGTAGCACGGTGAGCCGCCGTTCCCAGTTCGTGAAGATAGTTTGTAATGTCAAAAAACATTTATGCCCGAGCGAAAGGTTTAGTTAAATGTAAAATTGAAAATGGAAAACGGAAAATTAATGTCGGGAAGACAGTTTGTAATATAAAAAACATATTATGCCCGACTGTAAAAATGTAATGGTTTTCTCCTACAGACAATACACAATTTTCATCACATCAAAACATATTATATAAACATAAATATTCATCCGCCTCTACAGCTCTTCTGTAAATAGAACAGGGATGCGTTGCCGCATCCCCTGAAAATTACATATACCACAGATTTTAAGATAAAGATATTCGATTAATTATTTTGCTGCTTTCTTTCTCTTAAGAACAAAGAGGAGAACGCCTGCACAAGCGATAAGTGCTGCACCGCCAACATAGAACATCATTGTACCCATACCACCTGTTGAAGGAACTGTTACAGGATAATCAGGAACTTCTACCTGATTTACTGTGCTTGAATTACCGTCAACTGTAACTGTGATAACACCTGTTGTGCTAATAACAACTGTGTACTCAGAAGAGTTGAGGTTGTAACCTGCAGGGGCTACTGTCTCCTTAACCTTGTATGTACCTGCAGCGAGCTTTGCAAATGTAACATTACCGCTACTGTCTGTTGTCTTAGTGTCAATCAATGTGCCCTCTTTTGTCTTGAGTTCAAATGTTGCATTGCCAAGACCCGTCTTGTTATCTGTTGTGCCATCATACTTGAATACAGGAAGGTCGAATGTGTAAACATATACTGTTTCACCGGACTTTTCAGTCTGACCGTATACATTTGTGTATGTAAGGCTGTCGCTGTTGCTGTTGTCTGTTGCAGTGTTGCCTGAAACAGCTGTGTCCTTAAGAACTGCTGTAAGTGTTACAGTAACATCTGAACTTGCATAGAAGTCGTTTGTGCCTTCCTTAGCAGCTTTAAGATAAGACTCTGAAAGAGAAATCTTAATATCTGACTGTGATGAAGCATCTACTGTGTAATCTGAAGTTGAAAGTTTAGTGTTGTCAACCTTAACTTCTGTTACAGCAGGAGTGTCGAAGCTACCTGAAAGGTTATCGTGGATTGTGTATTCAGTAAGCGGAACTTCCTTAGAACCTGTAACTGAAGCTGTGAGCTTAAATGTTACTGTGTCGCCTGCAGAAGCAGTTGTGCTCTTAGTATCGATGTCGCCACCAACGATTTCCTTAGAAACTTCAACTGCACCTGTGTTAATCTTGAGTTCGATTGGAGCTTCTGCTGAACCCTGAGTTGTCTTTGTGCCCTCAGGAAGAGCAAAGAGAGCGCCGCCCTTTTTCTTTACGCTTGTTTCAGCAGGCTGGCCTGTAACCTTAACATAGTAAACACCTGCTTCATTTGTACCGAAGTTGTAAACATCTTCGTCAGAAGCGAATGTGTGGTCACCCTTGCTGTCTGCAAATGTTGTATTTTCGCAAGCCTCGAGAAGAGCCTTTGAATCGTTACCTGATGCATTTTTCCAAGTCTTGAGAGCTGTTTCAACAGCTGTGCCACCCTGGATTTCTGTATATTCGCCTGTTGTTGTGTCAATTTTTGCTACCTTATAAACATTTACTGTAAAGCCGTTCTTGCCCTTGATAAATGCGTTATAAGCATCGCTTGTTGCAGCGCTTGCTGAGAATGGAATCATGAGAGCGATCATCATTACTGCGAGAACTGCTGCAAAGATTTTCTTTGTAGTTTTCATTTTTCTTTCTCCTTTGTGTTTGATTTAATATATGTAATTATATTCTAACCAAATGGTTAAACGGGTTGGGGTGGCTGCATGGCGGACACCGGCTAACAACGGTGTCCGTAGCAGTCAAAGAGGTTTTCTATGAAAGAAACATATGATTAAAAAATCACCTGTTCTAACAAGTTAAATCATATTGGGTTACTTTCTGCGTCTTGCTCTGCGTTTTTTACGACCTTTTCCGTAATAGATTGCGTAACCCGTGAACATTGTCACCGCAAGTCCTGCAACCGATACACCGAGAACAAAATAACCGTTCATTCCGTCACCGCTTGCCGAAGGCATTGTAATTGCGCCGTCAACATAATCATATGTAACATCGTACTTACCCTCAACAGGAAGTGTGAAGTAGGAAAGTGTGTAGTTCGGGGTGTAACCCGCTGACGGTTTGTACTCAAACAGACAGTATGTCTGATATGTTGAAGTACCTGATATATAATTGTCGGAACTGTCGCTCCATACAACATTACCGTTTGTTTTTGTAAACTCGCCCTGACCGTCCTTGAAGATTGTCAGATTGTCAAACACAGCCTTACCGTTCCTGTCTGTATTTTTAGAAGTCATATGAGTTTTCATTGTGGCATCTTTTGTGGCATCTTTAATGATTGTATTGATATCATCTGCAGTAAAGATACCCTCACGAGATACCTTCATCACAGCAAATTCCGTATCACTTACATTACCGCCTGTCTGATTCTTCTTGTTTACTGTTGCACTTCCGTGTGTGGTTTCATTTTCAAACACGGCTTTTTCAACAGGAGAAGAATTGTTGAAGTAAGTTGCAAGCTGAGCATCGGTTTTGCCTTCAATATCTGAGTTCTTAACCTTAATATACTTAGGCGGCGTTACTTCACCGCCTTCAAGAAATTCAATCTCGGCAAGCCAGGTGTTTGTATCCATTTTATAATCGGATGCATTTTCGCCCTCGGCAAGAGCCTCGGTAATCTTAAATCTGTAAACACCCACATTGATTAAGCTGAGGTCTTTGAATTCAACCTTACCGCTTGCGTCAGGTGTTGCCGATTTCTTGGAAACTAATGCTGTGCTGTTTGTCTTGATAGTATTGCCGTCAGTATCCTGTTTTGTTGTATCCATTGATTCAAGACCTGTCAATGTATAAACGAACTTGCTGCCGCTGTAAGGCTGACCGTCAAGAGTCTTATTTACCGAAACAGCAAAGTTTGTAGGATTAACCTTATTGACAAAGTCAAGCACATTTCCTGCTTCCGCAAGAGTACCGACGAATGTACCGTTGAAACTCTGATCGCCTACTTTATAGGGAATATAACCTGTAACGGTTTTCTCTGTAATCTTATAAGTTGCACCTACAGGAATATTGAGAAGCTTAATGCTTTCGCCCTTTTTGATTGTGAACGAACCGTCCAAGGATGTACGGTAAACTGTGCTTGAATAATCACTTGCACCCTCCTCTTTGAGCTGATACTCAAGAGGATAGGTCTTGTAGTCATAGGTTGAACCGTTGCCGTCAAAGTCGAGAGCAATTGCAAATGTAAACTGCTGACTTGTGTCGTAGTCGGTTGTACCGTCTTCATCAACAACATTCTTTGAAATTTCAAGAGGTGCTGTCACTATCTTGTTGGTATAGTCGAGCTGGAGCTGTGCATAAGCACTTTCATCAGCGGGATCCGCAAGATTGAATGCCGAGTTCGTAGTTGAACCGCTCTTGATTATTGAACCGACTCTGTTGTTCACAAGTTCCCAGTTCGTTGTGTATTTAAGCTTACTGCTGTCTGTTGACTCGTCAACCGTCATATCGTTGCCGGTCTTGAATGAGTTGTCAAAGTCAGCCATATAATCATCTTTAAGTGTGAAACCGCTGTTTGAAAGAGTTTCACTGCTTGTGCTTTCGTCTGATTTTGTAAGCTTGTAGCCTTTACCGGAGGTATCATTGCCGTTCTCTTTGATTGTATAATCAAAAGTTTCATTAGCTTTGAGGTCATCTGAAATTTCAGAAACAACATCGCCTGTATCAAGTGCCTTTGTAACCTTGAGGTCATTGTTGGCAGGTGTCATTGTAAAGTTTACTGAGAAGTTAGATTCAGCCTCACCACGCTCCATATAGAATACTACCATATGGTATGTCTTGTTAGGATCAAGCTGAACACCATTGTTGATTGTCTTTGAAACTGTGCCAAGGTTTGTAGGATGTGACGAAACGTCTGCAGAATACGGAGTGCCGTCACCGTTCCACATTTTACCGTAAAGGTCTGAAAGAGTAAGCTCTTTTGTAAGCATGCCGTCCCTTATATTCTGCCACTTACAGAAGATAGCGTTTGTATTGTTGCCAAGTTTTGACTTTTTGAATTTGTAAAAACCATCTGATGTTTCATAAGGTTTTACAAAATATGCACCGTCATTAAGTGTAGCAACTTCTTTATCCTGCCAAACATTCAAACAGAAGTCTGTATAATTACCTGTCTTAACCCAAAACTCATCACTCGGAACTGTAAGTTTTGTCGACGATGATGAAGGTGAGTAGTCGGCAAATACATTGTCGGCTGTTGCGGTCATTGAATTAAAGTTAATTGAACCGCTTGCCTCTTTATGGTCACCAGCGAGGTCGAGAGCAAGCTCTGCATCAGCGCCTGTTGAATCTTCGCCGATATAAACCCAAAGGTCATCGTCACCGGTGAAGTTAAAGGTTACATCTTCGTTGTTTGCAAGTTTACCCTTTGCAGGAACTCTAAAGTCTATATCAAGTCTGATACCGAAACCATAGTCAAGGTTATCGTTAGTACCCTTGCCCGATGATGTAGCCGAAGTATTGTTGAATGGGAAAATACCATAACCGTTGGTGCCGCCGAAGCTACCCAGGTCATCGAGAATTCCATACTTCTTATCCGCACCGTAGTTAATTTTTGTAGGTGTGAGGCCGTTCCATGTGAAGTAGATGTTATCGGCTGCACTCTTTGAAGTAAATTCATAAGTAGTAACGCCTGCACTGTCAGTAGTTGTACGGAACGGGAAAGATGACTTATAAACATTGGCAACTCTTGAGCCATCATATGTAGCGGTTGAAAGTGCCTCAGCATCAAAGTAAGGAGCCTTGACACCATTTATAACCTGAAGATCGCCCTTGCTGTCAAGCCTGTTGTACATAAGACCCTGTAAGGACTGGTTATAATTACCGCCATCCCATTTCATACCGTTGGAGTTGTTTACTGCATAGTAATAGTTATCATCATAATTGTTGATGTTTGTAAGTCCTTTTGCGTGAGTCTCAAACGTTTCGTAGTGTTCATTACCCTTATACATATTGCCGAAGTAGAGAGGATACTTCCAGTCCGACTTATAGTTTAAAGCAATGTTGCTTATGTAGCTGTTGAAGTTATCAAACTGATACCAATAGTCATACATATTGCCATTACCCTGACACTGAAGATACCCTTTCTCCTGCTCCATGTCCGACCAGTAGTCAAAGTATGTTGCGTCAACGCCTACTATGTTAGGATTATTTGAGAATGAATTTTCAACAACAGCGTTATAGTCTACATTGCCTATTTCCGAGAATTTTGTCCAGCTTTCGCCTCTGGCTGTCTTAACATATGTAGCCGTGTTCTCGCTGTAGCCCAAATAATCATATCCCGAACCTGTCGGATATGAAGTTGCGGAAGATGCACCATTGAGATTAGATTTTTGCGGATGGAATCTTAAAACCGCATCTGTCGGAATTTTACCGCTGAACACCACATGACCGTTTACCGTGGTTTGTGTAAGCTCAACTGTTCCTTCATAGGCATCGTTGTAGTCAAAAGTTGCATAAACCTTTGTAAGCGACTTCCAGTCATCGTTTGAAACATAAACTGTTTTATATGTTGCCTTTGACTGTTTGTCGGGAGCTTCAACAGAAAGGTATTTACTTTCTTTGAACGAGCCGTCAGTTGTAAGATAAAATTCCGTGTCGCCCGAAGTACCCGAAAGGTCGAGAGTCTTGATGAACGGGTTAGTCCACTGACTTTTTGAGGCGTCATAAAGAGCATTATCGGTACTGTATGAATCGTTAATACTGAGGTTGCTTGTTTGTTTTTCTCCCCTGCTGTTGAAGATTACATATTTATAGGATGACTTAACATCCACATAGTAGTAATCGCTGTCCGAAGATGTGAGCTTGTTCATTGCAACACCGGGCCACTTTCCATTGCAGTCAGTATCGGTTACCCAAGAATATGCATAAGCTTCGTTATAGGTGTTACTGTTATGAAGATAGATACGACGGGAATCGCTTGCAACAGTCTTTCCAGGAAGAGTAAATTTAACCCCCGAAGAAAGCTCAATTCTTGTTGCACCGGATGGTGCAGTGGTTTCAAAAACTCCCGAAGAATTTTTGCTTACAGTACCCGTACTGAGAACCGTGCCGTCATCCTTAGCAAAACGATATGTAACAGAAGAAAAATCTTTCCATTCCTTATTCTTGGTCAGGTTAATATAAATCTTCTGTCCCGAAGATGTTGCCGCAAATACATTAAGCGACATACCCGACACGGCACATACCGAAAGCATGATGGTAAGTGCAAGCACAAGGGAAAAGCTTTTCTTTACGGTTCTGCAAAGCTTTTTACCTAATTTCATAATTTTTTCTTCTCCTTCATTGCCGATTACTTTGTTTTGGCAGTCAAAGTACAATTAAACAGGACTGCATAGAACAGTCCAATATATCTGCCAACTAATTATGAAACGTAAATTTTTGAATTTGTTCTTCTTTTTGATTTGCATACAATTATATAATATTTTATTGCACTTTTGTAGAGGCAATATAACCAAACTTCGGGTAATGCTTTTGGTTATTTTGCATATCTGCGAATACAATTTAATATTTTTGACCATAATGTGATTTTATTACTTATTTATCGCCATTTTTTGTGTTTAAGATAAATTATGCCCATTGTATAACCTTAACAGGCAGTTAAAAAGTCCATTTCGGCACTAAATTTGTTGGTTTTTAATTCTTTTTTCAAAAATATCAAAAATTTTTATGCAAGTTTACTCCAAGCTGCGCGTGTAGAAATATGTATTATTTTGCGATTGTTGTTTTTTAACATAAAATGCCCCAAAACCAGCATTTTGCAGAATTTTTCAGATATATTTTTATAATCAATATCTATATCTCATCAAATTAATCACCGAATACCTTGAAAATTCGGCACAAATAAAGGGCAGAGTATTGCTCTCTGCCCTTCAAAATGTAATTCACTTAAATCGCAATTATACAAACCGCTTTATGCAAACATATTAAAGATCTCTGCCGCAGCACTTCTTGTACTTTTTACCGCTGCCGCACGGACAGGGATCGTTTCTGCCGATTTTCTTGCCCTTACGGATAGTCTTGTTGACAGAATCCGTACCGTCTGCAGAAGTTTCTGTAGGCTGAGCAACCTGCTCACGGTGAAGCGCCTGCTTTACGGCGTCCGACTGTTCAACAGCTTCTTCATCATCGGATGCAGACTGTGCCGCTGCGGCAGCCCTCTGAGCTGCTCTCTTTGCCGCTGCAATTGCATCCTGTCTTTTCTGAATCTCATAAACGCGCTTTGGCATAATGAGCATCATCTTGACAGTATCTTCACGAATGCTTTCAATCATCTCATCAAACATATCGAAGCCTTCAACTCTGTACTCAACAACAGGATCGTGCTGACCGTATGAACGAAGTCTGATACCGCTCTTGAGCTGATCCATATTGTCAATGTGATCCATCCAATGTGTATCAACATTCTTGAGGAGGTAAACACGCTCCATCTCACGGATTGTTTCCTCGGGAAGAAGTTCTTCGTTTTCCTTGTAGATTTCAAGAGCATCATCAACGAGCATCTTCTGAATCTCTTCGGGTTCCATATCTTCAAGATCCTCAAGACTGAAATCGTACTTAGAATCATCTCTGATAAGCCAGCCTGCGTAATAATCCTTGAGGCTTTGGAAGTTCCAATGTTCTGCAGGACCTTCGGGGAGGTACTGCTTGATTGAAGTTGCGATTGTATCCTCAACCATTTTGAGGATTGTTTCGTGGAGATCCTCACCGTTAAGAACCTGATCACGCTGACCGTAGATGATTTCACGCTGTTTGTTCATAACATCATCGTACTGGAGGACATCCTTACGAATGCCGAAGTTACGAAGCTCAACCTTTTCCTGTGAGCCTTCGATAATACTTGTGAGCATTTTGTTCTCAATAGGCATATCTTCGGCAACATTCATACGCTCCATCATCATTTTCATTCTGTCACCGCCGAACAGACGCATAAGGTCATCCTCGGTTGAGAGGAAGAAACGGCTGACACCCGGATCGCCCTGACGGCCTGCACGACCACGGAGCTGGTTATCAATACGGCGTGACTCGTGTCTTTCCGTACCCATAATGTAAAGACCTCCGGCCTCTCTTACCTTTTCAGCCTCGCCCTTAATTTCTTCCTTATACTTGTCATTCAGTTCTCTGAATGTATTTCTTGCATTGATGATTTCTTCATCATCGGTTTCCGCATAACCTGTAGCTTCTTCAATAAGCTCCTCTGTAAAGCCCTGCTTACGCATTGCGGCTTTTGCCATATACTCTGCGTTACCGCCGAGGATGATATCGGTACCACGACCTGCCATGTTGGTTGCGATTGTTACCGCACCGAGTTTACCTGCCTGAGCAACAATTTCAGCCTCTTTTTCATGCTGTTTTGCATTGAGGACATTGTGCTTAATGCCTCTCTTTTTGAGCATTTTTGAAAGAAGCTCCGACTTCTCAATTGAAATTGTACCGACAAGGACAGGCTGTCCCTTTTCGTGAGCCTCAACAATTGCGTCAATAACAGCGTGGAACTTGCCGTTTTCTGTCTTATAAACCGAATCGGGGAGGTCTTTTCTTAAAACAGGCTTGTTTGTAGGAATTTCAACAACATCAAGCTTGTAGATTTCCTGGAATTCTTCCGACTCTGTCTGAGCAGTACCTGTCATACCCGAAAGCTTTTTGTAAAGACGGAAGTAGTTCTGGAATGTGATTGTAGCAAGAGTCTTGCTTTCGCTCTGAACCTTTACGCCCTCTTTAGCCTCAATAGCCTGGTGAAGACCTTCGTTAAAACGACGGCCGTACATAAGACGACCTGTAAATTCGTCAACGATGATAACTTCGCCGTCCTTAACAACATAGTCAACATCAAGCTTCATAACGCCGTTGGCCTTGATAGCCTGATTTACATGGTGCTGAATTGTAAGGTTATCGGGATCGGTAAGGTTTTCAATACCGAAAAATTCTTCGGCTTTCTTAACACCGCTCTGTGTGAGGGTTGCTGTTTTCTGCTTTTCATCAACAACATAATCAATGTCGTTTTCCTTGTAATATTCCTCCATATCCTCTTTTGCATCAAGTTCTGCAAAACGCTGAACTTTAAGAGTTTTTGCAAAAGCGTCAGCCTTTGCGTAAAGGTCTGTTGACTTGTCGCCCTTACCCGAAATAATAAGAGGAGTTCTCGCCTCATCAATGAGGATTGAGTCAACCTCATCGACAATTGCAAATGCGTGCGGGCGCTGAACCTTGTTTTCCTTGTAAACTACCATGTTGTCACGGAGGTAGTCAAAACCGAGTTCGTTGTTTGTTCCGTATGTAATGTCTGCGGCATAAGCCTTTTTTCTGCCCTCGTTATCGAGATCGTGGCAGATAAGGCCGACCGAAAGACCGAGGTATCTGTAAAGCTTGCCCATCCACTCTGAGTCACGACGGGCAAGGTAATCGTTGACTGTTACAATGTGAACACCTTCGCCTGTAAGAGCGTTGAGGTATGCAGGGAGGGTAGCAACCAAGGTTTTACCTTCACCGGTTTTCATCTCGGCGATTCTGCCCTGGTGAAGAACGATACCACCGATAATCTGAACGGGGAAGTGCTTCATACCAAGCACTCTCCAGCCTGCCTCACGACAGGTTGCAAATGCTTCTGGGAGAATATCGTCTGTTGTTTCGCCGTTGGCAAGTCTTTCTTTAAGAATTGTTGTCTGGTTCTTGAGTTCACTTTCGCTCATAGCCGCATATTTATCTTCGAGTGCAAGCACCTTGTCACAGATTGGTTGCACACGCTTAACTTCACGCTTGCTGTAGTTGCCGAACATAGCCTTTAAAAAATTCATCAGGGTTCTTCCTTTCAATGTACCGAAAAAATCGGTCAAACTGTATTTTCAATAATATAATTTTAATTTACTGCACCGCAGACGCTCCAAGGCTTTTTGCAGCCTGAATCATTGCGGCCTCAACCACGGGACCGGCATATTGGAAGCCGAAACCCGAATCCTGTACAACACAGGCAAAGGCGAGAGGGCAGTCCTCATCTTTTGAGTAGCCGACCATCCAGCCGTTAGGGTTCTTATCATCGCCGACTTCACCCGTACCTGTTTTGGCACAGACTGTAAGTCCGCCGAAAAGGTTGTCGCCGTAGTAATCCGAAACGGTGTATCTCATAACATCATCAAGCTTTGCCGCCGTATCGGATGAAAAAAGCTCCTGTCCGCTGCTCTTGTAGTTTATGCCGAGTGCGGAGAGTATGGACTCATCTTTGATAAGGGTAGGGTTTGTAGCCTTACCGCCGTTTGCGATTGCACCGCAGATGATTGCCATCTGCATCGGGTTTACCTTGTCATTATACTGACCTACACCCGACCAGCCAAGCTGGTTTTCATTGGCATCGCTGACATCATATGAACCTTTTGCGGTTTTAATTCCGTCAACATCAAAGGAGCTGTTAATGCCGATTTTCTCGGCAGTTTTTGTCATTGTGTCACTTCCGAGTTCAACGGCAAGCTTTGCAAAAACAATATTGCAGGAATGTGCCATTGCCTCTTTATATGTCAGCGTTCCGTGAGTTTCCGTACAGGTAACTTCACTTCCGCCTATGTTCTCACTTCCGTTACAAACCCAAGTGCGGTCATAAAGGTCGGGAATATTCTCGATTGCCGCCGCAGATGTAACGATTTTGAAGATTGAACCCGGAGTAAAGGTTGACGAAAGCACATTATCAAGATAAACGCCCTCGTATTCGCTTTCGTTGTCCTCGGTAATTTCGGGAGGAGCCTGCGGATCGTAAGCCATTGTGCTTATGGAACAGATAACCTCGCCTGTTTTGTAGTTATATATTACACAGGCACCTTTTTTGTTATAAGCTGCAAGAACATCATAAGCAGCCGCACAGGTTGCGGAATCGACTGTCAGCTTTATATCGTGAGAAGCACGCAATGATTCCGGCATATTAAGTCCGAAAACAAGGTTATAGCCTATCAGCTGAGAACGATACATACTTTGAACAGCCGTTGAAATGTTAAGGCTGTCATCACCGACAACATGAAGCAGAGATTTTCTTACGCTCTCGCTTTCGTTATAAACTCTTTTACCGTCAACCGTCTGTGCAAGAGCCGTGCCGTTGCGGTCATAAATCGCTCCTGCCTGTGCAAGGCCGCCGTCACCTGCTATATGCGCATTATATGCCTGATCAACCCAGTCGTCTGCCCCTGTTACAAGCTCAAAGGCAAGATAGCCGAGTCCGCCGATAAACGCAAGCGCCACTATATATATAAGTGTACTTCTGCGAAGTATTTTTTTCAAACCTTACACCTCCCTGTGTATCAGTAGGGGCGTTCATTGGACGCCCGCAAGTAAAGGCACTAATTTTATTTAATACCAAAGTACATATATGAAAAACAAGTTTTCAATTTACTAAACTTATCTTTTTACCGAATAAGTTCTCTCGTCTGCGGCTTTGATGAATGCAACAAGTCCCCAACAAGACATAATACTTGAACCGCCGGCAGACACAAACGGAAATGTTACGCCTGTAAGCGGAAGAACATCGGTTGCACCGAAAACATTGAGAGAAAGCTGAACGACAAAAAGTCCTGCCGCACAGCACGCTGAAATTGAATAAAAGGTACTTCTGCTTCGGGTTGTAATTGCCCTTGCATAAATAAACATTGCACCTACTGCCACGGCAAGTGTGAACGCAACGATAACTCCCATTTCTTCCGAAACAAGTCCGAAAACAAGGTCACTTTCGGATGCGGCAACCTGCTTTAAAAAACCGTTGCCGATACCTACGCCGAAAAGTCCGCCGCTTGCCATATATGTGAGAACTCTTGCCTGCTGATAACCGAGGTTGTCCTGAGTATGTTCCCACACATGACGCCAGCCCGAAAAACGGTCGGCAACATACGGTTTAAACTTGAGGACAAAGGTTACGCCGAAAATTGCGGCGGCAACAGCAAGAATAATCGTCTTGAAATCGCCCGAGCGCATAAACGCTGTGAGCAAAAATGTTACAAAGAAGATGAGCGCAGTACCGAAGTCACCCATAAGAGCCAAAAGGCCGACGCAGACTGCCGAGAAGATAATGTACTCAAGCAGGTTCTTCTTTGTCATCAACACATCAAGCGAACTTGCGCCGATAAAGATGAAAATAATCTTTGCAAGCTCTGACGGCTGAAATGAAAACGAGCCGATATAAATCCAGTTGGCGGCGCCGTTTGTAATCTTACCGAATACAATTGTTACGCCCAAAAGACCGACCGCACAAATCATTGCCGGAAGTCTGAGTTTATTTACCTTATCGGGATCTTCAATCAGCTTGATGATTATGCAGAAGAAAATCATACCTATTGCGGCGGCAACAAGCTGAACATAAGCCGAGCGTTCCGACTGTCTGATAAGCATCATTACGCCTATGCCCGTCAAAAACAGGGCAAGCGATTCAAGCTCGAAATTTACTCTGCGGATTACAAAATAGGAGATAAAGAAGAATCCCCATTCAACAGCCGCAAGAGCGCCGAACAGCACGAGCGGAGCCATTGTATTTGTGCCGTCATTCCAGAACATTGCCTGAACGCACATAAAGAAGTGAAAAAATGTAATAAGAAGCATAAGCTTCCACGATTTCATTGCAGGCTTATCGCTGACCTTTGAGAAAAACCAGCTCGACTGCAACGGCTGTTGGAACTCCTCGCCTCTTTTTACTATAAGGCTTGTACCGCCTATTGTTATTGTATCGTCAATAAGCACCTTTGCTCTGCCTCTTGTTCTTTTGCCGTTGAGCATTGTGCCGCTCTTTGAGTCGGTATCGCTTACATACCAACCGTCTTTACGGCGAAGGAGTACACAATGATTTCTTGAAACTGTCGGGTCATCAACGGTTACATCACTGCTTTTACTTCTGCCGATTGAATTTTCCCAGAAAAGCACGGGGAGCATCTCGCCCGTTGCAGGGTTCAAAAGTGAAATCAAAGGAGTTTCGGGACGGCGGCGACGGCGCATTGCGGCAAAGCACTGGTACACAATTATTATTGCATAAACAGGCATAAGAAAACGCAGTGCAACAACACCCATATCGAAAATTATCGAAAGATCCGGCACTTTTTTCAACTCCTTTGCAAATCATATATCTTAAAAATAAGCATACTTAAAGTTATACAGTTTAAATAATAATCCAATTTCCTCCAAAAGTCAATATTTTCATTCGTGAAGATAGTTTTTTAAGTCAAATACTTTAATGCCAGAGCGTAGCATTGTAATTGTTCATTCAATTTCAATGTAACGGCGAACCGTGTTCGCTCGTCTGAAATAAGGAGCAAAACAAAAAACAATATTACTCAATAAAGTATTTTTTATCAAAATTTGCTTAAAATATCGGCAAAGTTTTATTATTTTAATTTTGGATAACACCTTGATTTTTTTAATTTTATAGCATATAATAACTGTGATAGATGTTTGATTACTCATCTTATCGTTGAGTGTTTCGCCACTTGTTTAAAGAGCGAGTGTTTTTATCGTTGAGCGTTTCGCCGCTTGTAAAAGTGCGAGTGTTTTTATCGTTGAGCGTTTCGCCGCTTGTAAAAGTGCGAGTGTAAAAGTAATCAAAAAGCGGGTACTCTTTGCCCGCTTTTATTTTTAATGAGGTAGAATATGAAAATCGCATTTTACAATGTAGACTTGGAATACATTGATTATCTTAAACAATACGAAACTTCAGTCCGTGGATTTACAAGAGTACCTAATGTTAATTATAGAAGCGGTAACAACAAGTTTTTCTATGGGACGGTTCTCAACATTAACAGAATTGACTACTTTGTACCTATATCATCAAAACAACACAATAGACAGGACGATATACAAATCAAACCAAAAAACGATAAATACTGTAATGAGTATGCAACATTAAGATTTGCCTATATGTTACCTATTCCACATAAGTGCATCAATATGTTGAATATCAACGGAATTACCAACAACACACGAAGAGAAAGAATCAGAAAAGAACTTGCTTTTTGTAACAAATATAGAGATAAAATTAAAAAGCAAGCACAAAACACCTACTATCGTATCACAAACAAAGTAAACGATAGACTTGTTCATAACAGCTGTGACTTTAAATTACTTGAACAAGCATACATAGATTTTTGTAATGAACATAATATTCCTATTGACAAAAATAAAGTAAATTAACGCAAAAGACCTCACGAAATTCGTGAGGTCTTTTATCATGATATATCTATGAGGATTAATGAAGACTTTTCATTTTATCGGCTTTATCACGGCATATATGCGACCATTTGCAGTCGCCGCACACCTGCGAAAGCCTGTCTTTTAAAATTATATTTTCTCTTGCAATTTTCGAAAGCTCTTTCCAATCGGCAGTATCGCCGATTTTCATTCCGAGTAAATCAAGACATCTTTTGTCATAGCATGACGCCTTGCCCGTAACATCGCAGCTACCGTTGTCACGGTTCGGACACGATGAACAAATTTCGTCACAACCGCCCGTAAGCGTAAGGTTTGCGTTGTTATTTTCAAGAACCGACACTATTTTTGCCATTCCGCAGACAAATTCATCGCTGTAACCCTTGCCTTCAAAAAACTGCACACAAAGGCTGTGGTGCGGTCTGAACTTAAAGCTTAACGATTTTGTCAAGACGATTCACCAAAACTGTTGCAACAACAATCTTTGCAGCATCTGCAAGAAGGAACGGAACAACGCAGGTGAGAAGTGCGGCAACAAAGTCTGTGTGCATTGCAATCATAAACCAGATTGTACCGAAAAGGTAGCATACTGCGAGACCTGCAACCATTGAAACCGCAAGCACCCAAAGCTTTCTGCCGAGAAAATCAGTCATAAGTCCAACAATAAGTGCCGTAAAGAGAAAACCGATGATATAACCGCCTGTCGGACCGCCGAGAACGCCGATTCCGCCTGAGAATCCTGCAAACACGGGAACACCGATTGCACCGAGGAGAACATAAACCGCAACGCTGATGAGTCCTCTTTTCCAACCGAGCATAGCCGCCGCCATAAAGATGCCGAGAGTCTGAAGTGTGAACGGAACTGTCATCGGAATCTGAATCTGTGCACACACTGTGATGATTGCGACGAACATCGCCATATACACAAGGCTTAATACATTACTTTTTGATTTACTGTTTGTTTTTGCTTCTGTCATAAAATTACCTCTCCTTTGCAAAACCGCTTCTTTTGTTTTGCAGATTGTCAACCAAATTATTTTATCGGTTGACAATTATTATAGTACCGATTATCGCATTTGTCAACCCGATTTATGTTTTAAAGTGACAATTACAATCCGTTTTGACGTAACAATTGACTTTACAACCGTCTTATAATACAACTGAGTTAACCAAACAGAACATAAAAACAGGGACAGCGTTTTGCTGTCCCTGAAATTTTTGTAAAGATTAAGTTTGCGTGCTTACAATTAAGCCTTGTTAACCGAACCGAAGAGTTCCATCTTTTCCTTAACAGTAGCCTTGATAGCCTCTGCACCGGGAGCGAGGAGCTTTCTTGGATCGAAGCCCTTGCCTTCGAGATCCTTGCCCTCTTCAATGTACTTTCTTGTAGCTGCTGCAAATGCAAGCTGGCACTCTGTGTTAACATTGATCTTTGAAACGCCGAGTGAGATAGCCTTCTTGATCATGTCAGCAGGGATACCTGTACCGCCGTGGAGAACGAGCGGCATCTCGCCTGTAAGCTGCTGGATAGCGTCAAGAGTTTCAAAGCTGAGGCCCTTCCAGTTTGCAGGATACTTACCGTGAATGTTACCGATACCTGCTGCGAGCATTGTTACGCCGAGGTCTGCAACCATTTTGCATTCCTTAGGATCTGCGCATTCGCCCATGCCGACTACGCCGTCTTCCTCGCCGCCGATTGCACCAACCTCAGCCTCAAGTGAAAGACCGAGCTTGTTACAAGTTGCAACGAGTTCCTTTGTTTTTTCAATGTTTTCTTCGATCGGATAGTGTGAACCGTCGAACATGATTGAGCTGAAACCGGCTTCGATGCACTTCTTAGCGCCTTCATATGAACCGTGGTCAAGGTGGAGAGCAACAGGAACTGTGATGTTGAGTTCCTCGAGCATACCGTTTACCATACCAACGACTGTTTTGTAGCCGCACATATATTTACCGGCACCCTCAGATACACCGAGGATAACAGGTGAGTTGAGTTCCTGTGCTGTTAAAAGAATTGATTTTGTCCATTCAAGGTTGTTGATGTTGAACTGACCTACTGCATAGTGGCCTGCCTTTGCTTTTGTAAGCATTTCTTTAGCGTTTACTAATGGCATTTTAATCTTCCTTTTTTAAAAAATTTCAGCAGACAAGCGTCCCCACCTGCCGATTTAAGTTTATTATACAATATATTTTTGAAAATATAAAGACCTAAAAAGAAGATTTAGTGAAAATTTTAACAATTAGTCGAAAAATTCTTCATTTTGTCCTGTTTTAGTCAATTATCACTAAACTTTCAAAATAAACTCACACTTCCGTAACACAACAAGGTTGATTTTGATTTTGTGAAAAGGTATAATATAAATGTAAATTACAATACTTGATTTTGGTCAAGCGTTGTATGATAATATTTTTTGTAAACTATCCCGTAGGGACAGATGATATCCGCCACTACGAAATATTTGTTCATTTCGGCAATTTGCTTGCAAAAAATTTTGTTTCATTACTTAAGGACAAACGCAGTTTGTACCCCACGGTAACAAATAAATGTAGGAGTAACTTTTATGGACAATTTTGACAACAACAATATGGGTGGGTTTGAACCGCAAAGGCCGTTCACCGAAAGGCCCGTACAAAACAATAATATGAACACGGAACAGACAATTCCCGTTTCCGAACCCGAAACACAGGAAGAACAGGCTCAGAATGTTCAGCCGCAGAACGGCAACACACCGTACGGTGATTATATTTTCGGCAACAACAATCAAAATACGGCAAACAATGCAAATCCGACTGAAAATGTTCCGCCGTATCAGCAGAATCAAAATCCGAATCCGAACACCTACGCTCAGCCGTGGCAGTACGGTTACGGTCAGTATCCCTACAGCGGACAGAATCCGCAGTATAATCAGAACAGTCAGCAGCACGGCCAGTATCAGAACAACACAGGGTACAATCAGAATGTACCTCCGTATCAGCAGAATATGTACGGACAGCCTCCCTACGGCAACAACGGTACATACAATCAGCAATACAATCCGCAGATGTTCGCACAGTACCCCCAAAAGAAAACAAAGGGCGGAATAATTGCGTTGATTATCGTTCTCTGTTCACTTCTTACAATCGGTTTTATCGGCATGATGGTGTACGGATTTTCGGCTGACATAAAAGAAGATTTGAACAACGACCGAAGTGATTCGGGCAATTCGTTCAGACTTCCAAATGAAGACAGCACAACACCGTTTGGAACCCTTCCTAACACATCTTCGCAGGGTAAAACTCACGATGAGTCTGACTACAGTGACAAGGTGAACAAGGATTACTCGGGTATGAAGCTTGAAAGCAATCCGAAAGACGCAAAAACAAACAACAGCTACACAGCCGCAAAAGCGTCAGAAAAGGTTTCCGACTCGGTAGTCGGCATTCTCTGTTACTCGGACGATGTACCCGATCAGGCTGACACAACAACCGCCTCCTCACAGGGAAGCGGAATTATCTTCTCACAGGACGGCTATGTTATCACAAACGCTCATGTAATCGGCAACAGCAAAACAGCCTATGCGATCAGAGTTGTAACATCTGACGGCAAGGAATACAAGGCAGGTGTTGTGGGCTACGATTCAAGAACCGATATTGCGGTTCTCAAAATGGACGATGCAAAGGGACTTACTCCTGCAACATTCGGCGATTCGTCACAGCTTGAGGTTGGTCAGGATATTATCGTAGTCGGCAACCCCGGCGGTCTTGACTATCAGAACACAACAACCAAGGGCGTTATTTCGGCGCTTGACAGAAAACTTTCAACATCAAGCCTTACAAAGTACATTCAGACCGATGCCGCAATCAATCCCGGCAACTCTGGCGGTCCGCTTGTAAACTACTACGGTCAGGTTGTCGGAATTACAACTTCAAAGATTGTTTCCGAAACTTACGAAGGTATGGGCTTTGCAATTCCGTCACAGACAGTAAAAAACATTGTTGACACACTTGTAAAGAACGGCTATGTTGAAGGCAGAGTAAAAATAGGCATTTCGGGCATTGCAGTAACCTCCGATCAGGCATCAAATTACAACATTCCGCAGGGCATTTATGTTCAGAGTATCGTATCGGGCGGTCCGTGTGACGGCACAAGCCTTAAAGAAGGCGATATCATCACAGAGGTTGACGGCGAAACAATTACAAGC
This sequence comes from Ruminococcoides intestinale, assembly GCF_040095935.1. Classification (NCBI taxonomy): domain Bacteria; kingdom Bacillati; phylum Bacillota; class Clostridia; order Eubacteriales; family Oscillospiraceae; genus Ruminococcoides; species Ruminococcoides intestinale. The sequence goes on along the minus strand of NZ_JBBMFQ010000002.1, from coordinate 226,939 downwards.
TTTGCAGATGTTTATGCGATTCTTGAAACCCACAAGCCGGGGGACAAAATCAAGGTTAAATATTACAGCTCATCATCGGGCGACGGTGAGGTTGAAATCACACTTCAGGAAGATAAGTAATTTTATATAAGAATATCACCAAAAGCAAGAGGGCAGTCACGGCAATGTGACTGCCTTTTGTTTGTCTTAAAATAATGTGCATTCCCGTAGCGGCGGTCATTGACCGCCAATCGAACCAATTGTAAAATTGGTTCGACATTATATGATTGCTTTAACAGATAATAATACCACAAAATTGACTTGTGGTTTGTTCGTTTTGGTTTTGCAACCAAAACGATTGGCGATCACTGATCGCCGCTACTGTCTGCACGAATTGGGAACGGCGGCTCGCCGTGATCGCCGCTACTTCTTCCTTGGGATAAAATTCCGCAAAAATCCTGCACTTCTTCCTTTCAGGTAAAACCAACCTATGGTGTCAAAAACTACCGCTCCTACAAAATTAACAAGCAAATCTTTCATTGTATCAATCAGACCGATGTCAAGGTAACCGTTAATACCGAGATTTTCACCGTTCACAACGGTTGATGTTATATCTCTGATGTGCATTATCACATTCGGCTTGCCCGAAATCAAGCCCGAATGTATTGCCGTGATTACGGTGTCCTTTTGCATATCCTTTTCAAAAAGCATATCCGCACCAAACTCAAAAAACTCCCACACAACACCGACTGTCATTGAAAAGCAGAACGAAAACAGGCACACGAACATGGGCGAGAGGCTCAATTTCACCCGTTCGCTTCTGTTCAAAATATCGGTCAGTCCAAAACCAACGCCTGCACAGATAAAGCCGTTCACAGTATGGAGCAATGAATCCCATATCGGAATCTTTTCGTAGAACGCACCGAGCTCACCCATAACATTTGCCGCAAACACGAACAGCACAACAATCGTTTCAAGCACACTCGGCAACGCTACCGACAGCTTTCGGTCGATGAACAACGGAAGCATCAACAGTCCGAGCGTTAACACGCAGGTCATGACATTCTCCCATTTTCCGTTTAAAATGCCGGCAGTCAAAAGTGACACAAGTATGAGCCTTATAATGATGTAAACGCCTGCCTTAACCTTGTGCTGTCGCATTTCACGCACATTCAGCCACCGTGCAAGCCTTTGAAAAAATCCTTTAAGTCGTTTTTTCATAATATCCCCCGATTTTTACACTTATTTTTTCCTTAAAAACGAGATAAACCCCTGTAAAATTGTATTAGCTTTTTCTGCCTGATATTACCGCAAAATAAAAAAGCCACCGCCATCTGCGATGACTCATAAGCATTGATATTAAATTACTTTTTCTCTGACTTCTCTGACGATTCGGCTTTTTCGCCATTTTTTTCAGCCTCAAGCTTTTTCTTGAGTTCCTCTTTGCCGACAGCAAGCATCAGCTTGATACGGTTCTCCTGATTTACCTTCGGCGCACCCGGATCATAGTCGATGGTAACGATATTGGCATTCGGTCTGATTTCTTTAATCTTTCTGATTGCGCCCTTACCGTTGATATGATTCGGCAGACAACCGAAAGGCTGTGTGCATACGATATTCTCATAGCCTGTATCGGCAAGTTCAATCATCTCGGCTGTCAGCAACCAACCCTCGCCCATCTTACTGCCGTAGCCGATAACACCGTTTACAAGCTCCTTTGTGTGAGCATATCTGTGAGGCGGAACAAAGCCGTACTTTTCAGCCGCATCAACCATAAGTCCCTCAAGCTTTGTGAGGTAGTTAAGAAGCATCGAACAGAATTTGTATTTAACTCTGCTTCCTCCGAACATCTTGTAGTCCTCAATACGGTTATCAACCTTAAATGATGCAAAACCCATAAGACCGGGTACGCAAACCTCGCAATCCTGATCTGCAAGAAAGTCCTCAAGACCGTTGTTAGCCATTTTGGAGTATTTTACATAGATTTCGCCGACAATACCGACTTTAACCTTCGGCACTTTATTAAGCTCAATTTTTGTGAATGACTTTGTAATTTTATCAAGAGTTTCGTCAATTTCTTCAAGAGTGTAGCCCTTGCCCTGTATGAGCATATCGGAAATCTTATCCGTCCACTCATCAACAAGCGCCATACTTTCACCCTTGTTCACCTCATAGGGCTTTGTCTGGTTTGAAAGCAGCATTAACTGGTCGCCGTACACAAGACCGCCGACAAATCTGCGGATAAGCGGAAGTGTGAGCGAAAAACCGCTGTTGTGCTCCATACCGAATGAAAGCGAAATTACGGGAACGAACTCAAAGCCTGCCTTTTTGAGAGCCTTTCTCAAAAGGAAAATGTAGTTTGACGCACGACATCCGCCGCCTGTCTGAGTAATCATCAGGGCAACCTTGTGAACATCATACTTTCCGCTTTGCAGAGCATTGATGAACTGACCTATAACCAGCAAAGCCGGATAACAGGTGTCGTTGTGAACATATTTAAGACCTGTCTGCGCAATCTCCGGACCCGTTGTGTCGAGCAAATCAGACTTATAGCCGTAGTAGTTGAACACCTTTTCAAGTATTTTAAAATGAATAGGCGCCATATTGGGCATAAGGATTGTGTATTCCTTTTTCATCTGCTTTGTAAACAGCAAACGACCTGTTTTTTTGTCATACTTCAACTCTGCCATAACAGAATTTCCTTTCATCAATCGTTTTCAAGCGCAGCAAGCAAACTGCGGATTCGGATTTTAACTGCTCCGAGGTTTGTAATTTCATCTATCTTAATCTGAGTGTAAATCTTATTTTTGCTTTCAAGAATTTCTCTTACCTCATCGGTTGTAATCGCATCAACACCGCAGCCGAAGGATACAAGCTGAACAAGCTCCATGTCCTTTCTTGTTGTAACATATTTTGCCGCCGCATAAAGTCTTGCGTGGTATGTCCACTGGTTGAGAACATGAGTCCGGAAATGTTCAACTCTCGGAGAAATAACATCTTCGCTGACGATTGCAACATCAAAGCCTGAGATAAGTCTGTCGATTCCGTGGTTAATTTCGGGATCAATATGATATGGTCTGCCTGCAAGAACAAAAATCTTTTTGCCCTCTTTTTCAGCCTTGGCAATAATCTCGTTACCCTTGTCAATAACCTTTTTCCTGTAATTTTCCTGTTCCTGATATGCAAGCTTAGCCGCATTTCTGACCTCGTTAAGAGTGAGGTCGGGGAAGTGGAACGAAAGTCTTTCATAGGCTTTCTTAGGAAAATCGTTCGGGCGGTGAATACCAAAGTATTCCTTTATGAAGTGAACCTTGCGTATATCCTTCATATTGTTTTTGATAACCTCGGGGTAATAAGCAACAACAGGACAGTTGTAATGGTTATCTCCGAGATGCTCGTCAAAATTATAGGAAAGACAGGGGTAAAAAATTGTTTCTGCTCCCATATCAATAAGAGTCTGAATGTGACCGTGAACAAGCTTTGCAGGGAAGCAAACGGTATCGCTCGGAATTGTCTGCTGACCTCTCTGATAAAGCTTTCTTGTTGAATACGGTGAGTGGAACACCTCAAATTTAAGTTCAGTAAAGAATCTGTACCAGAACGGATAAAGCTCATACATATTGAGCGCCATAGGAATTCCAAGCTTACCTCTTATGCCTTCAACAGGCTTGTAGGAATCAATGAGATTCAGCTTATAGGCATACATATTCATATCGTTTGCAGGAGCCTTCTTTGTGATTGGTCTTTCACAACGGTTTCCCGCAATAAACTTTCTGCCCTTGCCGAATGAATTTATTGTAAGACGGCAGTTGTTGTTGCACATACCGCAGTTTGCAACCTTGATTTCGTGAACGAATTCATCAAGTCCCTTTTTGTCGGTAATTGTACTCTTGCCAACGCCCTTTGACTTTTTCTTTGCGTAAAGAGCCGCACCGTAAGCACCCATAAGTCCTGCAATGTTAGGACGGACAACTTCAACGCCCATTTCCTGTTCAAATGCACGCAAAACAGCATCGTTAAGGAAAGTACCGCCCTGAACTACAACACGCTTGCCGAGTTCGTCGGGGCTTGACGCACGAATAACCTTGTAAAGGGCATTCTTTACAACGCTGAGTGAAAGGCCTGCCGAGATATCTTCAATTGTTGCGCCGTCTTTCTGAGCCTGCTTAACGCTTGAATTCATGAATACGGTACAGCGTGAGCCGAGGTCAACGGGACGCTTTGCAAAAAGTCCGAGCTTTGCAAAGTCGGCAATCTCATATCCGAGAGCGTTTGCAAAAGTCTGCAAAAAGCTTCCGCAACCCGATGAACAAGCCTCATTAAGGAATATATTGTCAATTGCACCGTTATGTATCTTAAAGCATTTGATATCCTGTCCGCCGATATCGATGATAAATTCAACATCGGGCATAAAATATTTTGCGGCGGTAAAGTGGGCGATTGTTTCAACAATGCCGTAATCAACCGCAAATGCGTTCTTTACAATGTCCTCTCCGTAACCTGTTACGGCAGAAGAAACAACATTTATTTCGGGATTTATTTCGTAAACCTCGTCAAGGAATTGCTTCATAATCTCAACGGGGTTTCCCTTTGATGGCAGATATTTTGAATAGAGCAGCTCACCGTCATCATTGAGGACAACGCCCTTTACGGTTGTTGAGCCTGCGTCCATTCCTATATAAGCCTTGCCTGTGTATCCCTTTAGCTCCTTCTGCTTAACATCAGCCTTTGCATGACGGTCGCAGAATTCCTTGTACTCCTCTTCGTTTTTAAAGAGCGGCTGATTGAACGCAAAGTTACCGCTGCCACGGTAGTTCTTTACCTTTTCGATAACCTCGTCAAAATCAATAGTCTTTTCGGCACACAAAGCCGCACCGCAGGCAACATAATAAAGTGAATTTTCGGGGCAGATTCCCTTTGTTCCGAGCGTGCGGTCAAAGCAGTTTCGCAGTTCGCTCATAAATGTAAGAGGTCCGCCGAGATATACAATCTGACCTTCAATTTCTCTGCCCTGTGCAAGACCTGCAACAGTCTGGCTTACAACCGCATTGAAAATACTCTCTGCGATGTCGCTCTTTCTCGCACCCTGATTAAGGAGCGGCTGAATATCGGTCTTTGCAAACACACCGCATCTTGATGCGATTGTGTATGTCTTTTCGTGCTGTTTTGCAAGCTCGTCCATATCCTCAAGCTTAACATTCAGAAGTGTTGCCATCTGGTCAATAAACGCACCCGTGCCGCCGGCGCAGGTACCGTTCATTCTTACCTCAAGTCCGTTTGTGAGGAACAATATCTTTGCATCCTCACCGCCGAGTTCAATTATAACATCTGTACCCGGAATAAAAGTATTGGCGGCAACTCTTGTTGCGTAAACCTCCTGAATAAAATCAACGCCGACAGACTCGGCAACACCCATTCCGGCAGAACCCGAAAGAGCCACCGAGGCATTTTCAACGCCGTCAATCCTTGTTCGTACAAGTGCAAGAATTTCTGCAATCTTTTCCGTAATTCGGGAATAATGCCTTTCATATGTGCTGTATATTAATTTGTTTTCGTCGTCAAGCACAACACATTTTATTGTTGTTGAGCCAATATCCAATCCTAATTTCAACTTGTGCCTCCGAAATCAATACATAGTAATCTCATTGTGTATATCTAATTAATTATAGTATTTTTTGTCAAGAAAATAATTCTAATTCGGAATATTTTCACCTTTGATGAATTTTACCATTTTTATCACAAAAATTCAATACACATAAAGGGCATAATGTATAATCTACTGCATATAATTTGCCCTCAAAAGCAAAGCGGAGCATTGTTCCGACTTTAATATATCTTAAAAATGCAGAAAAACCTGCCGAAATCGGCAGGTCTTTAGCTTTAAGTATTTAAATTATCAGAAAAGTTCACCGTGAGGAGCTTCACCGTCATCTGCCTCGTCTGAATCTGCGGACTCGGAGAATCCTTCTTCACGCTTTGCCTCAAGCTCTGCCTTGAGGTCGCAGATGTTTGTAAGATGCTCGGGTTCTGCCTTTTCTTCGGCAACAGCCTCGGGCTGTTTTTCAACAGGCTTTTCCTCTTTAAAAGGAGATGACTTGTAGTCGCCCTCATTTGAGCAAGCTACTGTAATATCAACAATATCATCCTCTTTAACCTCGGGAGCAACCTCGGGATTGCCGTAGAAAATATCGTTTGAGCTGTTGACAATCTTTCTGTAACACTCTCTTGCTTTTGCGATTTTGGCCTTTGAAGTGTCAATAACCTTCAAAAGCTTTTCGCACTCGGCGTCATTAATTTCAGTGCCTTTCTTTCTGCTGTCGTACATAATCTTTCCGAGAGCAATATATGCTCTGTTCATAAGCTCGCTTTCGCTTTTCATAACAAGTCTTAATCTGTTGAGCTTTGCGTTTGTTCTGTTCTTTTCTACTATTGTCTGAGCTACCGATGAAATTGTATCAACGGCTGTATTTACTGTTCCTTTTACACTGTCAAGTATCGTCATAGTAAATTTCTCCTTTAAAACCGCTTCGGCACAAACACTCTGACACATTCTGCCGTGGCGAATAATATTAAACTTATTTCTATTATTATGACAGATTTTTTTGATAAAATCAACATTTTTTTAAAATTTACTTGTTAAAATCACGGTCAATTGCTATAATTAGTTTCATAGAGTGTTAAAGAGGTGGTTTGGATGCCTGAAAAGAAAATTACCAAGGCAATCGTCTGCCCAATGTGCGGTGAAATGAGCAAGGCTGATGTTTACACCAGCATCAACCCGTCCGTAACAAAGGGTGTGCGCAGAAGAGCGCTTGACGGTGAGCTTTTTGCGTGGAAATGTCCGTCATGCGGATACTCCGCAAGGCTCACATATCCGATTCTCTACAATGATATGAAGAATCGTTTTATGGTGTATTTCATTCCCAAAATTGATCATTTTCAGCTCTGCGACAACGAGCTTGAAGAAAAATACAGCAATCTCCGCAACATAAGCAAACGAATTGTTCCGACCTTCAATTCGTTCAAGGAGAAAATTTTTATCTTTGAGTCGGGACTTGACGATATGTCAGTTGAGCTTACAAAGCTTGCAATCAGCCAAACGGTTTCAAAAAAGCTTAACGGTGCGGAAATTCATGACGGCTACCTTTCAATGTACGATCGTGAACGCAACACAATGGGATTTACATATTTTACAGGTGAAAAGCATACACCGTATGTTCAGACAGCAAGACTTGAAATTTATGTTAAATCGAAGAAAATTGTCGATTCGCTTGCATATAAGGACAAAAAATTAAAGGGCTTTCTTAAAATTGACCGTGAATGGGCAGAAAACATTCTCTACCGCTACAAGCGCATGAAGCATATTGAAAAGCTTAACAAGCTGAAAGAGTAAGCTGTTACTGTAGTCAGTCGATTCTTTTGGTTTAAAAAAGAATCTGCAAATAAGTAACATATACACTGTAAAGAATATCCGTAAACATAAACTCGTTAAAGCAAAAATGCATAAAAATTTCCGCCGTACCGATTAGGGTGGCGGAATCATTCAGCTTAATATTTTTTGTATTTGCAATTCAAACTTGTCAGAATGCTAATACAATTTGGGATTTTAGTTGCACAAAAAAATCAGGGATCGACTCAAAGAGCCGATCCCTTTTTAATTTATTGAAAAGATTGGTAATTACTTGTTAACAGCTTCATAAACTGCAACTGCGCAAGCAACTGTAGCACCAACCATCGGGTTGTTACCCATACCGATAAGGCCCATCATTTCAACATGAGCAGGAACAGAAGATGAACCTGCGAACTGAGCGTCACCGTGCATTCTGCCCATTGAGTCTGTAAGACCGTATGAAGCAGGACCTGCACCCATGTTATCGGGGTGAAGTGTACGGCCTGTACCGCCGCCTGATGCAACCGAGAAATACTTAACGCCGTTCTCATTTGCCCACTTCTTGTATGTACCTGCAACGAGGTGCTGGAAACGAGTCGGGTTAGTAGAGTTACCTGTGATAGATACACCTACATTTTCATGCTGCATAATTGCAACACCTTCACGAACATCATCAGCGCCGTAGCAACGAACTGCAGCTCTTTCACCGTCTGAGAAAGCTCTCTCTTCAACGATTTTAAGCTCTGATGTGAAATAGTCAAACTGAGTCTTTACATATGTAAAGCCGTTGATTCTTGAAATAATGTAAGCAGCGTCCTTGCCAAGACCGTTAAGGATAACACGGAGCGGCTCTTTTCTTGCTTTGTTAGCGTTACGAGCGATACCGATAGCACCCTCTGCTGCTGCAAAGCTTTCGTGACCTGCGAGGAATGCAAAGCACTTTGTTTCATCTCTGAGGAGCATTGCGCCGAGGTTACCGTGACCACGGCCAACATTTCTCTGCTCAGCTACTGAGCCGGGAATACAGAAAGCCTCAAGACCGATACCGATAGCTTCTGCTGCCTCTGAAGCAGTCTTTGCGCCCTTCTTAACTGCAACTGCACAACCGAGTGTGTAAGCCCAGCCTGCGTTTTCAAATGCGATCGGCTGAACGCCCTTTACGATGTCATAGGGGTCAAAACCGAGATCGTTACAAATTTTTCTTGCCTCTTCAAGATTTGCAATACCGTATTCGGCAAGGCACTTCTCAATTTTAGGCATTCTTCTTTCCATACCTTCAAATGTTACTGCCATTATGGTGTCCTCCTTACCGAATTATTCTTCACGAGGGTCAATGTACTTAGCTGCGCCGTCAAAACGACCGTACTGACCGATGTTGTTCTTGTATGCTTCGTTTGGCTCAACGCCGTGACGAATGTCCTCGAGCATTTTGCCGAGCTTTACGAACTGATAGCCGATAACTTCATCGTTCTCGTCAAGTGCTGTCTTGAGAACATAGCCTTCAGCCATTTCCATGTAACGAACGCCCTTAGCGTTTGTGCTGTACATTGTACCAACCTGGCTGCGAAGACCCTTACCGAGATCCTCCATACCTGCGCCGATCGGAAGACCCCCCTCTGAGAAAGCTGTCTGGCTTCTGCCGTAAACGAGCTGCTCGAAGATGTTCTTCATAGCTGTGTTGATAGCGTCACAAACGAGGTCTGTGTTAAGACACTCAAGGAGTGTTTTGTTAGGAAGAATTTCTGCTGCCATAGCTGCAGAGTGAGTCATACCCGAACAACCGATTGTTTCAACAAGAGCCTCTTCAACGATACCGTCTTTAACATTAAGTGTAAGCTTGCAGGCACCCTGCTGAGGAGCACACCAGCCAATGCCGTGTGAAAGACCTGAAATGTCTTTAATGTCATAAGATTTTACCCACTTGCCCTCTTCGGGAATAGGTGCAGGACCGTGCTTAGGTCCCTTTGCTACAGTGCACATATTTTCAACTTCTTTTGAATAAATCATGTGTACTTCTCCTTTCAATAAATTGTATGAGTCCGAAATCCTCAAACACCTATATTATACGGCTTAACCCGACATTTTTCAAGCATTTTTCGTTAATTTTTACAATTCCCCCACATTGTAATATTTCCCGTGGCAATTTTCCGTTTGATTTTGAAACGGGAAATTGTTGTGTTCAAGAGAGATGATTTATTATTTCATTCATTATTATGAAAATGTTAAAAAGGGAGCCGGACGCATCCGACTCCCTTAGGCATAGTCCGCAGACATCTGCCGCAATTCTATATTTAATTATAGAACAAAATAAAGAAAAATTCAAGAGGATTTGAATAATTATAAAAAATTTTTTAAATCTCTTAATTTCCCTTTAGTATCAGTATATACAATTTTAGAAAAAATATTCATTGGAATTTGCTTTCTTAAATCCTCACATTCATTATTAAATTGATTTATCAAGGCTATTATATCAGTTCTATTACACTTTAACAATTTCATTACGAAAGAAATTAGAATTAAATAATCTGTTATATTTTGAAAATTTATATTTTTTATTCCGGTCTCCATCGATATATACTTGCTAATAACCCCATTAATTTTATTGCTTTTAAATCTAGTGTCGAATATTGTGTTGTTATGTGCGATGGCATTTCTTAAATCCTTAAGTGCGAATACGATGTTTTCAATCATTTCGCCATTGCTGTCAACACTAGATTTAATGCCTACTGATTTAGATATTTTTATTCTAACCGTTTTATTTAAACATGAAAAGAAGTTTCCGAATTCTCCTAAACTTAATATTTCAAAAATAGCCCATATGGGAACAGGTTTGTCTTTGTCATAATAATGCTTAATTATATTATTTTTTCCATAATCTCTTGCAATGTTTCCGTATATTTTATTGCGCATGGACATTTTTTTGGTGATAGCTATCTTGTATTTTTTGCTGTTAAAAGGATAAGATTTATAGTTGTTCATTAACTTTGTGTAAACATCAACAAATCTATCACTATTAACCTCGTTTAGAATTATTTCTAACGAATAGTTTTTTATTGTTGTTTCTAAAAACATAATTTGTGGATAGAATATGGATTTAATTTTCATATCAAAATCATACACTGCTTTTATCTGTTTGAAATCAGTGTATAAAAGTATTTGATTTGGAGATCCACAATAGCGATACCCTTTGTATCCATGATAATATCCCATATTTCTTAATTGTCTTTTTTGAAAACTACCATATATATTTATTTTCTTTTCATCACGCATATATGCCATGAGCGAATTTATGCTTTTAGGTTTCATGTACAACACTCCGTATGTGAACTATTTTGCAAACTTATCGTATTTTTTCTACATTTTAGTATATTATATCTCAGATTGTTCCAAGATACAAGTCAAAAGTGTATTTATTATAAATAGTAAAAATATAGAAGATTATAATTGCTAAATAAGTTGTAAGTCTCCATAACTGATATGTTGTGTAATAGATAATTGAATTTTTTGAGCCGATTGCCGTTAAAGTTTACTTATTCTTCCCAAAACAATTCGTCAAGGGTTTTGTCGAGCGCTTTACATATTGCTATGCAAAGGTTAATTGTGGGATTGTAGTCGCCCTTTTCAATTGCGCTTATTGTCTGTCTTGACACCTTTACAAGTTCCGCAAGCTGTTGCTGTGACAAATCCTTTGCGGCACGGGCGCTTTTTAATCTTAAATTCTTCATTCTTCAACTGCCTTTTTGTCAATTATTTTTTTGATGACAACTATCACAAAAATACTTATTGTCCAAATCATTACAATGATAGGAATAATGTCAAGATTTGCTATTCCGTTTGTAACAAAGGTTTTGTTGCCGAAAGCAATTCCCAAACATTCTGCTCCCGCAACAAATGCCAAAGAGCCTAAAAGACTCCTTCTGCCTTTATTCGATGTGAAATATGCGTCATTTAAAATGCTTATTCCGACGAATACGGCGGTTGAAAGAAACAGTCCTATGAACATTTGAACGCTGAGTTCAGCCCAATTAATCTCCAAAACATTAACTAAAGCGCAGGCAATTATGTACCCGATAAGCACAAAAAATGCCGATTTATAAGCCTTGCCCCGTGCAAGAATCTGTCGTTCATCGTATTCTGTGTAAGTGTTCTTTTTCCTTTTAATGTTTGCGATAATGAGCGTTACGATAACTACGGCAATAAAACCGCAACAAAAACCAAGCACCCAATAGTATTTTTCTCCCATAATAACATCTCCCAAATAAATCAGCCAATTTGCAGATTTATTCGTCCAACCGATAATCCGCAAATAATATTAAAAAATTTTATGTGTTTAGATGTGAATACTTAAAAAATCCACAATGCGTACAAAAAGCTTTCTGTACCATTATAGTACATTAAAAGTTACTTATTGTCAAGTATATTTTACATAATTTCAAAAATACTTTCATTTGGCTGTTTTGGAAAATTAAATCCGTTACGAAACCTGTCAACTAAAACAAAACAAGACAAGCCCATATTTCAGAGCTTGCCTTGTGGAATTACTCACCGTCACGCTGTATTGTTTCATTAATAGCACGATTAACAAAGCCGTTCACGCTTTCGCCGTTCTTTTCTGCGTGGGCTTTGATAATGTCCTTTCGACCTTTCGGCACAGCAACATTGATACGGTCATATGCTTTAGCGTTATATCGGTTGTTTGCCTCAATTCTCGCCCTGCTGTTCTTATTTTCTGCCATTTCTTCACCGCCTGACCGTTAAAAATCTATTGACTTCAAATTGTTGTTGTTGTATAATATAGTTGCAAAGGAACGACTTTAGCTGTTTCGCTTGCAACCTTGCAACTAGATTAAATTTTTCAACTTAACCGTCTTGTGCTGCTACACAGGGCGGTTATTTCTTTATATTCTTAATGACTTCATTAAAAGCCACGAAAACAATTGCAAGAGTGCATACCTCGCTTGTTGTTTGCGGTGCAAATTCTGAACGCTCATCAACGCTACGCCCTAAAAACGCTTTACTAAAGCGTTTTCTAAACGGGCTTTCGAATCCCGTTATTCCCGTTATCTTAATCTGAAACAACAATAAAAAGGTATCAGTCTTTTTAACCAATACCCTTTTATGGAGCTGATAACGGGATTCGAACCCGTGACCTCGTCCTTACCAAGGACGCACTCTGCCTACTGAGCTATATCAGCATATTTAATTGTAAGGTTGCAACCTTTATAATGTTAATCTCACAAAATTTCGGACATTAACAGCCAAATCATTGATATAAAAAACAGTAAAAATCCAACAATAACAAAATCAAAATTAATTTTACTTTTTTTACACGGTCGCAAAACCACGGTGATTATATCACAAAAACATCGTGATGTAAAGTGTCCACGAAATATAATAACACATTTGCACGGTGATTTCAAATGTTTTTTTAAACTTTTTTGTAAAAAATACGAAAAGATTTGAAAAACACTTGATTATAAGCCGTTTTGGTGCTATAATTTTCTTGTAAATAATGAAAGCTAAAGGAGTGGGCAACAAACCCGCTCCTTATTTATTAGTTTTCACTTTGTTCCTCGGTGCGGTTTATCTGTCTGCAATATTTCGTACAGGGTATTTTTGCAGACAGGAAGGCAGTGAATTTATGGCAAAAAGCAAAGGCGGTGTAACCGTATCAAAAGTATGGGAGCTTTGTCAGCCGATTGTTGAAGGCTTCGGACTTTCACTTTGGGATGTGCGTTATGTTAAGGAAGGTGCAGACCGTTTTCTGCGTGTTTACATTGACAAGCCCGAAGGCATTGACATTAACGATTGCGAAAATGTTTCCCGTGCAATCAACGGCCCTCTTGATGAGCTTGATCCGATTGAGGAGGCGTACTGTCTTGAGGTCTGCTCTCCCGGAATTGAGCGTGAACTTATCCGTGACGAACATTTTATGCAGTTCATCGGTGCGGATATTATGGTTAAGATGCTCCGCCCCATTGACGGCATAGGCAGAGAATTTAAAGGGGTTTTAAAGGATTATTCCGACGGTAAGGTCACAATTGAGGATCACAGCGGTGAGAATGAAATCACAATCAGCAAAAAGGACGCCGCATGGATTAAGCTTGACGATTTTGATTAAAAATTGCAGTTTGAACACTACGGATACACATAACAGCATAACAATTTGTATATAACCGAAAAATAAGAAAAGGATGATTTGGAAAATGACTAACAAAGATTTATTTGAGGCATTGAGAACATTTGAAAAGGAAAAGGGCATTCCTATGGACTATATGCTTCAAAACATTGAAAAGGCAATTTCCGTTGCCTGCAAGAACTACTACGGCGGTAATGAAAATGTTGTATTCAAGGTTGATCCGGAAAAGAACAGCTTTGACGCAAAGCTTGTCAAAACAGTAGTTGACGAGGTTTTTGATCCTAACTTTGAGGTTACTGTTGAGGAGGCTCAGCAGATTAACAAGAGAAAGAAATTTATTGTCGGCGATGAGATTGAAGTTCCGATTGATCCCAAGCACCTCGGTTGGACATCTGTTTCTTCTGCAAGAAATGTTATCCGTCAGGGCATTCGTCAGGGCGAAAAAGGTCAGACTCTTATCGAGTTTCAGAGCAAGCTCGGTGAAATTGTTACTGCAACCGTTGAAAGAATTGATCCTAAGTCGGGCGTTGCAACAATCAAAATTGGCAAGAGCGAAGCTACTCTGCCAAAAAGCGAACAGCTCGGTCATGACGACCTTAAAGAAGGCGACCACATTAAGGTTTATATTGCAGATGTCAAAGACAACGAAAGAGGTCCTCACGCAATCATTTCAAGAACACACCCCGGTCTTGTAAAGCGTTTGTTTGAACAGGAAGTTCCTGAAATCTATGACGGCGTTGTTGAAATAAAGTCAATCTCCCGTGAGGCAGGCAGCCGTACAAAAATGGCTGTTTACAGCTCAAATCCCGATGTTGACGCAATCGGTTCATGTATCGGTAACAAGGGCGCTCGTGTAAACAAGATTGTTGAAGAACTCGGCGGTGAAAAAATCGACATCGTGCTTTACAGCGATGATCCCGAAAAGTACATTTCGGCGGCTCTCTCTCCTGCAAGCGTTTGCAAGGTTGAAATTACAGATGAAGAAACAAAGAGCTGCCGTGCAACCGTTCCCGACGGTCAGCTTTCACTTGCTATCGGCAACAAAGGACAGAATGCCCGTCTTGCCGCAAGACTTACAGGCTGGAGAATTGACATCCGTCCCGAAAGCGGTTTCTACGGCGAAGATGATGACGATGAACCAAAGGCAGAAGAAAAGTCCGAAGATGTTCTCGACCTTGACGAAAGCACAGAAGGCGAAACAGTTGTTTCGGATGAAACAGAGGAATAATCAGATTAAACAGAGAGGGATTTTATGAAGCAAAGAAAAATGCCGTTGCGTAAATGTACGGGTTGCGGAGAGATGAAAGAAAAGCGTGAGCTTATCCGTGTTGTCAAAGCACCCGACACCAAAGATGAAAACGGTGAAATCATTGCAAAAGGCGAAATTTCGCTTGACCTCACAGGTCGTAAGGCAGGCAGAGGCGCATATGTGTGCAGAAATCTTGCCTGCTTTGAAAAGGCTCGCAAGGCACGCCGCTTTGAACGCTCGTTAAGCTGTAAAATCCCTGATGAAGTATATGAGCAGATGCAAAGTGAACTTGCCGCAGCAGACAGCGAGTAGGCGAAAGGATTTTTTATGAACGACAGGATTTTGTCGCTGCTTGGCATTTGCAAGAGGGCAGGCAAGCTGATTACAGGTGCCGACACGACGATTGACTCAATACGAAAAAGCAAGGCAAAGCTTGTTATTTTTGCAAATGATTTTTCAAAGAGCAGTAAGAAAAGCGTGCAAACAGCCGCTGATGAATGCAATGTGAAAACATTGACAATGAACCGAAGCAAAGAGGAAATCGGATTTGCTCTCGGAAAAATCTGCGGAGTTATGACAACCGAAGACAAAGGCTTTGCAGATAAGCTTGAACAGCTTATTGAAAACGAATCGGGAGGAGAATTGTATGATAAAATATAAGGTAAAGGACGCAGCAGCAGATCTCGGAGTTTCAAACAAGGAAATTATTGAGATTCTCGAAAAATATTGCGGTGTTACAAAGAAAACAATGACAACACTCGAGGAAAGCGAACTCGATGTGATTTTTGATGTAATCACAAAGAAGAACAAGGTTGAAAACTTTGACGAATACTTTGCGGCACGCAACAACAAGCTTGACAACGAAAGCAAGCCACAGCAGGAAGATAAGCCCGCAAAGCAGAATGCAAAGGCTGACAATCAGAAGAAAAAGACCGATAAAAACGACAAAAAGCCTAACAACAAGGATGCAAAGCCTGCATCAAAACAGGAAAAGGTTGAAGTTACTCAGGAAAAGAGCGTTGAGGAGTCTGCTCCCCGCAAGCGCAGAGTAATTGACACCCGTGCAACAAATGTTGATGTTGAGCGTTACAACCAGAAGTATGATGACCTTGCAAGCGACAGCTCAAAGGGCAGAAGCACAGACAACATTGTTAAAAAGCAGAAATTCACAAACCGTACCCAGCGTCAAAAGGGCAGACGACAGAAGCGTGAAACAGAGCAGGAGCGTCTGAACCGTATTGCTCTTGAGCGTAAGCAGAAACCGATTACAGTTCAGATTCCTGATGAAATCGTAGTTTCGGAGCTTGCTCTCAGACTTAAGGCTACCGTTGCCGAGGTTGTTAAAAAGGCATTCCTTATGGGTACAATGGTAACAGCAACAGATACAATCGACTTTGACACAGCGTCACTTATCGCCATGGAATTCCACGCAAAGGTTGAAAAAGAGGTTGTTGTTACAATCGAAGAACAGATTATTGATGACAGCGAGGACGATGAGGCAAATCTCGTTGAGAGAGCTCCGGTTGTTGTTGTTATGGGTCATGTTGACCACGGTAAAACTTCAATTCTCGACGCTATCCGTCACGCAAATGTAACAGCAGGCGAGGCGGGCGGTATCACACAGCATATCGGTGCTTACAGAGTTATGGTAAATGGCAAGCCTGTTACATTCCTCGACACACCCGGACATGAGGCATTCACAACAATGCGTGCAAGAGGTGCTCAGGTTACTGATATCGCAATCCTCGTTGTAGCCGCCGATGACGGTATCATGCCGCAGACAGTTGAGGCTATCCACCATGCAAAAGCCGCAGGTGTATCTGTTATTGTTGCCATCAACAAAATGGATAAGGTCGGCGCAAATCCCGAAAATGTTAAACAGCAGCTCACAGAGTATGAGCTTATTCCGGAGGAGTGGGGCGGCGATACACCGTGTATTCCTGTTTCCGCAAAGACAAAGGAAGGTCTTGACGATCTTCTTGAAATGGTTACTCTTGTTGCAGAGATGAAAGAACTCAAGGCTAACCCCGACAGAGCCGCAAAGGGTACTGTTATCGAGGCAAGACTTGACAAGGGCAGAGGTCCTATCGCAACCGTACTCGTTCAGAACGGTACACTTCACAAGGGCGATACAATCATCGCAGGCACTTGCGTCGGTCGTGTAAGAGTTATGACAAACGATAAGGGCGAAAGAGTTACCGAGGCAGGTCCTTCTGTTCCTGTTGAAATCACAGGTCTTGACGAAGTTCCGGTTGGCGGCGATATCTTTGACGCAGTCTCCGACGAGCGTCTTGCAAGAACTCTTGTTGACCAGAGAAAGGCCGCTAAGAAGGAAGAAATCTTCAACGCACAGACTAAGGTTACTCTTGACAATCTCTTTGACCAGATGAAACTCGGTGAAATCAAGGAACTTCAGATTATCGTTAAAGCCGATGTACAGGGTTCTGCCGAGGCTGTTAAGCAGTCACTTGAAAAGCTTTCAAATGACGAGGTAAGAGTAAATGTAATTCACAGCGCAGTAGGTGCAATCAACGAGTCCGATGTAATGCTTGCAGAGGCATCTAACGCAATTATCGTAGGATTCAATGTTCGTCCGGATGCGGTTGCCGCAGAAAATGCAGAGCGTTCGGGCGTTGATATGCGTCTTTACAGCATTATCTACGATTGTATAAACGAAATCGAATCTGCTATGAAGGGTATGCTTGCTCCTAAGACAAGAGAAGTTGTTCTCGGTATGGCTGAGTGCCGTAATGTTATCAAGATTAAGTCAGTCGGCACAATCGCAGGTTCATATGTTAAGAGCGGTAAGATTCAGCGTGGCGCAAGCGTAAGAGTTATCCGTGACGGTATCGTTATTGCAGATGACGCAATTGCATCTCTCCAGAGATTCAAGGACGCTGTCAAGGAAGTTAGCGAAGGCTACGAATGCGGTATCGGTCTTGAAAGATTCAACGACCTCAAAGAGGGCGATATGTTCGAGGTTTATACAATCGAAGAATACAGGGACTAACTTGCAAAGCAAATCAGTCGGTGAATTCCGCTGTGACGGATGAAATCGTCCTGCGGTCGGTTGTTTGTCAAATCAAAAACGGCACAAATTTACCGTTATTTTGCAGGGGGCGGTCATTGGGCGCCCGCAGGTAACGGCAGAAATTTTCAGTTTAAATAAATACTGTATAGTTCAAGTCAGTAGCTGTAAAATAACAAAATATTTCATCAAAGCGGGCGGCCGATGACCGCCCCTACGGAAATAAGACAAAAGGATGTGATAGCATGGGAAGCCATAGAATTGAAAGAACAACAGAGGACATCAAAAGAGAGCTTACTGCTATTTTCAGAGAATTAAAAGACCCACGGGTTCAGCAGGCGTTTATCTCTATCGTAAGAGTTGAGGTTACAAATGACCTTTCATACTGCACGGTACAGATCAGCGCAATTGAAGGTCTTGACAGAGCCAAAGAGGCTGTCAAGGGCTTAAAGTCTGCCTCTGGCTTTATCAGACGAGAGCTTGGACACAGACTCCATCTTCGTCATGTTCCCGAACTCATTTTCCACGCAACAGACAGCATAGAATACAGCGCAAACATCAGCCGTATTCTCAACAGCCTTGACATTAAGGAAGACGAGGAAGAAAATGATGAATCTGTATGAGGTTGCCCGTTTTCTTGAGGCACACGATAATTATGATATTCTGACTCACGCTTATCCTGACGGTGACACCCTCGGCAGCGGATTTGCACTCTGCCTTGCGCTCCGCCAAATCGGCAAAAAAGCAAGAGTTATCACAACAGGTGTTCCGTCAAAGTTTACCTATCTTCAGAAGAACATAGAGGAAGATTATTTTACAACCGAAACGGTTGTCAGCGTTGATGTTGCGGCTGACAGCCTTCTCGGTTCAAATATGGGCAAATATATCGGCAAGGTTGATTTGTGCATTGACCACCACGGTTCAAACACATTTACCGCTAAGGAAAAGTTTGTTGACAAATATGCGGCGGCAAACTGCGAAATTCTCTACAAGCTGTTCCTCAGAATGCACATCAACTTTACAAAGGACATTGCAGACTGCCTCTACACAGGCATTTCAACCGACACCGGCTGTTTCAGATACACAAACACAACCGCTGAAACCATGCGTGTTGCCGCAAGTCTTATGGACTTTGGCTGTAACACCGCATACATAAACAAGGCGATGTTTGAAACAAAGTCGAAAAACAAAATTCAGCTTGAAAGAGCCGTTTATGAGTCAATGACCTATTGTGCAGACGGCAGGTGCGCAATAATTTACACAACGCTTGATATGCTCAAAAAGCTCAACACGGGTGATGACGAAATGGAGGGACTTGCCTCTATTCCCCGTCAGATTGAGGGTGTTCTCATCGGAATCACAATGCGTGAAAAAGAGGGCGGATTCTTCAAGATTTCCGTTCGTACAAACAATAATATCAATGCCTCGGATTTCTGTTCGCAGTTCGGAGGCGGCGGTCATCCTGCGGCGGCAGGCTGCTCAATTGAGGGCGACCTTGAAACCGTAAAGACAACGCTTGAAAAAGCTGCGGAGAAGTTTTTATCATGAGCAATCTTAACGGTGTACTGCTGATTGACAAGCCGAAGGAATTCACCTCGTTTGATGTTATTGCCGTTGTTCGCAGACTGACAGGACAAAAAAAGCTCGGTCACACGGGAACACTTGATCCGAACGCAACGGGCGTTCTGCCTGTTTTGCTCGGAACTGCAACGAAAACGCAGGATTTGATTCTCAATCATGACAAGTCATACACGGCAGAATTTCAGCTTGGCAAAACCACCGACACCCTCGACATCTGGGGTACGGTGACGGGAGAATGCGAGTCTTCGGTTACAGAGGAGCAGCTTCGCAGAGTAATTCCTGAATTCACGGGCGAAATTGAGCAGATTCCGCCGATGTACTCTGCCGTGCAAAAGAACGGTCAAAGGCTTTATGACCTTGCAAGACAGGGAATTGAAGTTGAGCGTGAGAGCCGAAAGGTTACTGTCTATTCTCTTTCGCTTGCAAATTTTGACGAAAAAGCACAGACAGGCACGCTTGAAATTTCCTGTTCAAAGGGTACTTATGTACGCACGATAATTGATGACATAGGCAGGGTTCTCGGTGTCGGTGCGGTTATGACGGCACTTTGCAGAACCTCGGCTTGCGGATTTTCGCTTGACGAGTGCATAACGCTTGACGAGCTGAAAAGCATCTGCGAAAACGGAAATGTTGAAGAAAAACTGCGTTCCGTTGAAAGTCTGTTTATGAGTTTAGGCTATCTTGCCGTATCGCCTGCGCAGGCAAAACGATTTGCAAACGGCGGTGCGTTGAGTGCCGACAGAACATATCTTGCCAAGTCGGGGTACGAGAACGGTCAGCTTTTCAGAATGAAAACCCATGATGGTGATTTTTTAGGCATAGGCATTGCCGACAAGCCGAATAATCTCATCAAAATATATTTTCAAAACTGCAGGTAGCGTGTCGCTACGCCCAATTCGTGAAGACAGTTTGCGATAGTTCAAGCATTATCGCCCGAGCGTTGCTTTTAAATTGAAAGTTGAAAATTGAAAATGAAAAAATGCGGTTGATGGTGAGCCACCGCACTCAATTCGAGAAGATAGTTAGATAAAGAAATTGCATTGATGCCCGATACAGCATTGATGCATTTTTTGTTTATATGAAAGTTATTGCACTACTTTCATCATATCAAAACATATGTGTATAAACATAACATTCCATCAAAGCGGGCGTCCGATGAACGCCCCTACAGATGAACAGAAAAATTGATAGTTAATCATTTCGTGTTTGCACACGATACGATTGGCGAACACGGTTCTCCGCTACATTATTTTGTGCAATAAAACAATTTGTTTGCAGGATTCACTTTACAGTCATTTTGCGTCACTATAATATGGGTGTAAAATGAATTTGGAGGTATATTTTATGGAAATTCTGAAAGTTGAAAAGCTTACAAAAACCTACGGAAGCGGTGAAAACCTTGTCCATGCGGTTGACGATGTTTCGTTCTCGGTTGAAAAGGGCGAATTTGTTGCCATTGTCGGTGCAAGCGGCAGCGGCAAGTCAACTCTTCTTCATCTCATCGGCGGTGTTGACCGTCCCACAAGCGGAAAAATTTTTGTTGACGGCAACGATATAAGCAAAATGAATGATGACAAGCTTGCCGTATTTCGCCGCAGACAGGTGGGCATTGTCTACCAGTTCTACAATCTTATCCCGATTCTGACTGTTGAAGAAAACATCACGCTCCCCTGTGACCTTGACGGCAGAGGTGTTGACAGAGAACGACTTGAGATGATTCTTGATTCGTTCGGACTGCGTGCAAGAAGAAAACACCTTCCAAACCAGCTTTCGGGCGGTCAGCAACAAAGAACATCTATTGCCAGAGCGCTCATTAACAATCCGTCTCTTGTGCTTGCCGATGAACCGACAGGCAACCTTGATTCAAAGTCAAGCGACGAGGTTATGAGTATGCTCAAAATGTGCAATCAGAGTTACGGACAGACTGTTATAATGATTACGCACAACCTTGACATTGCAAAACAGGCAGACAGAATCATAACAATCAGCGACGGCAAAATTGTTGAGGAGGTTTGATTATGAAACTTCTCAACAAGCTTACTCTTAAAAACCTGCGACTTAACAAGGTGCGTACAATTGTTACAATCGTGGGAATTATGCTCTCGGCGGCACTCATCACGGTAGTTTCGGGAATGGCACTCAGCGGACGACAGACTATGATTGACGGTCAAAAAACCTGGTCGGGCAATTATGATGTTGCACTTGATATTATCGACACCGCAAAAATTGATAAAATCCGACAGAACCGCAATGTTGAAAATGCCTTTTATAAAGAAAGGCTCGGATATGCCAGGACAAAAAATGCTGACGGCGAAATCTGCGATTACAGCGTTCTTGCCATGAGCGAAAATACCTACGGCAACTGTTTTAAGATAGACCTTATAAAGGGCAAGTTCCCCACAAATTCGGGTGAGGCTGTTGTTACAAAATCGTTTAAAACACAGGACGGAAAAGATGTGAAAATCGGCGACAAAATCACACTTGATGTCGGTGTGCTTACCGACAAGGACGGCAATGTCCTTGATGAGGAAGGCATTCATAATTTGTTGCAAAAAGATTTTAATAAGTGCAGCATTATTGACACGGTAAAAAGAACCTATACCGTAACGGGTATTATTGAAAGACCGAAAACGAGCGAACTCTATGATCCGTCAAATCTTTCTATGATATATACCGTGTCTGATGAAAAAGCACCTATCGAGGCAATCAGAACAAAGCATATGAATAAGCTGTATATCGCCTATACTCCTCAGAGCGAAGGCAATTATCTTCAAAATACAGCGGATATTTTAGGCTTTAAAGCTGATGATATGAGTAATGTAATCAGCGATGAAATTTCACCCGAAGATCAGCAGACCTCTGGAATAAATGCATACGAATTCAATTCCATACTCCTCAGTATGAAAGGCTACGGTTCAAATGACGCAACAAATACTGTGATTTTCAGCCTTGCCGTTATTATCATTATTATAGTAATGCTTGCAAGCGTGTTTGTAATCCGCAACAGCTTTGCAATTTCAATTACAGAGAAAACGAGTATGTACGGTATGCTTGCGTCGGTCGGTGCAACCAAAAGGCAAATCCGCAGGAATGTGCTTTTTGAGGGATTTATTCTCGGCTTAATCGGTATTCCTCTCGGCATACTTCTCGGACTCGGTGTAAACGCAATTCTTATTACAATACTCAACAGCGTTCTCGGGGATATGCTGAACGGAGCAAAATTTGTCTTTGTAACTCCGACAATTCCGATTATTTGTGCAATTGTTCTTTCGGCTGTTACTATATTCTGTTCATCATTCTTCATTGCACTTCGTGCGTCAAGAATTCCGCCCCTTGTTGCAATCAGAGGCAACAAGGATATCAAGGTGAAGAACAACAAATCCTACCGCACCTCGAAACTTACAAAAAAGCTTTTCGGTGTAGGCGGTGAAATCGCCTCAAAGAGCCTTAAACGCAGTAGGAAAAAGTATCGCACAACGGTTATCTCAATTGTAGTCAGCGTTGCAATGTTCATTGCAGTTTCGGCATTTATGGACTACGGAATGACATATACAGAGCATTACTACGGCAAAACAGACTACAGCTATATGGTTTCCGGAATTGATACAAAGCAGGCTCAGACAATTGAAAAAATGCCTGAAATTGATAATTATCTGACAGTCGGTTTACAGTACGGTCATGTGTCGGCAGATGTGCCTGTTAACGAATGCGGAGAAAATTTCCTTTATGACAATGCTGACGGTACAAAGTCATTCAGCGTGGAATTTCTTGAGTTTGAACACGATACATTTGTTAAGATTTGCAGGGAATTGGAACTTGACTACAACAAGGTCAAGGGCGGTGTACTTGTGTATTCTCAGGTAACCCCCGATAACAGTGAGAGTGGCAACTCTTCAAAGCCAATGAAACTGTTCGGCAAAACCGCTCCGACAAAGTTTATCGTTTACGGAAATGATGATAACGGAAATGAGCTGATAGCAGGCAAATTAAAGGTTTCGTCAGTGTTTGATGAAATTCCAAAGTCGGCTGATTCTGTAATCGGCGAAGGAACAATTTTCGGTCAGGGATTGATAATCGGTGAACAGGGTGTAATCTCACCTCAGCTTGGCGAACACGAATGCTATATTACCCTCTACGCCAATACATCGAACCACACTTCGCTTACAAACCGCATTGAGTCTATGGAAGGTGCGGACGACAGCATTTACATTTTTGACTATGAAGAAAACGTAAGACAGTTCAATGCCATTATGCTGATTGTCGGGATATTTGTTTACGGTTTCATCGGTGTTATCTCGCTTATCGGACTTACAAACATTTTCAACACAATTTCAACCAATATGCAGTTGAGGAGCAAGGAATTTGCATCGCTTAAATCTATCGGTATGACAAAGAAAGAATTTAACCGTATGATTCGCCTCGAAAGCCTTATGTACGGCATAAAATCTTTGCTTATCGGTATTCCTCTCGGCGTTCTCGGTGTATTTGCAATCTTCTCGGCATTTTCAAAAGGAAGCGTTCCAATAAGCTTTGTATTCCCATGGAAAGCGATTTTGATTAGTATTGCGGCTGTATTTATTGTGGTATGGCTGATTATGAAATACTCAATTTCAAAGGTTAATAAACAAAATATTATTGAAACAATCAGAAATGACAATATCTGAGCGTCATATTCAGCCAACAGACTGTATTTTGTTGAAATTTGTTGACAATAGTTTTACACTCTGTTATAATGTAGTTGTAACAACAGATACCACAATATTTTGTATGTTTTCATTGCTGACGGGCGGATTATTGATTTAATCCGCCCGAATTTCATTTTGGAGGACTTGTTGTGAAAATTCTTCTTGTTGAGGACAACCGTGCAATTTCAAAAGGACTTGTTTACACTCTTGAACAAAACGGCTTTGAGGTTGCGTTGTGTGAAAATGCCGAATCAACCCTTAACTCTCTCGGCGGTGACTTTGACCTTTTTATTGTTGATGTATCGCTTCCCGACGGCAACGGCTTTGAGCTTTGTGACGAGATAAAAAGAGTGTGCGAAACTCCCGTGATTTTTCTCACCGCACTTGACGATGAGGACAGCATTGTAAAAGGCTTTGACCTCGGAGCGGAGGATTACATAACAAAACCGTTTTCAAGCCGTGAGCTTCTTGCAAGAATTAAACGAATTACCAAAAAGCTCGACAAAACTATGGCTATGAATTTTGGCGACATCAGCATTGACTTTGACAAAAAACAGGTTTGCAAAAACGGCAATCCCGTTGTGCTTACGGCGCTTGAGTACCGTCTGTTTGCAATGCTTGCCAAAAACAGCGGCAAGGTGCTGACCCGTGAACAGATTCTTGAACGCATATGGGATTTGTCGGGGAATTATGTTGAGGACAACACGCTGACCGTGTACATAAAAAGACTTCGCAAAAAACTTGATACAAATATGATTAAAACCGTAAAGGGCCTTGGTTACAGGCTGGAGGTATAATGAAAAACACATCAAAATTTCTTGCGGTAATGCTTGCGATAACGGGGCTTTTCTGTTGTGCCGTTGCAGTAGGCATCGGTGCAGGCTTTAACGCTGTTCGTGAAAGCACGGATAAAAAGATAATTGCCGTTGCGGAAAAGGTTAGGGAACAATATCCCGACATTTCGGAAAAGGAGCTTGCTCAAATTTTGAACAGCGACACTGCCGGCATAAAAGGCGACTTTGCAAAGTACGGAATAAAATCCGACAGTGGCTGGGTTGACATTCAGAGCGGAAGTTATGCAACAATTACAATTGTGATTGCAACCGCAGGTGTTTGTGTGTTCGGAATTTTGCTCTGCGTTGTGTTCATAAGATACTGTAAAAAGCAAAAGCGACAGCGACTTGAAATTGTAAAATGTCTTGAAAAAATAAACAACCGAGAGTACGACCTCGACCTTGACGGCTCAACCGACGACGATATGTCACTGTTAAAGCAGGAGATTCAAAAAACAACGGTAATGCTTCGTGAGTATGCCGACAATTCAATGCGAGAGAAAGAAATCCTCAAAAATTCGCTTGCCGACATTTCACATCAGCTTAAAACACCGTTGACTTCAATTTTGATAACAACCGAAAATATCCTTGATGACGATGATATGCCCGTTGAAATCAGACGGGATTTTGTTATGGATATAGCGCATAATGCCCATTCGATAAATTTCCTTGTAAAAAGTCTGCTTACGCTCTCAATGCTTGATTCGGGAACTGTTGAATTGAAGTTCGGAGATGTGTCGGTTGAAAAAATAATTGACGAGTGCATTTCACGCACAGAGGTTCTTGCCGATATCCGTGATGTGAGAATTGAAAAAACCGTCAAAAATGATTTTATGCTTAATTGCGATTTTCGCTGGATTTGCGAAGCGGTTTCAAACATTGTAAAAAACTGTATTGAGCATACCGACGGCGGTTATGTCAGAATTTCTGCCTATAGGAACAGTATGTATTCGGAAATCACCATAAGCGACAACGGCTGCGGAATCAGCCCGAAGGATTTGCCCCACATTTTTGAGAGGTTCTATAAAGCACGAAATTCATCCCCGTCAAGCGTTGGCATAGGTCTGTCGCTTGCAAAATCAATTGTTGAAAAAACAGGCGGATATATTACCGCAGATTCCAAACTCGGCGTCGGCTCAACCTTTAAACTCAGATTTTTGAATGTAAGACTCAGATAAGATAAAAATTAAAAAGCGAAAATTTCGGTCGGGAATAAAGTTTTGTTAAGTACAAATCTTATTATTCCCGACCGTATTTATGTAATTTTCGGCAGGGGGGCAATTGAAACTGTCTTTATAAATAAAAACAGAAGAGCGACAAGGGTAATTTTGCATAAAATTCCAGTGTAAAGATTGTGTAACTTGCTATTTTTACAAAATAAAAGGATTATGTGTAGTTTTTGTGAGAGTTTTGTGATAAAATCAAATTGTCTAGGGATGTTTGACCCTACGTTTTAAAAGCTTTGAAAGGAGTAATCAAACAATGAAAAAAAGAAGTATGAAGAGAGCGCTCAGTGCCGTTTTGACACTTTGTATGGCTCTCCCCGGTGCTTCCGTAGCATTTGGTTCGGCAAGTGCTGCAACAGTTTCCGATGACAGCAGCACATCTGCATCATCAACTGCCGCAGGTTCACTTGTTGAGGATGACGGCTTTACATGGGATAATGCCAATGTGTATTTCCTGCTTACCGACCGTTTTAAGAACGGAAACACCGCAAATGACCATTCATACGGCAGAACACTTGACAAGGACGGCAAACCGCTTGACGGCTGGGATACAAACCCCGGTACATTCCACGGCGGCGACTTTGCAGGTGTTACTCAGTCAATTGAAGAGGGCTATTTTGACAACCTCGGTGTAAACGCAATTTGGATCTCAGCTCCGTATGAGCAGACCCACGGCTATTGTGATTCAGGTAAGGGCTTTGCTCACTACTCATATCACGGCTACTATGTTCTTGACTATACCGAAACCGATGCAAACTTCGGTACAAAAGAGGAGTTCAAAACTCTCGTTGACACAGCGCATGAGCACGGTATC
The DNA here is from genome assembly GCF_040095935.1 of Ruminococcoides intestinale. Classification (NCBI taxonomy): domain Bacteria; kingdom Bacillati; phylum Bacillota; class Clostridia; order Eubacteriales; family Oscillospiraceae; genus Ruminococcoides; species Ruminococcoides intestinale. Next base: position 200,015 of record NZ_JBBMFQ010000002.1, on the reverse strand, counting down.
AGAGTTATCATGGATATCGTAATGAACCACACAGGCTACAACACCGTTGCAGATATGGAGCAGTTCGGCTTCGGTACTCTCCTTGACGGTGCGTTAGACTTCAAATACAAGCTCACAGATGTAGGTGAAGTAAACGACCACATTGACTATAAAACATCAGAAGAAGACTGGGGCAAATGGTGGAGCAATGACTGGATCCGCAGCGGTCTTCCCGGATATACAGAGGGTGCCGGCGGTGATCTTACAATGTCACTCAGCGGACTTCCCGACTTCAGAACAGAGCAGACAAAGGATGTTACAATTCCTCCGATCCTCAAAACAAAGTGGACTCAGGAAGGTACATATGCTCAGAAGCTCGCAAAATACGGTGACAAAAACACAGTAACAGGCTACCTTTCAACCTGGCTTTCAGAGTGGGTTAGGGAGTACGGTGTTGACGGTTTCCGTTGCGATACTGCAAAGCATGTTGATAAGGCTTCTTGGAACCAGCTCAAGCAGGCTTGTGTTTCTGCTCTCAGAGAGTGGAGATCCAACAACAAGGGCAAAGCAGGTGCTGACTGGAAAGAAGATTTCTGGATGACAGGCGAGCATTGGGATCACGGTGTAGGCTACGACACATACTATTCCGAGGGCGGCTTCGACTCAATGATTAACTTCGCAGTTACAGGCGGCGGTGCTCTTGCAAGCGGTAGTGTTGCAAACACATATCAGGGCTATGCAGACAAGATCAACACAAAGGAAGGCTTTAACGTTCTTTCATTTATGTCATCACACGATGAAACACTTACCCGTGGCGATGAGAACACAATGCTTTACAATGCGGCTGCATTCCTCCTTCTCCCGGGCGGAGTTCAGATTTTCTACGGTGACGAAACCAACCGTCCTCTCTATCCCGGCGTTGCATTTGACGGTTACGGCGGATCGGGTCACGCACTCAGAAGTGATATGAACTGGAACGACATGGACAAAACTCTTCTTGCTCAGTGGCAGAAGGTTGGTCAGTTCCGTAACAAGCACGTATCTATCGGTGCCGGCGCAAATGTTAAGCTCTCAGCTACAAGCGGTGTTGCTTTCGGCCGTACATACGATAAGAACGGCGTAACAGATCAGGCAGCTGCAGTAATCGGCTGTAACAAAAATTCAAGCGTAACTGTTGATGTTTCAACTCTTTGGGAAGACGGCAGCTATGTAATCAATACTTATGACAACTCATCTTCAGTTGTTACTGACGGTAAGGTAACTTTCAACAGCGGTGTAAACGGCACAATCCTTATGGAAAATGCTGACGGTCAGCCGCTTGTATCAATCACAGGCGAGCCGAAGTTCTACGGCACAGAGCAGGTTACTGTTTCTCTCAAGGAATGCGACAGCGCAAAGGTTTCTGTTGACGGCGGTAACAAGTTTGTTGTTAAGGACGGCGACACATTCACAATCGGTCAGACAGCTTACAAGAACGATACAATCGAAGTAACTGTTGAGGCTACAAACGACAAGGCAAGCTCAGAGGCTAAATTCACATTCCTCAAGCTCGGCGAAAACGACGAAAAGCCTACAACCAGCCCGACACAGAGCACAACTGTTCCCGGTTCGACAGCAAGTCAGACATCAAAGCTTACAATCAAGAGCACAGCAGGCGCTCCGAATGTTTACGCTTGGACAGGTGCAAGCACAGCACTCAACGGTGCATGGCCGGGTCAAAAGGCAGCAGCCGTTTCAGGTCAGGCAAACACATATGAACTCACACTTCCTGTTTCAGCTGACAAGTCATTCAGCGTTGTTCTCAACAACGGCAGCGGCTCACAGTCAGGCGATATCACAGGTCTTTATGACGGTGCTGTTCTCGAAATTCAGAACGGCAACTACGCATCGGTTAAGACAGTAACCAACGGTAATCAGCAGGGAGGCGGCGGCGAGCCAGAGCCTGCAGAGGGTTCTGTTTCCGTAACAATTAAGCCTTACAGCCCATCTGCAAGCTACAAAATTTACGCTTGGAATGATACACAGAAGCTCACAGGCGCATGGCCGGGCGTTGCTCTTACAGAAAAAGATTCTGACGGCAACTATGTTGTTAAGTTCGATAATGTTGACGAAGTAAGCATTATTCTCAGCAGCGGTTCAGGTCAGACAGCAGATATCACAGGCGTTAGAGATGGCGCTACAATCGAAATTACAAACGAAGGTTGTACAACATACAAGCTTACATCAAAGCCAATCGTTGTTTCACCTTATGAATCACTCAAGAAAGAAGCAAGAAAGATTCTTGCTATGACAGCATCAGACTACACAGCAGAGAGCTGGGCAAATGCTCAGAAGGTTCTCAAGTCAGCCGAGGCTATGATTAAAGCAGGCGAAGACGCTACAACAGCTGAAGATATGAATGCTATGATTGCAGACCTCAAGTCAGCTCAGAAGGCACTTGTACTTGCTCCTGCAACACTCACATATGCAGTTGCAGGCAAGAGCGTTGTATCAGGTGTTACAGCCAGCGGTGCAAAGGTAACTGTTACAGTTGACGGTAAGACATATACTGCTACTGCAGACGATGTAACGGGCGCATTCACAGTTGCAACATCAGCTCTCAAGAAAACAAGCACAATCAAGGTTGACGCAACAAGAAACGGTGTAAACGGCACATATTCATATGCTATGAAGAACGGCGACATTGAAAGCGGATTTGTTCCAACATCTCCTACACTTCCGACACAGCCTACTACTTCAACTCAGCCGACTACAGCTACTCAGCCAACAACAGCTACTCAGCCGACTGCACCTACACAGCCTACAACAGCTACAGAGCCGACTACTGCTCCTGCTCAGAAGCTCACAGTAAACGCTACTTCAAATTACTTTGGTTCTGCATCAAAGACAGTAAGCACTGACGGCAAGAAGGTAACTGTTCTCTACAAGCTCAACTCAAACATGGGCGTTGTTGACGGACAGTGGGCTGTTAAGTATGATTCAAGCAAGCTCAAATTCAACATGGCTGATAACAAGGCAGACGGCAAGCAGACAATCATGCCTTCACAGTCAAACCTTATTCACAATGCTTACAGCAATGTAATTAAGGGTGTATTTACTAACCCACAGGTGCCTACTCAGTACAACGGAGATACATTTATCTCACTCACATTTGAGGTTATCGGTTCAGGTACTGCAAGCGTATATCTTGACACACAGTACCTTACATTAGGTTATGTAAAGGGCAACAAGCTTAATCAGGCATCTGTTGTAAATAACAGCAAGGTTTGCGATGTAACAGGCATTACAGGCTTTGAAAAAGTATCAGTAAACGCATCAACGGCATTTGTCGGCGATGTAACCCTTGGTGATGTTAACATGGACGGCGACATCACAGTTGTAGATGCAACCGAAGTTCAGATGTACGTTGCTCAGCTCGTTGCATTCACAAACGACCAGTTTACTGCTGCCGATGTTGACCATGACGGCACAATCACAGTTAAGGATGCTACTACTATTCAGAAGTTTGTTGTAGACCTCATCAGCAACTTTTAATAAGTTTTAAAGCAATTGACATATCGTTCCGTTTAGTCGATATAGTAAGGAATGCCCCTCACAAAATGTGAGGGGCATTTTTTGTACAGCTTTTTAAATAGAAAATGGCAGACAACCGTGTGATTGTCTGCCATTTTGTCATGATGAATTTAAAATTACCGATTATACTTTTACAAGAACCTTTGTAATTTCGCTGATGTACATTTTATGGAAGTCGTTGTCATACCACTTGTCAACGTTTTCACGGTCGGCAATGCTTTCGGCATTAAGACTTTGAGCGTACATTTTTTTGCATTCAAGAACAAGCTTTGCCTCTTCAAAATATACAGAGCCGTTTTCCGTGAACGCAGGAGTAAGACCTGTTTCCTTTACCTTGTCATAATCCTTGCCACTCTTTGAACCGCAGAATTTGAGGGCATCTCTGTACTTTTCATCAAAAAAGCTCATTGTATAGCGGTCGCCGTTCTCCATAAACGCAAATGTATATCTCTGCGGACGAATAAAGGTGAATACAACGGGCTTACCCCACATAATGCCTACACCGCCCCAGCTTATCGTCATTGTGTTGAATTTTTCCCTGTCGCCTGCCGTAACAAGCGCCCAATCATCACCGATAAGCTTAAACGGACTTTCAACAATTTCTTTCGGATTGATCTCTTTGAATGCTGACATATAAATCTTCCTTTCAACAATTGTGTTTTATATAATATGCTTTCAAAATTCTATTTTGAATAGACTGCATCATTTTTTGCCAGAAGATAGACACAGTATTGATTCATACTTATGCCCTCTTTCTTTGAATGTTCGGCAAGTGAGCGGTGCAGACTTTTCGGGATTCTCAGCTTGAATTGTCCCGAATATTCTTCAAGGCTGTCGGGTTCGTGAATTACAACTCCGCTTTCAAAGGCGGCTTCAAACCAGGCTTTTTTAGCGTTCTCTGCATTTGCAACAGCCGATTCAATTGTATCACCGCAGGCTATGCAACCCGGAAGCTCAGGAAATGATACAAGAAAACCGCCCTCGTTCTTGTCCTCGACAATTTCCATACGATATGACATTGCAAGATAATCGTTAAGTGTTTTCATCATCTTTCGCCTCACCTTCAACAATTTGTCTTAATGTCTGTTTTCGTATTTCCGAATAATATTATAAATGGTATCACATACGGTGTCAACAGGTTTTTGAAGTGATTTCAGCCGTTTTCACAAAATGAAAAATATGCAAAATGGGTGTATATGTATGTATGAATATGCATAAATGGATGAATAAAATGAATATTCATTTTTTGTGCATATATACATTTTTCAGAAATTCAGGGGAGAATGTGACATGTCAACCGCCAAAAACACTGATAATACAGCGAAAATAAAGCAGATTTCGGTCAATTTGTACCCAAAAATGCAAATTTGAAAAAACATTGAATATTTATTCAAAAAACACTTGATTTTTTGAAAACAGAGTGTATAATGTAAGAGTAATAAAAATTAATTAAAGGAAACACCGACATAAAGTGTTTCCAAATTCCGGAGGAATCAAAAATGGCTGACAATAAGATTAAAAAGGTAGTTCTTGCATATTCAGGCGGTCTTGATACTTCAATCATCATTCCGTGGCTTAAAGAAAACTACGACAACTGCGAAGTTATCGCTGTTTCGGGTGATGTTGGTCAGGGTACAGAGCTTGACGGTCTTGAAGAAAAGGCTATCAAAACAGGCGCATCAAAACTTTACATTGAAGACCTCAACAAGGAATTTGTTGACGAATATATCATTCCTACAGTAAAAGCAGGTGCTGTTTACGAGGGCAAGTACCTCCTCGGCACATCTTTTGCCCGTCCTATCATTGCAAAAAGACTCGTTGAAATTGCAAAAGCCGAAGGTGCTGACGCAATTTGCCACGGCTGTACAGGCAAGGGTAACGATCAGGTTCGTTTTGAACTTGCTATCAAAGCTTACGCTCCTGACATGAAGATTATCGCTCCTTGGAGAACATGGGAATTCAAGAGCCGTGAAGATGAGATTGAATATGCTGAAAAGCACAATATTCCGCTCAAGATTAACCGTGAAACAAACTACTCAAAGGATAAGAATCTCTGGCACTTGAGCCACGAAGGTCTTGACCTTGAAAATCCTGCAAATGAGCCGATGTACAATAAGGAAGGCTTCCTTGAACTCGGTGTTTCACCTGAGCAGGCTCCCGATAAGGCAGAATATGTAACTCTTACATTTGAAAAGGGTGTTCCCACAAAACTTAACGGCGAGGCTATCGACAGCGTTGAACTCATTAAGGAACTCAACAAAATCGGCGGCAGAAACGGCGTCGGTATCACAGATATCGTTGAGAACCGTCTTGTTGGTATGAAGGCTCGTGGCGTTTATGAAACTCCGGGCGGTACAATCCTCTATGCTGCTCACGCAAAGCTTGAGGAAATCTGCCTTGACAAGGACACACTCCACTACAAGCAAAATGTTGCCAACGCTTTTGCAGAGCTCGTTTATGACGGCAAGTGGTACACACCTCTCCGTGAGGCTCTCTCAGCTTTCGTTGACAGCACTCAGGAGTATGTAACAGGTGATGTAAAACTTAAACTCTATAAGGGCAACATCATTGATGCAGGCGTAACAAGCCCGTATTCACTCTACGATGAGGAAATTGCTACTTTTGACGAAGATCAGGTTTATGACCAGAACGACAGTGCAGGCTTTATCAACCTCTTTGGTCTTCCAATCAAGGTTCGTGCAAAGAAAGGCCTTATCAAATAATTAAATCTTTGATTTGCATACATAATCAGGGGCAGGGAATTTCTCTGCCCCGATAAGTGTTTATTACACCTTTTTATTTTTTACGGTATTTGTCGGTTGAAAAATATTCTGCGATTACTTGCGGGCGTCTAATGAACGCCCCTACAGGTTAATCCAACATTAATAACAAGGTGTAAATAAATATTTAAAACCAAAAGCAACAAAGTGCTTTACAACGGCTAAACATAATGTAAGGAGAAATAATAATGCAGCTTTGGAAAGGACGCTTCAAAAAGGAGCTTTCAAAAACCACTAACGATTTTAACAGCTCGATTTCATTCGACAGCAGAATGTATAAAGAAGACATCGAGGGCAGCATTGCCCACGCAACAATGCTTGGCAGATGCGGCATTATTAAAGAAGAAGAGGCAAACGATATCGTAAAAGGTCTTAAAGGCATTCTTGCTGACATTGAAAACGGTACTCTGCACATTGATATGGAGGCTGAGGACATTCACACCTTTATCGAGGGTGAGCTTACCAAAAGAATCGGCGACAACGGCAAAAGACTTCACACCTCAAGAAGCCGTAACGATCAGGTTGCAGTTGACATCAAGCTTTACCTCAAAAAAGAGGTTGTCAATGTAAAAAATCTCGTTGTAGGTCTTATTAAGGTTATTGCCGACAAGGCTGAAAAGTACAGCGAAATTGTTATGCCCGGCTATACTCACCTCCAGAGAGCACAGCCGATTACCTTCGGACATCATCTCCTTGCTTACGGTGAAATGCTTTTGAGAGATGTTTCAAGGCTTGAAGACTGCCTTAAAAGAATGGACGAAATGCCACTCGGTTCATGTGCGCTTGCAGGCACAACATATCCGATTGACAGAACAATCACAGCCGAACTCCTAGGCTTTGACAGAATTACAAACAACTCTCTTGACGGTGTTTCCGACAGAGATTACTGCATCGAATTTGCATCGGTGCTTTCGATAATAATGGTTCACCTCTCAAGATTTTCAGAGGAAATCATTATGTGGTGCAGTTGGGAATTTAAATTCATTGAACTTGATGACGCTTTTTCAACAGGATCATCAATTATGCCGCAGAAAAAGAACCCCGATATTGCTGAGCTTGTTCGTGGTAAGAGCGGCAGAGTTTTCGGTGACAATATGACGCTCCTCACAATTATGAAGGGTACTGCACTTGCATACAACAAGGATATGCAGGAGGACAAGGAGGCTATCTTTGACGCACTCGACACGGTTAAAATGTGCCTCACAGCCTTTACTCCCATGCTCGACACAATGCGTGTCATTCCCGAAAATATGAGAAAAGCCGCAGCAGGCGGTTTTATCAACGCAACAGACTGTGCCGACTGGCTCACAAAGAACGGTGTTCCGTTCAGAGATGCCTACAAGGCAACAGGCGAACTCGTTGCAAGATGTATTGAACTCGGTACAGACCTCGAAAATCTTCCAATGGACGAATACAAAAAGGTTTGCGATGTGTTCAACGATGATGTTTACAGTGCAATTTCACTTGAACGCTGTACAAACGAGCGTACAGTATTCGGCGGTCCTGCATCGGCAAATGTAAAAGCTCAGGCTAAGCGTGTTGCAGAAATCGCAGAAAAGCTGTAAAAAATAAAATAACATTCCGAATTAACGGAATGTTTCAAATAATTTAATAAATAAGCAAACTCAATGCCGATAAACCCGATTTTCGGGTTTGTTGGGGTTGCAGGGAAGTTAAGGCGGTTGACACTCCCAAATGAATGGGGGTGATATGTATGACTGAAACGGTATTACTCGTAATTTTACTCGTAGCACTTGCAGAAGTCATTAAAAACATAAAAAAATAACCGCCCGACGCTCTACTTTCGGACGGTTATTATGCCAGACAAAGTAGGTCAACCGCTTTAAACGGTTTTCCCTGTAGCCTTATTATATAGTATATGCAAATAAAAGTCAATATGAATTGACAGAGATATAAAGTACAGCGAGCCGCCGTTACCGGTTCGTGTAGAAAGTTTGCAGTATTAAAAGCATATTCTGCCCGAGCGTAATATTGAAATTGTGTGTGCAAATCCGTGGTATTGAGAAAACTTTATGTTTTATCAGAATGTTTTTAAGCAACAGAAACAATATATAAATTTACAATAGATTAGGTGATAGCAATGAAAATAAAAGCAGGTATCGTCGGTGCAACGGGCTATGCAGGTGCAGAGCTTGTAAGACTTCTTACCGCTCATCCCGAGGCTGAAATTTCGGCAATCAGCTCTGTTTCCTTTGAGGGTGACAAGCTGAGCGATGTTTATCCGTCTTATACATTTTTAAACGATATGATTTGTGAAAATCAGGACGCTGTTGTTGAAAAGAGCGATGTTATCTTTGCCGCTCTCCCACACGGTCTTTCACAGGAGCTTGCCGCAAAGTGCATTGATGCAGGCAAGGCATTTATTGACCTCGGCGCTGACTTCCGCCTTGAAAGCGAAGAAGAATACACCGAATGGTACGGCGGAACTTTTCTTGACAAAAAACTTCACGAACAGGCAGTTTACGGACTTCCTGAATTTTTCAGAGATAAAATCAAGGGCAAAAAGCTTGTTGCAAATCCGGGTTGTTACACAACCTGTTCACCGCTCGCAATTGCTCCTGCAATTGTAAACGGACTTGTCAGCACAAAGGGCATCATTTGCGACTGCAAAAGCGGTGTTACGGGTGCCGGCAGAAAGCCAAATCAGGGCAACCACTATCCCGAACTTAACGAAGGATTCCACGCTTATAAGGTTGCAAGCCACCGCCACACTCCCGAAATTGAGCAGACTCTTTCAAAGCTTTCGGGCGAAAAGGTTATTATCACCTTTGTTCCGCACCTTCTCCCCGTAAACCGTGGCATTCTCGCAACTGTTTATGCCGACATCAAAGACGGTGTAACCTTTGAACAAATCAGAAAGGCTTATGAGGACTTTTACAAGAACGAATTTTTTGTAAGACTTCTTGATGACGGCAAATGTGCCGACATTCACAATATCAAATATTCTAACTTCTGTGATGTTTCAATTCACCACGATAAGAGAGCAAACAAGCTCGTTGCCTGTGCCGCAATCGACAACATGGTCAAGGGTGCCGCAGGTCAGGCTATTCAGAATATGAACATCATCTTCGGACTTGACGAAAAAACAGGTTTGGTAATCGTTCCGCCTGCATTTTAAGGGTGAATATCTATGGAAATCAAGTATATTGAAAACGGCTCGGTCACTTCCGCAAAGGGCTTTACAGCCAACGGAATTTGTGCCGGAGTCAAAGCATCTAACACAACTAAAAAAGACCTTGCGCTCATTTACTGCGACAAGGTTTGCAACAGTGCGGCTATCTTTACAAAGAACCTTGTAAAGTCCGACACTATATATGTTACTAAAAAACACCTTGAAAACGGTACGGCTCAGGCTGTTGTCGTAAATTCAGGCAATGCAAATGCCTGTAACCCTGACGGCTATGAAAAGGCTGAGAAAATGTGCAGTCTTGCCGCAGACGCTCTCGGTGTTGACGAAAACGATGTAATCGTTGCATCAACAGGTGTCATCGGTCAGCCTCTCCCGATTGAACCCATTGCAAGCGGAATTGAAAAGCTCAAAGGCACGCTTTCAAAGGACGGCGGAATCTCTGCCGCAGAGGCAATTATGACAACCGACACCGTGAAAAAGCAGTGGGCTGTCGAAACGGTTCTTGACGGCAAAAAGGTTACAATCGGCGGTATTGCTAAGGGCAGCGGTATGATTCATATTAACATGGGTACAACTCTTTCCTTTGTAACAACCGATGCGGCAATTTCTTCCGAAATGCTCAAGTCCGCACTTATCGAAGCCGCTGATGTCAGCTATAATATGGTAAGCGTTGACGGTGATACCTCAACAAACGATACCCTTGCAATTATGGCATCGGGTTATGCAGGCAACAAGGAAATCACAGAGAAGAACGATGATTACAAAGCCTTTACAGCCGTTCTTACCGATGCATTCAAAAAGGTTGCAAAGAAGCTTGCAAAAGACGGTGAAGGTGCAACAAAGCTCCTTATCTGCAAGGTTGACGGTGCAAAAGACGATAAGAGTGCAAAGATTATTTCAAAGAGCATCATCTGTTCAAGTCTTGTAAAGGCGGCAATGTTCGGGGCTGACGCAAACTGCGGAAGAATCCTCTGCGCAATCGGCTACAGCGGTGCCGAAACAGATGTTAAAAAAATTGATGTTTCATATAAATCCGCAAAGGGTGAAATCCTTGTTTGCAAGAACGGCAACGGTCTTGTGTTTGATGAGGACAAGGCTAAGGAGATTTTGCTTGAGGATGAAATTGAAATTCTCGTGAAATTAGGTGACGGCAATGCATCTGCCGAGGCTTACGGTTGCGACCTTACCTATGATTATGTGAAAATCAACGGTGACTACCGCACATAATATGCGATTTGATTGTGTGAGCGGAAATCAACTACATAAAGGATTGAAGAAAATGGATGTTTCAAAGAGAGCCAAGGTACTTATACAGGCAATGCCCTATATCAAGAAATATTCGGGCGAAACAATTGTTGTAAAATACGGCGGAAACGCTATGATAAACGAAGAACTTAAAGCGGCAGTTATGAGTGACCTCGTTCTTATGCAGCTTGTCGGAGTCAATGTTGTGCTTGTTCACGGTGGCGGACCCGAAATCAATGCAATGCTCAAAGCCGTTGGCAAGGAAAGCAAGTTTATCAACGGTATGAGAGTGACCGACAAGGAAACTATCGACATTGTTCAGATGGTGCTTGCAGGCAAGGTCAACAAGAGCCTTGTTCAGCTCCTCGGCAGTCACGGCGGTAAGGCTATGGGACTTTGCGGTCTTGACGGCAGAATGCTCATGGCTGAAAAGCTTGTTACAGGCGCAGACCTCGGCTATGTGGGCGAAATTAAGGAGGTTAACCCCGAACCGCTCAACAATGCTCTTGCAAGCGGCTATATTCCGATTGTTTCAACAGTTGCAGGCGGTTATGACGGCAATGTATACAATATTAACGCAGACATTGCGGCATCGCAGATTGCCGCTAAAATCGGTGCAAAAAAGCTCATTCTTATGACAGATATCAGAGGACTTCTCCGTGATGTTCACGATGAGGATTCACTCATCCCAGTTGTCAATGTCAGCGAAGTTCCTATGCTCAAGCGTGACGGCATCATCAGCGGCGGTATGATTCCCAAGATTGATTGCTGTGTTGAGGCAGTCCGCAGCGGTGTAAACCGTGCCCATATCATTGACGGCAGAATCGAACATTCAATTCTGCTCGAGCTTTTCAGCGATGAAGGCATCGGTACAATGTTTTATTGATTAGCATTGCTGTTTTGCTGATTTGTAAAAACGGTAGAGGCGGTCATTGGTCGCTCGCTAAATAAAACTTTCTGTTTAACTTAAAATTTTTATTTGACAAAAGCAGTGTATTGTTTGTAGGGGAGCACCGTGTGCTCCCGCGGGCGAACGCAGTTCGCCCCTACAGATTAGATTTTGGAGGGTGCAATGATTATACGAGAAATGACAATTGACGACTATGACGAGGTCTATGAGATGTGGCAGATTACCACAAAACGTGCGCTCTCTAAGGCTGATGAAAAAGATCAGATGGAGCGTTATCTCAAGCACAACGCCGGTATGAGTCAGGTTGCCGTGGTTGACGGAAAAATTGTCGGAACCGTGCTTGCAGGTCATGACGGCAGACGGGGATTTATCCACCATATGGCTGTTCTGCCCGAATTCAGACGAAAGAAAATCGGTCACGCTCTTGCACAGACCGCTATCCAAAAAATCCGTGAACAAGGCATCGACAAAACTCACATTTTCTGTTATCAGAACAACGAAACAGGTCAAAGCTTCTGGCGTGATTTCGGCTTTGAAAAGCGTGAGGATGTTTTTGTTTACTCCTTCAGCAACGATAAAATATGAAAGGGTGTGGCTAACTTGACTACAAAAGAGAAAGATTTAAAATATATTATGCACACATACGGTCGCTACGATGTTGCTCTCAAAAGCGCAAAAGGCGTTACCGCATATGACGAAAACGGCAAAAAGTACATTGATGTTTCATCGGGTATCGGTGTAAACAGCCTTGGCTATTGCAATGACGGTTGGGTTGAGGCTGTTTCAAAGCAGGCAGGCACAATTCAGCATATGTCAAACTATTTTTACTGTTCACAGGCAAGCAACCTTGCCGAAAAGCTTTGCACACTTACAGGTCTTTCAAAGGTCTGCTTTGGCAACAGCGGTGCAGAGGCTAACGAATGCGCAATCAAAATTGCCCGTAAGTACAGCTTTGACAAGTACGGCGAGGGCAGAAATGAAATCGTAACGCTTAACAATTCCTTTCACGGCAGAACTGTTACAACTCTTGCCGCAACAGGTCAGGATGTTTTTCACAACTATTTCTTCCCTTTTACAGAGGGCTTTAAGTATGCAGACGCAGACGATATGGACGCTCTGAAAGCAGTTGTTTCAGACAAAACCTGCGCAGTAATGCTTGAACTCATTCAGGGCGAGGGCGGTGTAAATATCCTCGATCCCGAATATGTAAAAGAACTTGTTAAGTATTGCAACGACAACGATATTCTCGTTATTGTCGATGAGGTTCAGACAGGCGTAGGCAGAACAGGCAAGCTGTTTGCTCATCAGAATTACGGTATCCTCCCCGACCTTATGACGGTTGCAAAGGGGCTCGGCGGCGGACTTCCTATCGGTGTTTGTATGTGCGGTGAAAAGCTCAAGGATGTTATGTCACCGTCAACTCACGGCACAACATTCGGCGCAAATCCTGTTGTTTGTGCAGGTGCAAACTATGTTCTTGACACAGTTGCAAATGACGAATTTCTTGCCGAGGTTGAGAAAAAAGGTCAGTATTTTGAGGACAAGCTCACAAAAATTGACGGCGTAAAGAGCGTTCGCAGAATGGGACTTATGATTGGTATTGAGCTTGAAAAGGGCGATGCACATGACATTGCAATCAAATGCGTTGAAAACGGCTTGCTTATTATCACGGCAAAAGATTTGCTCCGTATGCTCCCACCGCTTGTTATCGATTACAATGAAATTGACGAGGCGATTAATATACTCGAAAAAACAATAAAGGAGAACAACTAATGAAACACTTACTTAAACTTGAGGATTGGTCAACAGAAGAAATTATCAACACACTTAACCTTGCCGATCAGCTTAAATATGAGCAGAAACACGGCATTGAGCATAAAATTCTCAAGGGCAAGTCTCTTGGTATGATTTTTGAAAAGTCAAGCACCCGTACCCGTGTTTCATTTGAGGTTGGTATGACACAGCTCGGCGGTTATCCGCTTTTCCTCTCATCAAATGACCTTCAGATTGGCAGAGGCGAGCCTGTTGAGGACACAGCCCGTGTTCTTTCCCGTTTTCTTGACGGTATTATGATTCGTACCTTTGAGCAGAAAGAAGTTGAGGCTCTTGCAGAGTACGGTTCAATCCCGATTATCAACGGTCTTACAGACTATTGTCATCCATGTCAGGTTCTTGCAGACCTTATGACAATCCGTGAATTCAAGGGCAAGCTTGAAGGACTCAAGATGTGCTTTATCGGTGACGGCAACAACATGATGAACTCGCTCATCGTCGGCGCACTCAGCACAGGCATGAGCTTCTCTGCCGCCTGTCCAAAGGATTATATGCCTCCTAAGCACATTATCGAGTTCGGGGAAAAGTACGGTAACGGCAAGTTTGAAATCGTAACAGATCCGCTTGAGGCCGCTAAGAATGCCGATATTGTTTATACAGATGTATGGGCATCAATGGGACAGGAAGAAGAAAAGAAAATCCGTGAGGCAGCATTCGCAGGCTATCAGGTTAACAAGGAGCTTATGGCTGTTACAAACAAGGATTGTATGGTTCTCCATTGTCTCCCTGCACACCGTGGCGAAGAGATTACTGCAGATGTATTTGAAGAACACGCAAATGAAATCTTTGAGGAGGCAGAAAACCGTCTTCACGCTCAGAAGGCTGTTCTTGTTGAATGTATGGCAGATGAAATGCCTGAAAAAGTTTGATGACAGTTTGATTCTTTAAAACTTCATAAAAAGCAAAAAAGTCACCTTGTACAACAGTAAGACAGCTGTTTTGTGCAATGTGGCTTAATTTTTATTGCAAAACGGAGTATAATTCCATTGGGGGATAATAGCAAAATCAGAATTGCAGGTGTATAATTATGTTAAACAATTACACGTTTTATGGCGAAAAAGGAAGTCTTTAAAATGACAAGAGAACAAAAACAGCATATTCTGCATTTTGCAGTCAGCTCTCTGGGCGGATTTATGGGCGGATATGCAATTTACAATCACTGTGATGTGTTCGGTAACGCACAGACAGCAAATATGATTCACCTTGTCAGCAAAATTTTTACGGGTGATTTTGAGGGCGTTGTGTTTATCGTCATCGCTCTCCTTACATATATTCTCGGCAATGTTTTCTTTGTAATTGCCGACCGTTTTATTAAGCTTGAAACCAAAACCGTCAGCCTTATTGCAAGTGCGGTCGCACTTCTGATTATCGGAATTTTCCCGAATATTTCAAACAACTACCTTGCAATTCTGCCGATTCTGTTCGTAACTCCTGTTTTGTGGAATTCATTCAGAACAGCCGGAAGTTATGTTACATCTCCGATTTTCTCGACAAACAACCTTCGTGTTGCAACGGTTTCAACATTCACGGGTATTATTGACAAGGACAAAGATATGCAGAAAAAGGCTAAATTTTATTGGCTTACGCTTGCAAGCTATCATATAGGTGTTGTCCTTGCCTGCGTTCCGAGCGTTTTTATCGGTGTGAACAGCATCTGGTTCGGTTTGGTAAGCATTGCCCTTTCAACAGTTTCATATATGTGGCTCTGCGGAGTGTTCGACAGAAAAGAATCTTTTGCAACATCCGAAGGCTTAGCAGCACAATCGGAAACAATTTAAAATAAAAAATAATGTCGGCGGTACACCTCCGACATTATTTTTTTGTTTATAACTTTCAATCGGCAAAGTCACATTATCAACATCAAAACACCCATAATAACAGGCTGGTGGGCAAGATAAATCCACAGGCTGTATTTGCCGATTTTGTCAAACAGCGGGATTTTGAATTCAAAATATTTTGCAAGATTTTTTTGTGCGATGAAATTCCAAAGATAAAAGCCTGCCGTAAAAAGGAAAATCCACGGAATAATCGGGAAATAGTCTGCCGACACAAAGTCGGACGAGGGGAATCCCAGAAATGCAAGGTACTTGCACGAATAGAGAAAATCGGGCAATTTTACGATATCCAGCCCGAAAAATCCGACACAGCCTTTTTGCAAATCATACGAAACCGCATACAACAAAAGTGAAATCAACGCTCCCGACAGGGGGCTTATTTTTTTGAGGTTATCCGACAGAACGGAAACAATCATCATTGAACAGCCTATCAGATTCAGTACACCAAACCATACCGCCTGATTTGGTTCGGCAATCACAGTAACGCAGGTAACGGCAAAACCCGCAAGATTCAAAAGAACACCTCTTTTTATGCCGTTTCCCGAAAAGTTAAGGCACATTCCCGAAAGCAGTATGAACACTACACAGATACTGCGTTCCCAGACCGCTGTCATGGGATAAAAGTACCAGCTTGTGTTAAGTCCGTACATCATAAAAATATCGTAGCATAAGTGAAACGCAACCATACTGACGGTTGAAATTCCACGCAGAGAGTCGAGAAGATAATATCTTTTGTTTTCTTTTAACAAGGCTTTACCGTTTGGATTCATCAATTATTTATTCCTTTTCATCATAACGGAAAAGACGACCACAGCCAGAACAAGCAACACAACCGCATATCCGCAGACAGGGATAAGTTCGGGCATAATGTCCAAATAGTTGCCCGAAATTGCATCTCTTGCAGCGTTTACGGCATGGGCAAACGGAAGTGCGTTTGCAAGGTTTTTGAACCAACCGCCGACCATTGCGGTATCGAACCAAATGTTTGAAAACCATGCCGAAAGGTTTGTGAGCAATGCACCGCAGATTCCGCCGACAGCCTTTTCATTCAGAAGTGTGCCGAGCAGAAGTCCGAGCGAGATAAACACAATTGCAATCGGAATGTTTACCGCAAGCATAAGCAAAATGTTCACGCTGACCTCAAGTCCGAGGAAGAACGCAACAACAACGCATACGGCACTCTGCAAAATTGCCATTGGCAAAAGCGGAAGTGTGTATCCGATAATAAACTCGTGTGCTTTGAGCGGAGATGTGAATAATCTCATCATAAAGCTTGTAGTTCTGTCCTTTGCAATGAGCATTGACGAGAACAGCGAGATAAAGCTCATTCCGAAAACCGTAATACCGGGCGTCAGCTTGTCGATGTTGAACATTGTCATCTGAGCCTGTTCGGGGATTGCCGAATTTATTGCCGACAACAAAAGAAGAAGTACAACGGGAAATCCGAGTCCGAAACAGAATGTCAGCGGATCACGGAGAATTTCCTTTGTATTTCGTGAAGCAAACGCAGTCAATCTCATTACAACGCACCTCCGTTTGTCAGCTTTACAAAAGCCGACTCAAAATCTTTTTCGCCCGAAAGGGCAACAAGCTCATCGGAAGTACCCTCAGCCACAAATTTACCGTGAGCCATAATACCGATTCTGTCGCAGAGTGCAACAGCCTCTTCGAGATAGTGCGTTGTGAGGATAACGGTGATTTTACCCTTGAGCTTTTCAATCTCAACCCAAAGGCTGTGTCTTGCAATTACATCAAGTCCGAGCGTGGGTTCGTCAAGAAAGAGAATTTTCGGTTCTGAGATAAGTGCCATTGCAATGCTCAATCTTCTGACCTCACCGCCCGACAGCTTTTTAGCCTTGCGGTTTTCAAATTCCCGCATGGAAAAGCGTTCGATAAGCTCGCTTGCTTTGGCTTTTGCAACTTTCTTTGAAAAGCCGTAAACCTCTGCCATGAGTTCAAGATTTTCTCTTGCGGTAAGGTTCATTGCCGCCGCACTTTCCTGCGGTGAAATTCCGATAATCTGTTTTACCGCTGCTCTGTCGGTTTTTATGCTGTGACCGAGAAGCTCTGCCTCACCCGATGTCGGCATAATAAGCGTTGTGAGCATTTTCATTGTTGTTGTTTTTCCTGCACCGTTGACTCCGAGCAAGCCGTACATTTCGCCCTCGTTGATTTTAAGATCAAGGTTTGATACAGCCGTTTTTTCCTTATATTTTTTTGTAAGTTTTTCTGTTTTTATTGCGTACATATTTTCTCCTCAATTCAGGATAAAATGGATTTAAGTCAAATTTTACTTCATTAACTTATCAAAGGGATTTTTTATTTTTGCAAGTGCCATACCTTTTTTCTCGTCACCGAGAACCAGAAGTCTGTCACCTGCCTCAATTCCGAACACCTTTCTTGCGTGTTTAGGGAGTGTAATCTGTCCTCTTTCGCTGACCTTAACAATGCCGAAAATGTACTTTCCGTCACCGTCGGGAGTAAGTGCGTCAGATTCTTCCTCGTAAAAAGGACACACAAGAAGCATTTCTACCGTAGTTTCAAAAATCTGCGCCATCGTCACGCATTTTTCAACATCGGGAAGAGATTCCTCGTTTTCCCACTTTGCAACAGACTGTCTTGACACCTCAAGCCTCTCCGCAAGGTCCTCCTGTGAATATCCGTACTTTTTCCGAAGATACTTCAAATTCATACCAATCATACTTTTCATACCTCCTGAGTTAAGTATATTTCATATGTAACGCAATTTCTACCAACCTGATTTTACACTTTATGTAAAAATCAGTTGCATAATCCCTTTATGATTTATGATAAACTCCCTTACGAATTTTGTCAAACAAAAGGCGGTTGCGTTTTTTACGCCTTGTTTACATTATTCTAATGTACATATCATTGTTTGTTCACAAAACTGTCACATTTCAATGTTAAACTTAAACCAATATCGTATGTACGGAGGACATATTATGAAAAAACCTACTAAAAGAGATACAATCAATCTGTTTTTCTCTGCATTTCTGATCATCGCATTTATCGTTTGCGCACACTTCTTCTCACAGTACGCATCAGCCCTTTCACAGCCACTCGGTTCAATCATTCCGATTCTTGTGTATGCTGTGTTCGGTCTTTTGATGTTCTATGCAACCCGTGTCGGTGACGGCAAGGCGGTAAAGCGTTTTTCGCTCGTTACACTTATTGTAATGGTGCTCCCGTCACTCTACATAATCGTTGCTTCCCTTGCTCCGGGACTTCCGCTTTATGATGTATTTTCAAATGCAAACGGCTCGGGATTAAGCGTTATTGTAACGCTTGCAAGTATCGCACTCGGTTACGGAATTCCTTACTCATTCCTCAGCGGTTTTGAAGTTGCCGATGATGAGGCTGTTGAAGAAGAATCAGGCAACCCTGTTCAGGGAGGCATTGAGGCTGATCTTGCAGATGACGAAAACGCAGAAGATACTGCATTTGAAGAATCCGAAGAGGTTGAAACAGAGGAACTTTCCGAGGATGAAGGCGAATCAACAGACGAAACCGATAACGGTGAAAACGCTTGATTCACTGCTGATTTTTCTTAAATCGACGAGTACCTGCACGGCTTGTGCGGGTACTTTTTGTATATGGCAAAAATTATGCTTTTAAACTTAACAGTGCTAATATTCAGTTGACAAATTGTCACGGCTGATTTATTATTTTGGTACGGGGTGTGCAGAATAAATGCACCGTATTTTTCTGTTTCAAAATTTTTCTTTCAAAGGAGAATTACATAATGGACGATAACAATAAATATAATAGAAACAAGGATTATGAGCCTGACAACTTTGATGACGAGGTTGCGTTTCCTGCAAGAAGAAACAACGCCCCCGAAAGATCTTCCGATATTCAGGAGGATTACGGCGATAACTTTGACAATGATGTAAAATTTGTCGGCGATTATGACGAAGACGCCGTTCAGATGCCGGAAATCGACTTTGAGGACGATATGGAAACTCCCGTAAAAATGCCGTCGGAAAGAGATGACCGCACACAGACTCCCGACTATGGCGACAATTTTGATTCTCAGACAGGGGAGCAGGTGTCAAAGGCTACAAAGGATTTTCAGTATGACCTTTCATCTGACGATATTGGTAACTACTACACAAAATCAACGATACACCCAAAGCGTAAAAAGGTTGTTAAAAAGAAAAAGAGAACAAGCCGTAATGTGGCGGTTATCTTAACAATTGCGGCGGTAATCTGCCTTATTGTTGCCATTGTTTTTGCATTCACACAATGCAGTTCACAGAAAAATGATAACAAGGCTTCCACATCACCGTCAACGGAACAGGTGACAACGGTACAGCCTACAACGGAATACGGCGATGACAACTATGTTCCCGTTTACACGGAAGAACCGACATATGAACCGCCGACTGAATATCAGCCTGAAACAGAAGCTCCTGTTCAAACTGAACCGCAGACAGAGTATCAGCCTGAAACAGAGCCGCAGCAGAGCAGTGATATCAGTGTTACCGAATCGTCACAGACTTCGGATGACACTCAGCCGACACAGTCATACGAGAACGGCGGCGATGAACCGTATGTTGAAGAAAACTGATTGTTTTCTTTTGATAAAATGAATTTATGAAATTGGAGATGTTTTAAATGGGTTGCACCCACGATTGTTCAAGCTGTTCTTCGGATTGCAAAAGCAAGGAACAGAATTTGCACGAAGAACTTAATAAATACAGCAGTGTAAAAAAGGTAATCGGCGTTGTGTCGGGCAAGGGCGGAGTAGGCAAGAGTCTTGTAACCTCAATGCTCGCAGTAACATTTAACAGACTCGGTAAAAGCACGGCTATTCTTGACGCAGATATCACAGGTCCGTCAATTCCAAAGGCATTCGGAGTACATGAGAGATGCAGAGGCAACGATGAGGGAATTTTCCCCGTTGTTACCGAAACGGGAATCAAGATGATTTCCGTAAACCTTCTTCTTGAACATGAAACCGATCCCGTGGTGTGGCGTTCGCCGGTTATCACAGGCACGGTAAAGCAGTTTTGGAAAGATGTAATCTGGGAAAATGTTGACTATATGTTTGTTGATATGCCTCCCGGAACAGGCGATGTTCCGCTTACGGTATTTCAAAGCCTGCCGATTGACGGAATTGTTATTGTTGCGTCACCGCAGGAGCTGGTTTCAATGATAGTTCAAAAGGCCGTTAAAATGGCAAGGATGATGAATGTGCCGATTTTAGGTCTTGTTGAAAATATGAGCTGGTTCATGTGTCCCGATTGCGGAAAGAAACACAGCATCTTCGGTGACAGCCACATTGAGGAAGTTGCAAAGGAATATGACACACAGGTGCTTGCAAAGCTTCCGATTGATCCCGAACTTGCAAAATGTGTTGACGAGGGAAAGATTGAATTTTTTGAAGGAAACTATCTTGACGAAGCGGCAGAAATAATCGAAAAAGAACTTAGTAAATAAGCATTTGCAATATTTTGCTTTTAAGGTTAAAGTGGTTATCCCGAAAACCGTTAAGGTTGTGGATTCGTTTGCATTTAGTTTCAATGACAATATATACGAGTTTAAAATTTCCGACGGTGTAAAGGTTCTTGAAAGCGATGCGTTCACATCTATGCCAAACCTTAAAAGTGTTACGGTTCCCGATTCCGTAAAGGAAATGGATAATTGCGGTCTTGGTATGGATGTTGCTGACAATTATGACAGTGTTCCGCTCAAGGGCTTTAAAATGTATTGCAAAAAAGGTTCAGCCGCCGAAGCATATGCAAAAGAAAACAATTTGTCATATGAGATAATCAAGTAAAAAGTTAATGTAAATTAAAAACAGCTTTCCGATTTTGAGTTCGGAAAGCTGTTTTGTTTTTGTAGGGGAGAACCGTGTTCTAATAAACAATAACTGCCATATAAAGAAAACGGTCGGGCAACAATGTTTTGCATTATGCAAACCTGCTGCCCGACCATAATTTTCAATTTTCAATTTTCCATTTTCAATTTAAAAAAGTTCCGCTCGGAAGGTCTTAACCCTAACCCTAATCAAAAACTATCTTCACGAACGGGGAACGGCGGCACGCCGTGCGGCAAAACAAGCCCATCCGTTGTCAAGATGTTCTTCGATGATGTCAAAATACTGACTTACGGATGCCTTAACTTCCTCGGCACGAGTGTCGATGATACCGCTCATAATGTAAACGGCATCGTCCTTCATAAAGTCCTTAATGCCCTTTGAGAGAAACATAATCGCATCGGCAACAATATTGGCAAGAACAATGTCATACTTGCCCTCAACCTTGTCGGTAAAGCTGCCGCAGATAGCTGTAAAGCGGTCAGCAACGCTGTTAATTTCTGCGTTTTCCGCCGCAGTTCTCACCGCAGTTTCGTCAATGTCAACACCGACGGCACGATCTGCACCCAAAAGCAATGTTGCAATACTGAGAATACCGCTGCCGCAACCCACATCAAGAACAGAATCGCCCTCTTTAAGGTACTTTTCGCACATTTCAAGGCAAAGCCTTGTGGTTTCATGACCGCCCGTGCCGAACGCAAGGCCCGGATCAATGTTGAGAACTTTGCGGTTGCCGGCATCGTAATCATCTCGCCAGCTCGGACGGATAAGAAGTTTTTCACCGACTTCAATCGGGTTGAAATATTTCTTCCAGTTGTTTCTCCAATCCTCTTCAAGACAGTCAAGAAGTTCAATTGAATGCTTTATACCCTCCGCATTGTAGCGTTCCGAAAGGAATGCAACCGCCTCTGACGGCGAAACATCGGGTTCAAGATAAATGTGAACAAAAGCCTTGTTTCTGTCCTTTGCAAGCAAATCCTCGTCAATAAGGTCAATATGGGCAATGTCCTCAACCTCTTGCTCAAGGTTTGTGTAATCTTCAATATAGATGCCGTAGGGAACTACGACATTTGCAATATCACTTGCTCTGTCAATATCCTTTGCGTCAACGGATATTTTTATTTCTGTCCAGGATTCCATTTTAACCTCTGATTCACGGGCATTTTATGCCGATATTTTTGTTTGTAATGTAGTGGCGGATAAATTGTTCAGACAATCACAATTGTACACTCGGACATAATATGTTTTTTGCACAACAAATTATCTGCTCGAATTGGGAACGGCGACACGCCGTATAAAAAATTTGTGGGGACAAATGCCCCACAAATCTTATTTATTCTGTGTTACTCGTTGAACATCTTCTTGATTTTATCAAAGAAGTTTCTGCGTTTTGCGTAGTTCTTGTCGCCTGTTGCGCCGTCAAGCTGTTTGATAAGCTCTTTCTGCTTACCGTTAAGATTCTTCGGAACTTCAACGGTAACTCTTACATACTGGTCGCCTCTGCCTCTGCCGCCGAGTCGCTGAATACCCTTGCCCTTGAGTCTGAAAACATCACCCGGCTGTGTACCCTCACGAACCGTGTAGGAAACCTTGCCGTCAAGAGTAGGAACGACAACATCTGCTCCGAGAGCCGCCTGTGTAAAGGTTATCGGAACTTCGCACCACACATCGTCACCTCTGCGTTCAAAAACAGGATGCGGACGAACATTTACATAAACATGAAGGTCGCCTGCAGGACCGCCGTTTGTACCTGAGTTACCTCTGCCGCTTACATTAAGAATCTGCTGATCCTTGATACCTGCCGGAATCGTTACATCAACAGTCTTGTTTCTGCGCTGTTTGCCCGAACCGCCGCACTTTTTGCATGGATTGTCAACAATCTTGCCTCTGCCGTGACAGGCATCACAGGTACGCTGAGTCTGGACAACACCGAAAGGCGTTCTCTGGTTGATTGTTACCCTGCCCGAACCGCCGCATGACGAACAGGTCTTGGGGCTTGTGCCGGGCTGAGCGCCTGTTCCGTGGCAGGCATCACAGGTTGTTACGCATGAATAGTTGATTGTCTGCTTGCAACCCTTTGCCGCCTCTTCAAATGAAATGTAAACCGTAGTTTCAATATCACTGCCACGCATAGGAGCATTTGCATTGTTGGAGCGTCTGCCGCCGAATCCGCCGAAAAAGCTGGAGAAGATATCGTCAATATCAATACCCTGACCGAACGGACTTCCTGCTCCGCCTGCACCTGCACCGTAGTTGGGATCAACACCCGCATGACCGAACTGGTCGTAACGAGCCTTTTTATCGGAATCGGAAAGAACCTCATAAGCCTCGTTTACTTCCTTGAATTTTTCCTCGCATTCTTTATCGCCGGGATGCAAATCCGGGTGATATTTTTTGGCACAGGCTCTGTATGCCTTTTTTATTTCATCGTCGCTTGCGCCCTTTTGAACGCCAAGCACCTCGTAGTAGTCTCTTTTGTCTGCCATATTACTCTCACCTTTGTCAAAATACCGAAATCACGCAATATTGCAAGCCGGTTATCGTCTTATACAGCCAAAAGGAGCCGCCATATAACAGCTCCTTTGACTATATGTTATTCTAACATAAATTACTTGTTATCGTCAACATCGGTGAAATCAGCGTCATATACATTAGGATCTCCGCCGTTGTTGCCTGTAGGATTACCGCCGTTTGGCTGAGCACCGTTCATATCGGGAGCACCGCCCTGCGGAGCAGCCTGCTGATAAAGCTTAGCGGCAGCATCGTTAAGAGTCTTCTGGAGGTCTTCCTTAGCTGTGCCGATGAGTGCGGCATCGTCCTTTGAGACAGCCTCTTTAAGAGCTGCAACCTTTGTGTTGATTGCGTTCTTGTCATCCTCAGGAATCTTGTCACCGCTTTCGCTGACGAGCTTTTCTGCCTGATAAACAATGTTTTCAGCCTCGTTCTTAGCGTCAACTGCCTCACGGCGCTTTTTGTCCTCTGCGGCAAACTGTTCAGCTTCCTTAACAGCCTTGTCGATATCTTCCTTGCTCATTGAAGTTGAGTTACTGATTGTAATCTTCTGCTCTTTGCCTGTACCGAGGTCTTTTGCAGATACATTAACGATACCGTTGGCATCAATATCAAATGTTACTTCAATCTGCGGAATACCACGCATTGCAGGAGCAATGCCTGTGAGAGCGAAAAGACCGAGCTGCTTGTTGTCACGGGCAAATTCACGCTCACCCTGAAGAACATTGATTTCAACCTGTGTCTGATTATCAGCGGCAGTTGAGAAAATCTGGCTCTTCTTTGTTGGGATTGTTGTGTTTCTGTCGATAATCTTTGTCATAACACCGCCCATTGTTTCAACACCGAGTGAAAGCGGAGTTACATCGAGGAGGAGAAGTCCTTCAACTTCACCGCCGAGTACGCCTGCCTGAATAGCTGCGCCGATAGCAACACATTCATCAGGGTTGATGCCCTTGAACGGCTCTTTGCCGATGAGCTTCTTAACAGCGTCCTGAACAGCAGGGATTCTGGAAGAACCGCCAACCATAAGAACCTTGTCAATCTGACCGATCTGAAGACCTGAATCCTGAAGAGCCGATCTTACAGGACCCATTGTAGCTTCTACGAGGTCTGATGTGAGTTCGTCAAACTTTGCTCTTGTAAGAGTAAGGTCAAGGTGCTTAGGACCTGTCTGGTCTGCTGTGATAAACGGGAGGTTGATGTTAGAAGTTGTAACACCTGAAAGTTCAATCTTTGACTTCTCGGCAGCCTCTTTTAATCTCTGCATTGCAACCTTATCCTGTGAAAGGTCAATGCCTGTTTCTGTCTTGAATGATGCAACCATCCAGTCGATGATTCTCTTATCGAAGTCATCACCGCCGAGACGGTTGTTACCTGCTGTTGCAAGAACTTCCTGAACACCGTCGCCCATTTCGATGATAGATACATCGAATGTACCACCGCCGAGGTCATATACCATAACCTTCTGGTCTTTTTCTTTATCTACACCGTATGAAAGAGCGGCTGCTGTAGGCTCGTTGATGATTCTCTTAACATCAAGACCTGCAATCTTACCGGCATCCTTTGTAGCCTGACGCTGTGCGTCTGTGAAGTATGCAGGAACTGTGATAACTGCCTGTGTAACTGTTTCACCGAGGTAAGCCTCTGCATCTGACTTAAGCTTCTGAAGAATCATTGCTGAAATCTCCTGCGGAGTGTAGCTCTTGCCGTCAATTGTTACCTTGTGAGCAGTACCCATTTCTCTCTTGATTGATGCAACTGTTCTGTCAGGGTTTGTGATAGCCTGACGCTTGGCAACCTGACCGACCATTCTTTCACCGTCTTTTGAAAAAGCAACAACAGACGGAGTTGTTCTTGCGCCTTCTGCGTTAGCGATAACTACAGGCTCGCCGCCTTCGATAACTGCTACGCATGAGTTTGTTGTACCTAAATCTATACCTATTGTCTTAGCCATGATAAATTCCTCCAATTGAATTTTTAATTGTTTTTGTTTGTGTGTTTTCTGCTGAATATTTATATATGAAATCAGTCACAGTTGGCAACCTGTACCATTGCGTGACGGATAATTTTGTCACCGATTTTGTAACCCGTCTGATAAACGGCTGCGATTGTGTCGGCACCGAGGTTTTCGTCCTCAATCTTTGAAACCGCATTGTGCAAGTTCGGATCGAATGCATCGCCTGCTTTGCCGTAGGACTCAATCTTTAGCTTTTCAAAGCTCTCTGCAAGCTGATTTGAAATAAGCTCAATACCCTTGATGATATCGGGATCGGCGTCTTTCAGATTAGCAAGAGCAAGCGTTACGCTGTCTGCAACGGGAAGAAGCTCGATACAAGCCTTTGAAGTTGCATCGTCATAGATTGAAAGCTTTTCGTTTGCCGTTCTTTTACGGTAATTGTCGTACTCGGCGGCAAGTCGCATATACTTATCCTTCTGTGCCGAAAGCTCATCTTCAAGAGCCTTGATTTTATCCGCATTTTCATTCTTTGCAGGCTCTTCGGTATTTTCAGTCTCGGTTTCTTCTGCGACTGTTTCTTCGGAAACCTTTTTCTCTTCGGTTTTCTCGGATTTTTTCTTAGTCATCTTTATCCTCCTTCAAGGATTTTTATTTATCATATTTCTATCAGCTCATCAATAAGAGTGCTAACGCTTTCGGACACACATTCAAGAATTGAAATTGCTCTTGCGTAGTCCGTTCTCACGGGTGCTATCACCGCAAGCACACCTGACGGATTGCCGTCAAGTCGGTATCGTGTGGAGATTACCGCACTCCCTGCAAGCTCTGTTCTGCTGTTTTCGCCGCCTATGCTGACGGAGGTGTCAAGCGGAAGATTTTCAAGCATTTCCGCAAGGTCGTGTCTGTTGTTCAAAAACTCCATAACATTTCGTGCGTTAAGAAAATTGACATCGGACATAAACAACGGCTTTGTCACACCGCTGAGATAAACGCTGACTTCCTTTGCCGTTTCACAAGCCTCCATAATTGCCACAAGCACTCCCGGGGTAAACATCGAAAGTTCACCGAGCCTTGCCGCCGCTGTCTGTATGAACGGTCGGTTGACCGATGAAAGCTTCATTCCCGAAAAGATTTCGTTAAATGCCTTGTCAAACACGGTCAAAAGTTCGGGATTCAAAAGGAAATCGCAACGAAACAGCTTTGTTTTTATGATTCCGTTTGAGGCAATCACAACAGCCATTGCCGTGTGCGAACCCGTCTGAACAAATCTTATTCTGTGGATTCTGCTTTCCTCACCCGAAGGTGTTGTTGTTACCGCCGTGCAGCCTGTCAGCCTTGAAATAACACCGCTTGCCTCTTTGAGAATACTCTCGGGGGAATCTGCGCTTTTGTAAAGCTCGGATTCAACATATTCCCGTCCGCCTTGGGTTACGGGGGTAATTTTCATCAAATTGTCGATGTAGTATCTGTAGCCCTGCAGCGTTGGAATTCGTCCTGCCGAGGTGTGCGGCTGAACCAAGTAGCCTTTATTTGTAAGGTCTGCAAGGTCATTTCGCACCGTTGCCGATGAAACCTCAAGTCCCGTTTCGTTAATCAACGCTTTTGAACCAATCGGCTCGCCTGTGTTGATATAGCTTTCGATTACTGCCGATAATATTTTCTTTTTTCTTTCAGCCAGCTCCATACCGTTCACCTCATTTCGTGTCGGTTTTTGCTGTTTTAGCACTCTCAATAGGTGAGTGCTAATTGCTATACTCATAATATAATACCAAAGTCAGTAAAAGTCAAGCGTTTTTGAAAAAATTTTTCGTTTTCAGAAAATCTTCACATAACACGGTTTGACATTGTGCCGAGGATACTCTATAATCTACTTATCAGTAATGTTTAAGGGTGAATTTTATGGGCGAATTTCTTCAGAATATGTATGTATGGCTTTGGGCGGCTCTTGCAATATTAATGATTATCGTAGGAATCAAATATCGCCACGAACATCAGGGCTTGCTTGCAGTTTTAATGGCTGTGTTTTTTATCTTCATGACCGTATGGTACGGACTGCGAACCTTTGCAGGCTACCCAATGTTTGAGGGTACGCTTAATATCATCTTCCGTTGCATCCTCGGCGGTTTCCTCGTTGCGCTTGGTTTGATATATTGGTTTATAAGAAAAAGAAAATAACTATATATGTATAAAAAACAAATCGGACAGCAGATTTTATTTCTGCTGTCCATTATTTTTATGTTCATATTTTTTCGTTCGTGTAGATAGTTTGCAATGTTTAAAAACCAATTATGCCCGAGCGTGGCATTGTAACTGTTTGCACAATTCTGTAGGGGCGTTCATTGGACGCCCGCCACTAACGGCACAATATTTATGTTAAATCAAATTATATAAATAAAACAAAGTTACCGTTATTCTGTAGTGGCGAACCTCGTTCGCCGCTACAATCAAACATTTACTCCCATATAAACTAAAAAAGTCGGGCAACAATGTTTTGCATTTTGCAAACTTGCTACCCGACCATAATTTTCCATTTTAAATTTTCAACTTTCAATTTTACTAAAGTTCGTCCGCTTTAAACGCTGTGTAGCCCTCATAATAATAGCTGTGGTCAATGCCTTTCATGTACATCTCACGGCTGTCAATTTCATCGGTCAATGCGTTTTTCAGAACATATTTTATCTCGATATCCCGTATGGGACTGCGCTCCATTGCAAGCAGATAATCTTCCTTGTCAACCTTGCTCCAGTCGATAACCTTGCCGATTTCCGTTTTCAACATATGGCCAAGCCAGATTCGTGCACTGCGACCGTTGCCCTCTCTGAATGGGTGCGCAATGTTCATTTCGACATACTTTTCTATAATCTCATCAAAATTGCTCTGCGGCATTTCATCAATATTTTTCAAAGCTGATTCAATGTACATCAAAGGTGCAAATCTGAAATTGCCCTTTGCAATGTTTACGGTTCTCAACTTTCCCGCAAAATCGTAGATTTCATCAAAAAGGTACTTGTGGATTGTCTGTAATGTTGAAAACTTTCCGCTTTCAAGGTTGTCAAGAATGTGATTTTCAAAAAGCATTGCCGCCTTTTTCTTACTGATTCGCTCCTCTTCACGAGCAAGCTCCGCAGAAGAAGTCAATCCGAGTTTGTTCTCAAGCATACAAGCACCTCACTTTACTATATATATTGTATCATAGTGCAGATGATAATTCAATTTTTTAGTTTATGTTTATTTTAGTTCGTGTAGATAGTTTGCAATATTAAAAACTATTATGCCCGAGCGTGACTTTGTAATTGTCAGGTTCGTGTTTATTTTAGTTCGTGCAGATAGTTTGCAATATTTAAAAAACTATTATGCCCGAGCGTGGCATTGCAATTGTTCGGTTCGTGTTTATTTTAGTTCGTGCAGATAGTTTGCAATATTAAAAACTATTATGCCCGAGCGTGGCTTTGTAATTGTTCACCGCTGCAGTGTTGCAATTAATTTGTCCTTAAACGACGAAAGCACCGGGCTTGCGGCGACCCGGTGCTTTCTTATGTTCTTTAAAAAATGAGGGGTACAATTACGAGTCTTTGTTCAGACTCGCATTGAGGAGGGTAGAACAATTATACTCTGACGGATGCGGTTCCGTCTTTTTGAGTACGCTTATATTAAACAATGCAAATATGAAAACTGTGTGAACCCTTTTTGAAATCGGAATGAAAAGCATCTGTTTTTTCTGTTAATCAATCAAAACTCAAATAATTTCTTTATTTATTCGACGAAATAAAAAATTTTTTTAAAAATATAAAACAAATGTTTGATTTTTCCGAAAATATATGGTACAATCATACTGTAATTACAAACAAGGGGCGTTGCGATATGAAACCTTTAAGCAAAAGCCAACAGAAAATTTTCGATTATCTAAAAGAATGTGCAGGCGAGGGCAGAGTTCCGTCAGTTCGTGAAATCTGCGAAGAAACGGGACTGAGTTCAACATCAACCGTTCACCACCACCTCAAGGCACTTGAAGAAAAAGGTCTTATTTCACGAGAACACGGCGTGAACCGTTGTATTCAGATTAACGGCATGGAGAAAAACACCGATGTTCCCGTTTTGGGCAGAGTTGCGGCAGGTTATCCGATTCTTGCCGTTGAGAATATTGAATGTTATGTGCCTGTTCCCGACAGCTTAAAAAGGGGCAGAGAGCTTTTTGCTCTGCGTGTTCAGGGCGAAAGTATGATTAACGCAGGCATTTTCCCTGACGATATTTTAATTGTTCACCGCACACCTGTTGCGGAGAACGGCGAAATCGTTGTTGCGCTTGTCGGTGACGAGGCGACCGTAAAGCGTTTTTACAAGGAAAACGGTCACTTCAGACTTCAGCCTGAAAACGACAATTTTGAACCGATTATAGTTGACGAAGTCGCTTTGCTCGGCAAGGTGATCTCGCTTGTAAGATATTTTGAGTAAAAGGATTAGCATACAGCTTTGAGAGGAAGTGATAAAATGCGTGACTATGTGATTTACGATATGTACACAGATGACAGAATGTTTCGTTACGAGGTCTATAAGCACCCGAACGGAATGTATGAAGTGTGTGTTCAGTCGAGAGAGGCGGAGGATTTTGCCGTGAACGAGCAGTACCTCTACTGCGACATTCCCGAAGAAGTCACACATTTTACCGACACCCTCGAAAGAGCTATAGAAATCGGCGATTGCAAGCTGTATAGACTGAGTGCCTAAATCAATATAAAGTCAATCAGGAAACATTTTCAGCTGTGTTTTTCCATTTTTGTTATATTTTTTATGAATGCAATTAGTCTCAAAAAAGATTGATATTATTGAATTTATAGAATATAATAATGGCAAAGGATTAACTTACTTTCAATAATTTTTTTAACAATGTTATAAACACAAGGTGGTTTCAATATGTTTGAACAACTTATAAATAAAATAAAAACACTTTCTGACGGTGAATTTAAACAGGCAACCATTGAAATACAAGAATTTATAAATCAAATACCTGATGATGAATTTAAAGCAATAGTTAAGCAAATAGGAATCATACCAGAAAATATCCCGCATGACTCCACTGAGGAAAAATTGTATTCTAAAACATCGGACATAGTTTTAGCCCGATGTTTTAGAATGCTTGGTTTAGCATCAAAAGCGTTAGACGAACGAGCTGATAGTGCAGATATCTTAGCCGAAAGTATTTCAGGATATAACTATAGTTTAGTCGCTGATGCTAAATGTTTTCGCTTAAGTAGAACTGCAAAAAATCAAAAAGATTTTAAGATAAGCAATCTAAGTAACTGGAGAGGTTCTGAAAATGAATATGCCGTTTTAGTAGCACCTTACTTTCAGTATCCTCAATCAACAAGCCAAATCTATTCAAATGCACTTGATAATAATGTTTGTTTACTATCATGGGAACACATATCAATTATGCTTGAACGGAATGTAAAAGAAACAACCTCTTTCAAATTAGAATCTTTATGGGATGCTTCTTCTATGATTGCTAGAGACAAATCCCTATGTTTTGCAAATGCTAAAAAATGCTTTTTGCCAAAAATGGATATGTATGTCGCAAAGAAATCAGGGATTTCAAAATCCGGCTATGACAAGATACTGTCTAAATATAAAGAATTCATTATAGATAGAGGAAAAGATGAAATAAAATATTGGAATAATTGTATTGCTGAAATCAAAAAATATACAAAAGAACAAGCCATTGATGAATTAATTAAATCAAAAAAATTGCAAGAAAAAATAAATGTAATTACATTATATTTAGATAAATTGAGCAGGTGAGAAAAATATATGGGTAGAATTGAATTAGGAGATTCCATAGAACTAATAAAAAGTATAGAAACCGAATCAGTGCATTTAATTTTGTCTGATATTCCATATGGAATAAATTACGAAGAATGGGATGTTATCCATCACAATACAAACCGCTCACTTTTAGGAAAAAGCCCAGCACAAAAAAAATCAGGAAGTATATTTAAAACTCGAGGAAAACCTTTAAATGGATGGTCACAGTCAGATAGAAATATCCCAGTAGAATATTATCAGTGGTGTTCATCATGGTCATCTGATTGGTTTAGAGTTTTAAAACCTGGTGCTAGTTGTTTTATTTTTGCGGGAAGAAGAATGGCTCATAGATGTATATGTGCGATGGAAGATTCTGGGTTTATTTTTAAAGACATGCTTTCTTGGGAAAAAGATTCTGCGGCATATAGGGCTCAACGGGTAAGCTGTGTTTTTGACAGACGAGGAGATATTACTAATAGTGCAGCTTGGGAAGGGTGGAAAATAGGTAACCTCCGACCTTTATTTGAGCCCATTCTGTGGTTTATGAAGCCTTATCCACAAGGAAGCACTCTAACCGATAATATTTTAAAATATGAGGTAGGAGCTTTTAACGAAAAGAAATTAAAACAATTGACCTCATTAAACGAAGGTTTGGAAATATGTTCTAATATATTGAAAGTTAAAACCCAAAAATCTGATCGAGGTTTACATCCAACACAAAAGGCCGTTGAGTTAATGGAAATATTAATATCATTAGTCACCAAGGAAGGTCAGACGGTTTTAGATCCATTTTGTGGTTGTGGAACAACATTAGTTGCCGCGAAAAAACTCAATAGAGAATATATTGGTTTTGAAAAAAACGAAGAATATTATAATAATATTTTGTTAAGAATGAGAGATGATGAAGAATAGCGAAAACACTAATTTAACCACTTTTTTACATTTAATTCAACAAATTACATACGAAAAGGTCGGAAAGCACTTAAACTTTCCGACCTTTGGTTATTACTGCTATTCCTATTTTTAATCTGAATTTACGATTTTCTATACTTTGGCGGTTCGATTTCATAGACATTGTTGCCGTTGCTGTCGATTGCAACTATGCACGGAAAATCTTCAACCTCATATCTGCGAACAGCCTCTGTGCCTAAATCTTCATAGCAAAGAATCTCCTCGCTCTTGATACTCTTGGCGATAAGCGCCGCCGCACCGCCGATTGCGACAAGATAAACGCCCTTGTTGCGAACAATCGCATCGACAACTTCTTTATTTCTTGCGCCTTTGCCTATCATTCCTTTGAGTCCGAGGTCAAGCAATGACGGAGCGTACTTATCCATACGATAGCTTGATGTCGGACCTGCAGGACCTACTGCATAACCGGGCTTTGCAGGAGCAGGACCTACATAATAGATAAGCTCGCCTTTGATGTCAACGGGAAGTTTTTCGCCCTTCTGAATCAATTCATAAAGTCTTTTGTGTGCAGCATCTCTGCCTGTGATGATTGAACCCGTGAGCAGAACGCTGTCGCCTGCTTTAAGATTTTTGATATCTTCGTCCGTAATCGGAAGTGTAATTTTCTTTTCCACAGCTTTTCCTCCTCAGATCGTTGCACTTGCGTGTCTTGCGGCATGGCAACAGATGTTGACCGCAACAGGCATTCCTGCAATGTGTGTGGGTGAAGTTTCGATATTCACGCCGATTGCAGTTGTATTGCCGCCAAGTCCTGCAGGACCGAATCCCATTTTATTGATTTCGGTAAGGAGCTCGTCCTCAAGCTGTGCATAGCGTTCATCTTCATTTTTGGAATCAATCGGACGGAAGGTTGCTTTTTTTGCAAGCTGGGCGGCTCTTTCAAAAGTACCGCCGATTCCGACACCGACAACCATAGGAGGGCAGGGATTTGGACCTGCCTGAAAAACAGTATCAAGAATAAACTGCTTAACGCCCTCAATGCCCTTTGACGGGGTGAGCATTTTTATCTGCGACATATTTTCACTGCCGAAGCCCTTGCCGCCGGCGGTAATTTTAATCTGATTTCCGCTGACAATTTTTGTGTGGATAATTGCAGGAGTGTTATCCTTTGTATTGATTCTGTCGAAAACAGGATCATTTACTACACTCTTGCGAAGGTAGCCGTCAATATAGGCTCTGCGAACACCCTCGTTGACAGCCTCATCAAAACTGCCGTCCTCAATAACAACCCTGTCACCGTATTCAACAAAAAGAACAGCCATACCCGTATCCTGACAAAGCGGAACTTCTTCACGAGCCGCAATTTTATCGTTTTCGATAATCTGTGAAAGTACACTTTTGCCTACAGGCGAGCTTTCGTTATCCCTTGCGGTTTCAAGGGCGCACATGATGTCTTTGCCGATAAAATAGTTGCAGTCGGTAAACAGCTTTTTAACCGTATCGCATACCGTCTGCGCCTTGATTTTTCTTATTTCCATATCCGAACTCCTTAATGTGAATTTAGCACCAAATTTTAACACTATACATTATAATTTATTTTCAACGGTATTTCAATAAGAAATGAAATGTGGTATAATCATTTTAACGGATTGTTATAACAGTTGTGATTTGAAGTGCAGCGGCGAACCGTGTTCGCCCCAACAGTGTGGTACGAAGAATTACGATATTACGCTCGGGCATAATATGTGTTTTTAATATCATACTATCTTCACGAATAGGGTACGGCGGCTCGCCGTGCGATACTTCACCAACAAAATTGAAAATTAACATAATTTTATCACATTCGGATGATAGAGTAACAGTCGGAATACACTGCGTCTTAACCGACGCTTATAATTTTAATAAAAGGGGCGTACAAAAATGAGCAGGATACTTGTTGTTGACGATGAGGCAAGAATCAGACAGATTATCAGAAAATATGCCGAATTTGAGGGCTTCGAGGTTGAAGAAGCCGTTGACGGTATGCAGGCAATTGAAATTTGCCGTAAAGAGGACTTTGACCTTATCATAATGGATGTTATGATGCCTGAGCTTGACGGCTTTTCCGCTTGCAGGGAAATCAGAAAATTCAAGAAAACACCTATCATTATGCTTTCGGCAAGAGGCGAGGAGTACGATAAAATTCACGGCTTTGAGCTTGGCAGTGACGACTATGTTGTTAAGCCGTTCTCGCCAAAGGAGCTTATGATGCGTGTTAATGCCGTAATCAAGCGTTCACAAGGCGCTCAGAACGAAGAGAATGTGAAGAAGGATGTATTTACATACGAAGGTCTTTCGGTTGATTTCTCAGCCAGAATCGTTACAATTGACGGCAAAAGAATTGAGATGACGCCAAAGGAATACGAACTCTTTTTCTATATGGTAAAGAACAAAGGACTTGCACTCACCCGTGAAAAGCTTATAAGCGAGGTTTGGGGCTACGACTTCTTCGGTGACGAAAGAACGCTTGACACACACATTAAGCTTCTCAGAAAGAGCCTTGGCGAATACAGCAGATGCATTGTAACGCTTCGAGGGGTGGGTTACCGTTTTGAAACAATCTAACAAACGATTTGACCGCCATTATCTGCCGTTGAATTTTAAGCTGTTATGCTATTTTCTTCTGTTCGGATTTGCAATTGTGATCGTGTTGTGGGTGTTCCAGACCTTTTTTCTTGAATCGTTCTACACGGCAACAAAATCTTCACAGGTTGAAAAGAACGCACAGGTTATTTCAAAGTCGATTGAAGAAAACAAAAACGCTCTCGGAACAATTGAAAATGTTGCAAGCTACAATTCACTTTCGGTATATGTTTACGATTCAACTTCTCTTTTCACATTGAAGTATTGTTGCGAATATGACAACCCCGTTTCAAACCTGAATTTTCAGTATCACGATGTCTATTCATACTACAAGCTGGCAGAGGAAAATGACGGACATTATATGTTCATCACAAGTAACTACAAAGAGGACAGCATTAAAGGCAAGTTTGAGCGACAGTTTTTTAATGAATATTCTTCATCCGACACAGCCGAGAGGAATACTGTTCGGTATGCTTCCGCTCCCGATAAAAATGTTCAAAATATGGTCTACACCGACATTATCAATCTGCAGGACGGCAGCGAATGCTTTTTGATTGTAACATCGTCAATCACACCGCTGACTAACACGGTTGAAATCGTCCGTGACCAGCTTGCAATCGTTTCGGTTGTGTTTGTGCTTCTTGCCGTTATAATTTCGCTTTACGCAAGCTACAGAATTGCGAAACCGATTTCTAAGACAAACACGGCGGCAAAGGAGCTTGCAAAAAAAAACTATGATGTTGACTTTAACGCAAGAGGATATCTTGAGGTTGAGGAACTCAACGAAACGCTGAACTACGCAAAAACAGAGCTTGCCGCAACCGAAAAGTTGCAAAAAGAACTTATTGCCAACATCTCACACGATTTGAGAACACCGCTGACAATGATTACGGGCTACGGCGAGGTTATGCGTGACCTGCCCGGTGAAAACACTCCCGAAAATATTCAGATTATTATTGACGAGGCAACAAGACTTTCAACACTTGTCAACGATTTGCTTGACCTTTCAAAGATTCAATCGGGTTCAATTCAACCCGAAAAATCGGAGTTCTGTCTTACCGACAGCATCAAAAATATTTTCACAAGGTACGCAAAGCTAAAGGAACAGGACGGATACAACATTCTGTTTGAGAGTGACGAAGATGTTTACATTTTTGCCGATGAACTGAAAATTTCACAGGTAATCTATAATCTTGTGAACAATGCAGTCAATTATGTCGGCGAAGACAAAACTGTTATTGTAACGCAAAAGGTAAACGGCAAAAAGGTTCTCATTGAGGTAACGGATCACGGTGACGGCATTCCTCCCGAAAAGCTTGAGTACATCTGGGATCGTTACTACAAGGTTGACAAGGAGCATAAGCGTGGCGTTATCGGCACGGGACTCGGCTTGTCAATAGTCAAGGGTATTCTTGACAGCCACAAAGCAAGGTACGGCGTTCGCAGTACACTCGGCAAAGGCAGTACATTCTGGTTTGAACTCGACATTGTTTCCGTGAAAAAACGAAACAAAAAGAATTCTGACGAAAATAAAGAATAAACAACAAATCCCGAACACAGTAAAATGTGTTCGGGATTTATTTATAAAATGCCTATTAAATTGTCGGTTGAAAAAAGTGGATTGAAGATAAATGCATCTTCGAGGAGTTCGCCGTTTTCATAGGAATGTTCAACCTCTTTTGAATATCCCTGCAGAATTTTCACAACTTCGGTTTGAGTCGGATTGTTGGGCCTTTCGAGTTCATAAGCGGTCACTATGTATGCACAGACCATTCGCTTGATTGTGGATATGACATTAAAACTGTCTATTGCAGAAAGGTAATATCTGCGGACATAGTAGTCAAGATAGGCGGTAAGCGGTTTGTCAAAACGGTTTGACAGCGTATTATTTTTTGCAAAATCGGCGGTTGCTTCAAGCTCACATAGCCAATCCTTACTCATGATATCAAGGGTTTTGTGCAAATCAAAAATGAATGACGCAGCTTTGCAGCTTTGCTTTTTATATTCATCTGTCGGCATAGCCGTGATATCAAAAATTTCATCGTCAAGCATATTCTGCACTCGCTCGTTGAAGGCAAGAAGTCTGCACAATCTTTCGGACAAGGACATTTTGCAGTCTGAGAGAATTTCAAAAGTGCGTTTTCTTGCAGAGAGCAGAAAATTCATCTCGGTTGTGCTGTAATCGGTCTGTGAGTCCTGCGGAATATCGGTTGCAAAGCCTGTGTCAAAATCCGATTCAAGCATGAGCCTTGCCGCCTCGGGACAGGCAAACGAAAGCGTATGTTCACAAAAAACGGTGTAGTCCTGAGTGATTCTCGGAAATTCCTTACAGGTGTGACAAAGGTGATTTTCACCGAGGTTGATGTAAATGTCACACAGCATATCGCTGTTCCAGAACGGGCATTTTTCACCTTGCCTGATGAAAATTCTGTCGCCGTCCTCGTCAATTGTCATAAGCGACCTGAGCCTGTCGCCAAACTCGCCTTTGGCGGTATTATAAAAATCAAAGCTTGTATCATCGACAACAACATCCCAGTCCCTGCAACAGCTGTCGGGACAGAGGTTCGCAATGCATCTGAATTTTTCGCAGTATTTCGGGAAGTAGTGTTTCATAGTCATGTCCATTTCAATGTAAGAATAAATTGCTCGTAGGCATCGTCCCAGCCGTCAATTGCGTTCACTCCGCCGCCGTTCACACTGCGAAGCTTGGTGTCGATTTCATCAAGTCCGAGTGCAAAAAGTTCGCCTGCACTGATTTTGTACCCGTGCGACCGACAGAGGGAACAGAAGTTATCAATCGGATTTTCGCTCTGTTCGGTTTTCAGAAGTTTTTCTTTGAGTTCTGCGTTGCTTTTGGCGTCACAGAGAAGTCGGTCAAGTTCTTCCCGTATCATAAAATCACCACGAAAATAAAATGAAGTTTCATAAAAACGGACCGCCCAAAAAATGAACGGTCCGCATTCGGCTTTTAAGATTTACTCAATAATTACTCAATTGAGCTGTCGAGGTATTCCATAAGCTCCTCGTCATCTTTTTTCTGCTTATCCTTAACAATAAAGAACGCTGTGAGAGCAGCAGAAAGAGCTGCAACTGCAGAGATGATACCGATAATTAAAGCCCATCTGCACTTATGATTTTTCATATTCTGTCGCCTCCAAATTTTGTATGCTTGTATGGCAGTAGTATCTGCCGTATCTTTATTTATATTCTAACAGTTTTTACAAAAATGTCAACAGAACAAAATAAAAAAGCAGAGAATATTCTCTGCTTTTAAGCCTGTAAGATTTATTGCACTTATGCTGATGCGTTAAGTCTTTTAGCAAGTGATGATTTGCTTCTTGCTGCAGTGTTCTTGTGAAGAATACCCTTAGCTGCTGCCTGGTCAATTTTCTTAATAGCAAGACGAACTGCCTCTGTTTTGTTGTCAGCGTTAGTGTCAACTGCGTAATAAGCCTTCTTTACAGCTGTTCTGAGAGCAGATTTTGTAGCCTTGTTACGAGCAGTCTTTGTAGCAATAACTTTAACACGCTTTTTAGCAGATTTGATGTTTGGCATTGTCCCACCTCCTTAAAGTATCGGTCATATAGGAATTATGATAGCACAAGAATGTGCAAAAATCAAGTCTTTTTACAAAAAAAGTTGGATTTTATGCGGATTTTATCGGTTTTCTCTGTTTCGCAACAACATCTTGTGTATTGATTTTTTCATTTATCTATATGCTGTAACAGAAAAATAACAGAAATTTCCCCGCCGCATAAATTTTATATGTTTACGGTAATTTTGTCAAGCAATTCTCCCACTTTTTCACGGAACACAAGGTTTGCGTTCTTGTCCATTGGGGTGGGATCACGGTTGATAAGCACAAGATTATCGCCGCCGAAATAACGGATAAACCCAGCCGCCGGATAGACCGTGAGGCTTGTGCCGGCAATAATCAGCGTGTCAGCCTTTGAAATTGCGTTGACCGCACCCGTTACCGTGCTGTCGTCAAGTCCCTCTTCATAAAGCACAACATCGGGTTTTATGATACCTCCGCAAGTACATTTGGGAATATCGGCAGAGTTCTTGATAAACTCTGCATCATAGAATCTGCCGCACTTTGTGCAGTAGTTGCGAAGAACACTTCCGTGCAGCTCATAAACACGCTTACTGCCTGCTGCCTGATGAAGTCCGTCAATATTCTGGGTAACAACAGCCGAAAGCTTTCCCGCCTTTTCAAGCTCTGCAAGCTTATAGTGCGCCTTGTTCGGCTTTTTGTCAAGGCAGAGCATTTTGTCACGGTAAAAGCGGAAGAACTCGCTTGTTTTGTGAACAAAAAATGTGTGGCTGAGAATCTGCTCGGGCGGATAATCGTACTTTTGATTGTACAGACCGTCAACACTTCGGAAGTCGGGAATTCCGCTTTCTGTCGAAACTCCCGCACCGCCGAAAAATACTATTCTTTTGCTTTTGTCAATTACGCTTTGAAGTTCTTCAAGTGTACTCACGAAATCGCTTCCTTCATACTTTTAACATAGTCGCAAACAGGCTTAACGCTGTCTTTGCCGTACTTTGCAACAATTTTCACGATTGCAGAACCAACGATAACACCGTCTGCACTTTCGCTCATTTTCTTTGCCTGCTCCGGAGTTGAAATGCCGAAACCGATTGCACACGGAATATCCTTTACTGACTTAACAAGTCTTACCATTTCGCCTACATCGGTTGTGATTTCACTTCTTACGCCTGTAACGCCCATTGATGAAACGCAGTAAACAAAGCCCTCCGCCTCTTTTGCAATCATCTTGATTCTCTCATGAGATGTAGGAGCGATGAGAGAAATTACATCAATGCCGTATTTTCCGCTGTAATCGGTAAGCTCGTGCTTTTCTTCATACGGTGTGTCGGGAACGATAACTGCGGAGATTCCGCACTCCTGACACTTTGCCATAAACCTTTCCGTACCATATACGAAAATAGGATTCATATATGTCATAACGGCAAGAACGGCGTCAATCTGCGGACGGATACGCTTTACCATATCAAAGATTTTGTCTGTTGTTGTGCCTGCCGAAAGAGAACGGAGGTCAGCCTCCTGAATTACAACACCCTCGGCAATCGGGTCTGAAAACGGAATACCGATTTCGATGATATCGGCACCGTTTTTGCTCATTTCAATAAGAAGCTTTTCTGTTGTTTCAAGATCGGGATCACCCGCTGTTACAAACGGGATGAACGCCTTGCCGTTTTGGAATGCAGATTTAATATCAGTCATGGAGATCCTCCCCTCTGTATCTTGCGATAGCCGCAACATCCTTGTCGCCTCTGCCCGAAAGGTTGACTACGATAATCTTGTCTTTGTCCATTGTCGGGGCAATTTTTATACAATGTGCAACTGCGTGTGCGCTTTCAATTGCAGGGATGATACCCTCTGTTCTCGAAAGATATTCAAATGCGTTTACAGCCTCTTCATCTGTAACGGGAACATAGCTTGCTCTGCCCGTGTCGGCAAGGTTTGCGTGTTCGGGACCGATACCGGGGTAGTCAAGACCTGCCGAAATTGAATATACGGGAGCAATCTGTCCGTATTCGTTCTGACAGAAGTACGACTTCATGCCGTGGAAGATGCCGAGTGTGCCTGTTGCGATTGTAGCGGCAGTTTTTGGAGTATCTGTGCCGAGGCCTGCTGCCTCACAGCCGATAAGCTTTACATTTTCATCCTTGATAAACTCATAGAAAGCGCCCATTGCGTTGCTTCCGCCGCCTACGCAAGCCATAACAACATCGGGAAGTCTGCCTTCCTTTTCAAGCATCTGTGACTTGATTTCCTTGCCGATTACACTCTGAAAATCACGGACAACAGTCGGGAACGGGTGCGGTCCCATTACCGAGCCAAGAACATAGTGTGTGTCGGAAACTCTGTTTGTCCATTCACGCATTGCCTCGTTTACGGCATCTTTAAGAGTCATTGTGCCTGTTTCAACGGCATTGACCTTTGCACCGAGAAGTTTCATTCTGTAAACATTGAGAGCCTGACGGATTGTGTCCTCTTTGCCCATAAAGATTTCACATTCAAGTCCTAAAAGTGCGGCTACGGTTGCCGTTGCAACACCGTGCTGACCTGCGCCCGTTTCGGCAATAACTCTTGTTTTGCCCATTCTCTTTGCAAGAAGGCACTGACCGAGGCAGTTATTGAGCTTGTGTGAACCTGTGTGGTTCAAGTCCTCACGCTTAAGATAAATCTTTGCACCGCCGAGGTCTTTTGTCATTTTTTCGGCATAATAGAGAAGTGACGGTCTGCCTGCGTATTCACGCATAAGTGTGTCGAGTTCTGCAACAAACTCGGGATCGTCCTTATACCTGTTGTATGCCTCTTCAAATTCATTAATTGCATTCATCAGCGTTTCGGGAACGAACTGTCCGCCGTGAATACCGAATTTTCCTTTTGTCATCTTGATTCCCCTTAATTACTTTTATATCATTGGTGTGCGTTGCACACAGCGGGCGGCCGATGACCGCCCCTACACTTTAATTGGTGTGCTTTGCACACGGCTTATAAATCAATTTTTTATTTTCTGCCCGACAATTCGTCAAGTGCAGCTTTTTTGTCGGGATTTCTCATAAGGGTTTCACCTATGAGAACTGCGTTTACTCCTGCGTTTTCAAGCACCCTGATGTCATCCCGTGTTTTGATTCCGCTTTCGGCAACAAAAATAATGTTGTCGGGAACAAGCTTACGGAGCTTTGTACAGTTATTTATGTCCACCGTGAAGTCACGAAGATTTCGGTTGTTTACACCGATAACTCTTGCTCCTGCGGCAATTGCGGAATACACCTCATCGGCTGTGTGAGCCTCAACAAGTGCCGAAAGTCCGAGAGAGTCGCAAAGCTTAATCCATCTTCTGATTGTGTCCGTGTCAAGAAGCGAGCAGATAAGCAGTACGGCTGACGCACCGATTGTCTTTGCCTCATAAATCTGATATTCACAAACTGTGAAATCTTTTCTCAAAAGCGGAATACTTACATTCTTTGAAATCTCTTCAAGAAAAGCATTTTCGCCCTTAAACCACTTCGGTTCTGTCAGAACGGAAATTGCACTTGCGCCTGCATTTTCATAATCCTTAGCAATCTGAACATAGGGAAAATCCTCTGCGATAATTCCCTTTGACGGGGACGCTTTTTTGACCTCGCATATAAATGAAATGTCCTTGCCCGCAAGCGCCTTTTCAAACGGAAATTCATTGTCTGTTCCCATTGAAAGTGCTTTTTGCTTTATCACTTCAAGCGGAACTTGCTTTTCGATTTCTTCATATCTTACTCTGTTTGCATCTGCAATTGTTTCAAGTATCATTGTGTCACCTTTATTCGTTGGAAGCCTTTGCAAATTCTTCAATCTTTGCATAAGCCTTGCCGCTGTCGATAATTTCGTTTGCAAGCTTTATGCCGTCCTGAATTGAATCTGCCTTGCCGCCTGTGCAAAGTCCGAGTGCGGCATTGAGAACAACGATATCACGCTTTGCGTCCTTAATTTCACCGCTGAGAATTTCTTTTGTGATTTCAGCATTTTCTTTGCCGTCACCGCCTGCAAGATCCTCGGGTGCACAAAGTTTAAGACCGTAATCTTCGGGATTGAGAATGAATGTGTTGAACTTGCCGTTGTCAATCTCACACACCTTTGTTGTTGTTGTGAGAGTAACCTCGTCCATGCCGTCCATGCCGTAGAAAACATAGCCTTTCTTAACACCGAGGTTTGAAAAAACCTGTGCAATCGGCTCAACAAGAGCCTCAGAATACACACCCGTTACCTGAAGGTCTGCGCCTGCAGGGTTTGTGAGAGGTCCGAGAACATTGAAAATGTTTCTGATTCCGATTTCCTTACGGACAGGACCTACATACTTCATTGATGAATGGTAGCCCTGTGCAAACATAAAGCAGATGCCTGCTTTGTTAAGAACCTCTTCGCTCTTTTCGGGAGTGATGTTGATGTTGATTCCGAGCTGTTCAAGACAGTCTGCCGAACCGCTTTTGCTTGACATTGAACGGTTGCCGTGCTTTGCAACGGGGATTCCTGCGGCGGCAATTATAAATGCCGCTGTTGTTGAAATATTGAATGTGCCTGTACCGTCGCCGCCTGTGCCGACGATATCGAGTACATCACGGTTAGGCTTGATGTGGAGTGCTTTTTCTCTCATAACCTGTGCGCTTGCGGTAATTTCGTCAATTGTTTCACCCTTGATTCTCAAGGCTGTGAGATATGCCGCCATCTGCGACTGAGTTGCTGTGCCTGAGAACATTTCGTCCATAACCTGTGCCGCCTCATCAAAAGTGAGGTCATTGCCTGCAACCAACTTTTTTATTGCCTCTTTAATCATAAAACTTCAATCCTTTCCGTGTTATTTGCAAAGTGTAATAAAATTCTTTATCATTTCCATACCGTGTGAGGTGAGAATTGATTCGGGGTGAAACTGCAATCCGTAAAGCTCAAAATCCTTGTGCTTAACTCCCATAACCTCGCCGTCACGGTCTTCTGCGATTACCTCGAGTGTGTCGGGAACCGTATCTCTTTTCGCAATCAACGAATGATACCTTGCACCCTCAACAACCTTTGGAAGTCCGTTAAAAATTTTCTTGTCCGTGTCAACAATGATATCGCTCTTTTTGCCGTGCATAAGCTTTATTGCGTGGGCGATTGTTGCACCGTAAACCTCGCATATTGCCTGATGACCGAGGCAGATACCGAGAATCGGAAACTGTCCCGCAAGCGCCTTTATAACCTCCTCACATATTCCGGCATCTTTCGGATAGCCGGGGCCGGGTGAAAGGATGATGTGGGATGGAGCAAGCTTTTTGATTTCGTCAACTGTTATTTCATCGTTTCTTACAACCTTGATATCGGGATTTACGCTGCCGCAGAACTGTACAAGATTGTAGGTAAAGCTGTCATAGTTATCAA
This sequence comes from Ruminococcoides intestinale, assembly GCF_040095935.1. Lineage (NCBI taxonomy): Bacteria > Bacillati > Bacillota > Clostridia > Eubacteriales > Oscillospiraceae > Ruminococcoides > Ruminococcoides intestinale. Next base: position 156,134 of record NZ_JBBMFQ010000002.1, on the reverse strand, counting down.
TAAAAAGTATCATAAAGCGTTTACCTCCCCTGCATTTTTAACTGCATTCATAACAGCAAGAGCCTTGTTGTAGGTTTCCTCGTATTCGCTTTCGGGAACGCTGTCGGCTACAATGCCTGCGCCTGCCTGAACATAAACCTTGTCATTTTTCTTGACCGCCATTCTGATAGCGATACAGGTGTCGAGGTTGCCGTTGAAATCAACATATCCGAGTGCTCCGCCGTATATACCTCGGGGAGTTCTTTCAAGCTCTTCAATGATTTCACAGGCTCTGATTTTCGGAGCACCCGAAAGTGTGCCGGCAGGGAGTAGGGATTCGATTGCGTCAAAAGCGTCAAGTCCGTCCTTTAGCTTGCCCTCAACCTCACTGCAAATGTGCATTATCTTTGAATAGCGGAGAACCTCCTGATATTTTGTAACCTTAACCGAATTGAATTCGGAGATTTTTCCAATGTCGTTTCGTCCGAGGTCAACGAGCATATTATGCTCTGCAAGCTCCTTTTCATCGTGAATAAGCTCGTCTGCAAGGGCATTGTCCTCTGTATCTGTTTTACCTCTCGGACGAGAACCTGCAATCGGGAATGTGTTAAGCACTCCGTTCTGAAGCTTTACAAGTGTTTCGGGAGAGGTGCTTATAATCTCGTCACCGTCAATTGACATATAAACCATATAAGGCGACGGGTTTGTACTTCTCAGCACTCTGTATGCATTGATGAGGGAATTTTTGTAATCCGCCTCAAATCTTCTTGAAACAACACATTGGAAGATGTCACCGTCAAAGATGTACTCCTTGGTTTTCTCAACCATTTTGCAGAATTCTTCTTTTGAATATGTGCTTGTAAATTCAACATTCCCGTCACTCTCAAGCTTTGGAAGGGGTTCGGGAGATGTGATTGTCGAAATTATCTCTGCAATATCCTTTTTGGCAAGTTCATACTGCGCCTTGGTGTCGTTTGTTTTCATATTAACAATGATAATGAGTTTTTCTTTAAGATGATCGTAGGCTATAATCTTGTCGAAAAGCATCATATCAAAATCGTTTGTATCTCCTCTTTTGAGCTTTAAAACAGGCTCTGCAACAGAAATCATTGCGTAACCGAAATAGCCGACAAGACCGCCTGTGAACGGTGGAATGTCTTTGAAATGCGGAGTTTTGTAATCGGCAAGATACTCACGGAGAGCGTCATACGGCTTTGCTGTTTTAACAACTCTTGCACCCTCGCCCGTAACTGTGAGAGTTCCGTTTTTGTACGAAAGCCTTGCCTTGGGGTTGAATCCGATGAATGAATACCTTGCCCACTTTTCACCGCCCTCGATACTTTCAAGAAGAAAGAATTTGTCGGATTTTCCTGCAATTTTTCTGAGCAGGTTAATCGGGGTGAATGCGTCAGCGTAGATTTCCTTGTAAATCGGAATAACGCTGTAATTGTCCTTGAGGTTCAGCACCTCATCGTAAGACGGTTTAATCATCGTACACCAACCTTTCTTTGGTAAAAGTTTTAAACATAAACAAAAAAGACCTTTGTCCCCACAAGGGACAAAAGTCTTGAAAAATCAACTTCTGCGGTACCACCCAAATTGACGATAAACGCCCGCTTTAACAGCATACTAACATATGCCTCTCACTTTAACGGTTGAGCTCCGTCGGAAACTACTTGCCAAAAGGCTTTCGGCCCGCCCTCACAAGTCCATTCGGCAAGTCCTCTGCTGTCAGCTTACACCAACCGCTGACTCTCTGAAAGCTTTGGAAAAACCTACTATTCTTGCTCACAGGTTTTTTCTTTATAAGACAATTATATGACTGTATTTTTGATTTGTCAACATTTTTTTGTGGTAAATCAAAAATTCTGTTTGAGAAACTCAACAATGTTTTCAAACTGCATTGAATGTGATGCCTTAACAAGCACAACATCTCCGCTTTTAATCGTTTTAAGAATTTCGGGTTTTGCATCTTCGATTGTGTCAAACGCTTTGCCGTCTGCACCCTTTGCAAGCTCCTTTGCAAGCTCGCCTACGGTTATGACCGTACCGATGCCCTTTGATTTTGCATAAACACCCGTGTCAAAGTGGAGTTTCAATTCCTCACTTCCGAGCTCCTTCATATCGCCGAGGATTGCAACCTTTCTGCCGTCAAGGTTGGAAAGTGTGTCAAGAGATGCTCTGACGGATGTCGGATTTGCGTTGTAGCAATCGTCAATGATTTTGATTTTGCCTGTATTGATAACATTGGCACGACTGCCTACTGTTTTGTACGAGGCGACACCGTTTGCAATTTCTTCATCGGTAAGTCCGAGAAGCTTGCCTGCGGCAGCAGCCGCAAGAGCATTTGTCACCATATATGTGCCGATTGCAGGAATTTCAACATCAATATTATTATTGTCAAAACAGAGTGTTGCAAGAACCTTGCCGTCACCGCTGTTTTTTATATTCTTTGCGTAAAAATCGTTCTTTGCGTCAAGTCCGAAGAAAACAGGCTTTTTGCCGTTTACGGTCTTAACGGTTGAAAGCTTATCGTCATCGCCGTTGAGAATGAAATCTGCATTTTCACGGGCATTTTTGAACATTTCTGTTTTAGCCTTGAGAACACCGTCACGGTTGCCGAGATTTTCAAGATGACATTCGCCGATGATTGTAAGCACGCAGATTGTGGGCTGAACCATTTCGGAAAGTCTTGTCATTTCACCGAAATCGGAAATACCCATTTCTATAACAGCCGCCTCGGTATCCTCGGGCATTGAAAGAAGCGTTAGCGGAACACCGAGCTCGTTATTGAGATTGCCTTGTGTTTTGTGGGTCTTGAATTTCTGTGAAAGAACGGCATAGAGCATTTCTTTTGTAGAGGTTTTTCCGACGCTGCCCGAAATTCCGATAACGGGAATGTCGAATTTTTCTCTGTATGCCCTGCCGATTTTCTTAACGGCATCAAGTGTTGATGGAACGACAATGCAAGGCTTTGTCGCATTTTCGGGAGCTTTCTCGCACAATGCACACACAGCACCCTGCGCAAAGCATTTTTCGATAAAATCATGACCGTCAACACGCTCGCCCTTTATGGCAAGAAACAGACTTCCGTTCTTCACCTGTCGGCTGTCACGCTCAACAGAGGTTATTTTTGCGTTTTTAAGCGATTCGTCGCCGACATATTCGCCGTTGCAAGCCTTTGCGATTTCGGCAAGAGTAAAGTCTTTCATACTAACCTCTTATTAAAAATCAGATTTTTCTTTGGGATATTTTGCAAGTGAAATTTCAATAATCTTTTCGCACAAATCGGGATAGCTTATGCCCTCAACAGCCGCCTCCTGAGGAAGAAGGCTTGTGGGAGTCATGCCGGGGAGAGTGTTTGCCTCGAGGCAGTATGTAAAACCGCCCTTGTCAAGAAGGAAGTCTATTCGTGCATAGCTTTCAAGGTGAAGTGCCTCGTATGCCTCTGTTGCAGCATCACGGAGCTTTTTGTCGGTTTCTTCGTCAATGTCTGCCGGACAGGTTTCAACTGTCGCGCCTGCCTGATATTTTGCGGCATAATCGTACATTCCCGACTTAGGAGCAATCTCAATCGGCGGAAGTGCCTTGCCGCCGATAAGACCGACGGAAAATTCTCTGCCTGTTACGAACTGCTCAACAACAATTTCGTCCTCATATTTGAGGGCCTCTTTAACAGCCTTTTTATACTGATCTGCATTCTCAACCTTTGAAACGCCTACGCTTGAACCGCCCGAGCAGGGCTTAACAATGCACGGGAACATATTCCATGCAAGAGCGTCCTTTTCGTTCTTGTAAAGTTCACCTGACGGAGTGTTGATATTCTTCTGCATAAATACGCTTTTTGTAAGACCTTTGTTCATTGCAAGCGCAGAACCGAGATATCCCGAACCTGTGTACTTGATTCCGAACAAATCGAGCGTTGCCTGCAACTGACCGTTTTCACCCTCACCGCCGTGAAGTGCAAGGAAAGTGATGTCTGCCTCGGCGCAGATTTCAATTACATTTCTGCCGATATAGCGTGATGTTTTGTCAAGGCGATTTTCCTTTGCCTCTTTGATATTTGTGATTGTATTTTCAACATCGTCACCGATTGAATTTCCGTCGGTAAAGCTGTAGTTCTGCTTGAAAAGTGCGTCAATGTCACAGATGTTTTCCTCATAGCCCATAAATACATCAAGCAAAACAACCTCGTGTCCCTTGCTTCTGAGAGCCTCGGCAACAAGTGTGCCTGATGAAATTGAAACTTCACGCTCTGTGCTCAGTCCGCCTGCAAGAACAACTATTCTCATATATATTTCTCCCTCTGAAATGTTTTGTTTCTATTTTTATTTCTTTATTCTCTTTAACTCTGTCAGTCTGTTACCTTTTTGAAACAAGACTGTAACCTATATTATAATATTTTATTTATCCGATTGCAAGCAAAAAAGCAAATTTGTAGAACAGGGTATCATCACACCGTTCTGCCGTTCAAAAACTGTATAATATTCAGATTTACGGCTTTCAACTCCTTGAAACAATATGTGAATAAATGTGTTGAAAATGTTAATAATTTGCTCCTGTTATCCACAATATACCGATATGCGGATAGTGTTATGCAAATTTGGATAGCTACATTCCGTGGATGAATAATTATAAATTTTAGTCCGTGTTTTTTCATAATGGGCGGTATTGTATAGAAAAGGGTTTGTGTTATACAATATTAATTGAAAAGGCAAACCAAAAAAACGACTTAAATAAGGATGTAAAAAATGCAGTTATACAAAAATTTCTGTAAAGAAACTACCGACGAAAACGGAAAGCTTACAAGCTTTGAACTTGTGTTTCCCGAAAACTATAATTTTGGCTATGATGTTGTTGACAAAATGGCAGAACTTGTGCCGAATGACACGGCAGTTGTGTGGACAAATCCCGAAAAAGAGGAAAAGATTTTCACATACTCCGACATCAGCAGACTGAGCAACAAGGCTGCAAATGTTTTCAGAAATCACGGCATTAAAAAGGGCGACAAGGTTCTTGTTATTCTGAAACGAAACTACGAATACTGGTATGTTGCCCCTGCACTCCACAAGCTTGGTGCGGTTATTATTCCCGCAACAAATCTTCTGACTCAAAGCGACATTTCGTATCGTGTTAAAACGGCAGGGATAAAGGCAGCTGTCTGCACTCCCGATGAAACTACCGCCGAAGATGTGCTTGCGGTTGCATCTCAGCCGAACACGCTTGAAACCGTTTTTGTTCCGAGAAAGCAAATTTTCGGTGCGATTGATTTTACCGAAGAAGTTGAAAACGCTCCCGATACCCTTGAAAGAGTTGAAACAAAAGCAGAAGAGCCTATGGTAATTTACTTTACCTCAGGCACAACAGGCTATCCTAAGGCTGTTGAACACAATCATATCTACACACTCGGACACATTATCACGGCAAAATACTGGCAATGTGTAAAAGACGGCGGACTTCACCTCACCGTTGCCGAAACAGGCTGGGCAAAAGCGTCATGGGGCAAAATCTACGGTCAATGGCTCTGCGGTTCAGCTGTTATGGTCTATGACTTTGACAAATTCTCTCCGGGCAAGCTGTTGCGTATAATGGAAAAGTACAAGGTTACAACCTTCTGCGCACCGCCGACAGTTTACAGATACTTCATTAAAAGAGGTATGAACAAGTACGACCTTTCCGCACTTTCTCACCTTACAACAGCAGGCGAGGCACTCAACAATGAAGTTTTTGAAGAGGTGTTTAAGCAGACGGGAATTGAACTTTGCGAGGGCTTCGGTCAGACCGAGTCGGTTCTTATGCTTGCAAATCTCAAAGGGGACAAGGCGATTGCAGGCTCAATGGGCAAGCCTACTCCGCTTTATGATGTACGAATTGTTGACGATGAATGCAACGAGGTTAAGCAGGGTGAGGTCGGCGAAGTTGTTGTATTCCCTCCAAAGGACAGAAAACAGCACGGAATTTTCATCACATACTATAACAACGAAAATCTTTATGAAAAGGTGTGGCGACACGGTGTATATCACACGGGCGATACGGCATATAAGGACGAGAACGGATATTTCTGGTATGTCGGCAGAGCCGATGACCTTATCAAAACAAGAGGCTTCAGAGTAGGTCCGTTTGAAGTTGAAAATGTTCTTATGCAATATCCGAATGTGCTTGAATGTGCGGTTATAGGTGTTCCGGACAAAGACAGAGGTCAGGCAATTAAGGCGATTGTCAAGATGACAGACGGCGCACCGCATGATAAGGAGCTTGAAAACAAAATCAAAACATTCTGCAACAAGCGTATGGCAAGCTACAAGTGGATTCAGCACCTTGAAATTGTCGATGAATTCCCAAAAACAATCAGCGGAAAAATCAAGAGAACGGATTTAAGAGAAAATCACAAAGCATAAAATAAAGGCAATCTTACGGTAAAGTAGGATTGCCTTTATTAGAATAATATTGCAAATTTACAGATGCTATGTAATATACAATCGGCACTTGAACATAAACAATATATTTGATATAATCACTTTGTAAGGAAACGGCGGCGGCTGTTTCGACACCTCTGGAAAGGAGGTGTATATTCCAATGGCAGAGATTACATATTTATTTGTACTTGCAATTGTTTTTGTGGCTTTTAATGAAGTCATTAAGAATATAAAGAAATAACCGCCCTGTGTTGCAGCACAAGACGGTTGTTGAAAAACAATTAAACTGTACTAGCGAAACAGCTCAAGCCGTTTCCCTACTTATATATTAACATCAATTTTTAATTATGTCAATCTGTTTCGGTGTGTGATTTTGCATGCCGATTTTATTTTACAAAACACAAACTTCCGTCTTGAAAACAAACAATATATTTGTTAAAATAACTCTGTAAGGAAATGGCGGCGGCTGTCCAGTCTGAAATATAGTCGTATCTCGTTGTGCATAAATGCACTTCCTTATACTCGTTATTTCAGACAGCGCTATGCTCCCTTTTTCCGCCACTGGCGGCGGTCGCAAGACTACCCTCATGGAAGGGGGTGTTTGCGTGGAATACATAATCTGTTTTACTTTGTTAGTAACTATTATAGTTTTATGCATAAAGAAATAACCGCCCTGTACTGCAATACAGAGCGATTTTGAAATAATAAATCCCAATTGCGAAACAGCTAAAGCCGTTTCCTTACTTATATATTAACATCAATTTTTTAATATGTCAATCTGTTTCGGTGTGTATTTTTACATACCGAATTTTTATTTTATACATCAAACATTTCAATTGAACGGTCGAGAATTCCACGCATATAGGCTATGGCGATTCCGTAGTTTGTGAACGGAACTCCGCTTTCAATCGAACGGTTCATTCGGCTGATTATCTCTCTTGAATTGAGCATACACGCACCGCAATGGATTGCAAGTGAAAATTCCGACAAATTATTCGGGAAGTCTTTGCCTGAGCTTGTCACGATTTCAAAATTTTTACCCGTGTAATTTTTCAGCAATCGTGGAAGTTTTACCGTGCCGATGTCATCACATTGCCTGTGATGAGTGCAGCCCTCGCTGATGAGAATTTTGTCACCGTCACTAAGCGACTCAATTGCCCTTGCACCGTTTACGGCAGTTTTCAGAAACCCCTTGTACCTCGCCATAAGAATTGAAAACGAGGTCAGTTTGATATCGTTCGGCACAATCTCCGAAACAGGCTTAAATACCTGACTGTCGGTTATGACGAGCTTTGGTTTTGTACCGAGATTTTTCAGAGTATCGGCAAGTTCGCTTTCACGCACACAAACAGGGATTGCTCCGCTGTCGAGCAAATCACGGATAACCTGCTGCTGCGGAAGAATTATTCTGCCCTTCGGGGCGGCGGAGTCAATCGGGATTACAAGCACAACAAAGTCATTTTTATTAACAAGGTCACCGCAAAGCCTTTTATCGGATTTTTGTGCGTTTACAACTTTTGCGATTTTATCCTTTAAAAGTTCGATATTCGTGTTGTTTTTTGCACTTACAAAAATTTTACCGTCAGTAGTATTGTCAAGCAAATCGCATTTGTTGAACACAATAAGATACGGAATTTTCTTCTCCTCAAAAAGCGATACAAGTTCGTTTTCAATCGAGGTCATTCCGATTGTTCCGTCAACCACAAGCACGGCAATGTCAACACGGTTCAGCACGGCTTTTGTGCGTTCAACACGCATTGTGCCGAGAGTTCCTCCGTCATCAAAGCCTGCCGTGTCGATTATCACAACAGGACCGAGCGGAAGAAGCTCCATTGTCTTTTCCACAGGATCGGTTGTTGTGCCTTTTTTGTCCGATACAAGCGACATATTTTGATTTGCGACCGCATTCACAACGCTTGATTTTCCTGCATTTCGTCTGCCGAAAAATCCGATGTGCAGTCGTTCCGACGACGGTGTATCATTCATTCCCATTACGCCCTCCGTCAAAATCTGAAATCTCTTTTATTGTTGTTTCTTATGTCAAAAATATGTTCTTTTGCAATGGTGCGGACTTTTTCGTTGGGGATTTTTTCGAGTTCCTGTTCAATGAGTTTTTGACCGACATTCCTTGTATCATCGCTTGCATAATCAACGAGATATTCTTCAAGCGTCATAAGGGCGTTGGGGTGGCAACAGTTCTGAATCTGACCGCTCTTGCAAAGCGACATAAAGCGGTCGCCCGTTCTGCCCTCACGGTAACAGGCGGTGCAGAATGACGGAATATAGCCGAGATTCATAAGCCACCTTACAACCTCATCAAGACTGCGGTTGTCGGAAACATCAAACTGAGCCGAATTTTCTTCTTCCGATTCGGGTTTGTCATATCCTCCTACACTTGTGCGTGAGCCTCCGCTGATCTGAGAAATGCCGAGTTCAAGCACCTTTTTGCGAACGCTTTCGCTCTCTCGGGTTGAAATAATCATACCCGTGTAGGGAACTGCAATTCTGATAATTGCGACTATTTTGGCAAAGGTTTCATCGTCAATTCCGTTGTCAAAATCATCGGGATTTATGTCGTCTGCCGCCTTGATTCGGGGAACGCTGATTGTGTGTGGACCGACGCCGTGAACAGCCTCAAGATGTTCTGCGTGCATAAGAAGTCCTGCAAGTTCATAGCGGTAGAGCTCAAGCCCGAAAAGCACACCGATTCCCACATCATCAATACCGCCCTGCATAGCTCTGTCCATTGCCTCGGTGTGGTAATTGTAGTTATGCTTGGGACCTGTTGGGTGGAGCTGTTCATAACTCTCTTTATTGTAGGTTTCCTGAAAAAGAATGTATGTGCCGATTCCGGCTTCCTTGAGCTTTTTATAATTTTCAACGGTTGTTGCGGCAATGTTCACATTAACCCGTCTGATTGCACCGTTCTTGTGATTGACCGAATAAATGGTCTTTATGCAGTCGAGAATGTACTCAATCGGGTTGTTTACGGGATCTTCGCCTGCCTCAATTGCAAGACGCTTGTGTCCCATATCCTGAAGTGCGATAACTTCTTTTCTGACCTCATCCTGTGTGAGCTTTTTACGGCAGATGTGCTTGTTCTTTGCATGATACGGGCAATAGACACAGCCGTTTACGCAGTAGTTTGAAAGATAGAGAGGGGCGAACATAACAATTCTGTCACCGTAAAAATCCTTCTTAATTTGACGGGCAAGGTTGTAGATTTCTTCGATTCTCTCTTTATCTTCACAAGCTAAAAGAACGCTTGCCTCACGGTGATTGATACCCTTTTTGAGCCTTGCCTTTTCGATTATTTTATCGACAAGTTCAAGGTTATTTTTATTTTCATCGGCAAATTTCAGGGAATCAAGAATCTCCCCGTCATTGATAAACTCCTCCGCTTTCAGCGAATTTTTATCGTATCTAATCATAATTCTCTGTATAATCTCCTCTGTCAGTTACGATTTCGTAGCCGATTTTTTTCATTCTGTCTGCAAGACAGCCGATACATTGTGCCGCTTCGTCTCCCGTACAGATTTTGTTATCGTAGAGCGAGTAATCTTTTCTGTGCTTAACGGGTGAAAGGTTGGGCATTATAACATTTGCACCGTGAAGAATGCCCTTTTCCCGACCAAGCGGATCGACCGTACCTAAGGCGGTTGTTGCCGGCAAAAGAATGTTCGGCTTTAAAAGCCTTATTATTGAAAGCAACATAAGCACAAGGCTTACATCGCCACGTTTTTCATTTTTGAATTTTGTGTCTTTGTGCGGTACAAACGGACCTATTCCGCACATTTCGGGACTTAATTTTTCAATAAATTTTAAATCCTTGACAAGCATTTCGGGAGTTTGGAACGGTGAGCCGACCATAAATCCTGCACCTGTCTGATAACCTATTCTCTTTAAATTATACAGGCATTGCATTCGGTTTTCAAGTGACATTTCGGGCGGATGCAACATGGAATAGTGTTTTTTGTCGGCTGTTTCGTGACGGAGAAGATATCTGTCTGCGCCGCTGTCAAAAAGTCTTTGATAGCTTTCATACGACCTTTCGCCAAGCGATAGCGTTACGGCACAATCTGGAAATCTATTTTTTATTTCCGACACAATGCCGCACATTACATCATCTGTAAAAAATCCGTCCTCACCGCCCTGCAACACAAATGTGCGGAATCCGAGTTCGTGTCCGTTTTGGGAACATGAGAGAATTCCATCCTTTGAAAGTCGGTAACGCACGGCATTCCCGTTTGAACGGCGAAGTCCGCAGTAAAAGCAATCATTTTTGCATATACTCGAAAATTCAATCAAGCCACGGATATAGATTTTGTTGCCGAAAATTCTGTCGGCAGTATCTCTTGCACATTTGCGAAGATATTCAAAATCTTTTTCGTCGTAAGTTGTAATCAGCTGTAAAATTTCGCTTTCACAGGCTGTGTGCATGGTATTCAGTTTTTGAATAATTTCAATATTCCTCATAATTTTTTCACATTAAAAGAGGACGGCATTTCTGCCGCCCCCAAACAGAGAATACAGCATTCTCCGTAAAATTCTAATAGTTTTCAGCATTAAAAGCTTCTGCTTCCGCCGCCCGATGAACCGCCGCCACCGGAGGAGCTGCTTGATGAACCACCCGAGCTGTCGGAATCACTACGGATTCTCGTAACGGAAACATGCTTTGTCAGGAAGATATCCTTCTTGTCGGTAAGCATAGTCTTGCTGTTTTTCTTGAGGTCATAAGTTCCTGCTTTGCCGTTGTGCTTGTAACGATTTTTCACTACAATAACAACAATAACGGCAACAATAATTGAACCGCCTGCAATGACAATGCCGTAATGCTTTACGACATAGAGGAATTTGTTATCCTCTTTTTCCTGCAAATCAATATTTTCGTTTGACTCGTCATCGTCAATACCCTCGTCATAGTAGTGGTCAACATAATAGAGGAATTGTTCGGCAGCACTGTAATAGTTGCCTTGCTTCATATCACGCTGAACATCATCAAGAAGAGTATTAACACGGCCATCGCCGAAATAATACATCGCATCGCCTTTTGTTCTGAAGTCGATTGCTCTGCCCTTCATATCAATCGTGAGTATAACGCCCGCCGTAGTTTTGCCGTATTTGTCGGCATAATAACGGTTTGCAAACGGTTTGATATCGTCCTCGGTTTTGCCCTCGTTGTTAGTATAGATAACCGCAACCCAGCCGGTTTTTTGAGCAAAAGCGTCAAGTTCCGCCTGAAGCTGTGTTTCTTCCTCCGAGGTAAACAGTTCGGCGTCATCACGGAGTTCTGTTTGTCCCGCCGCAAAAACAAAGAGCGGAGTGCAGAAAACCATAATCATAGCCGCAAGTATTGCGGAAAGTCTTTTTGTCACATTCATCATAAGAACAACAGACCTCCCAACAAGCCGAGTGCCATAAGCGCTGCGGCAATAATTGCAGCGAAAGCAATAAGCTTTCCTGCGGAGGTAGGAAGCTCACCGTAGGTTTTGCCCGTCTGACCGTTAATTGCAAACGGCAGAATTTTACCCCTGTATTTATAGGTTACAACCCAAACGGGCAAGAGGGTATAGTTCCAATTTTCAAGGTCGATTTTATCGTTGTAGTTCTGAATCTGAACGGCACTGTATCCACTTGCCGTGTCTTTCATAAGCTGTTGACAGTATCCGTTGATTCTTGTTTGAACTGCCTGTGCAACCTCATTTTGCTCAATGTCACGCTTTTCTGCCTGAAAACCCGAAAGATAGGACATTGCAAACGGGTGAGCCTCGCCCAAATCGTAAGGGTGTACGCATTGGAGCATATCTCTGTCCTGACCTTTTAACGCTCTTTCAAAAACATTATTTACAATCAGATTGCCTGCTCTGTGGAGCTCAAAAACCTTTGTTTCCGTGTAACGGTCATCTCCGACAGTCCACGAACGAACCTTTTCGCCCTTTGCAACCATCTGTGCGCTACGCTGTTCGTCAACATACCAATACGGAAAATACACACCCGTGAGTTTGTCAAAATGCTTTTCGCTGACAAAATTCTTCGGCAAAAACCATTTCCTTTTGCACATTTCAAGAAACTTGTCAATTGCCTTCTGCTTTGAAAGCTTGAACGGAATCACACGGTCGGGTTTAAATTCACCCGAAAGTCTGCCGCCGAGAACAACAGGATTCTGACAATAGAAGCAGGTTGTTGCCGCAGTTGACGCTGTTGTAACAACCTGAGCACCGCAGCTTGGGCAGTTGTAGATAACAGCCTCTTCCTCAGTTTTGTTTTCTGCCTGTGCGCTGTCATTGCTCTGCGCCTGCTTGGCGGCATTCTCTTTAGCCTTTTCCTGTTCCTTTTTCTCCTGCTTTTCTGCGCTGTTCTCTTTTTGCTCCTTCTTGGCAAAAAAATCTTGAACATACTTTTCCGTAAAATCGGACATACAGTATTCACAACTGAACATCTGCTTATCGGGATTGAATTTCAGCGGAGCGGCGCAGTTCGGACAGGTGTAGTTTACAGTTGCCATAACTTACCCCTTATAATTAAATTCTGAAACATCCCCCTCCGTTTGAGAAGAGGGATTGTTTGTACTTAAAATTCAGATTATTCTGCCTTTGTACCGCACTCGGGACAGAACTTTGCATTTGCAGAAAGCTCATATCCGCAGTTTGTGCAGAAACGCTTTTTTGGAGCCTCGGGCTTCTTTGAACCGCACTCCGAGCAGAACTTGCCTGTGTTTACCGCACCGCATGAGCAAGTCCATGAGCCTGCGGCTGCACCGCCTGCCTGCGGAGCGGGAGTCTGCTGCGGCTGAGCCTGTTGCTGTGGCTGAGTCGGCTGCTGCTGACGGTACTGCGGATTCTGCTGATAACCGCCCATGATATTTCCGCCGGCATTCATACCCATGCCCATGCCCATAAAGCCTGCCATTGCACCGTTTGCATTTGAGCCGGCATCTTTAAGGCCCTCTGAAATATTGGCTGCAACATAGCCCTGCTGAACTGCTGCGTCCGAGAGCATTGCGCCCTTGTTGCGCATATTGATGAGTTCCTGACTGTCCTCTGTGTAGGAAACATCCATACCAACGGCAAAGACTTCCATACCACGAGCCTGTGTCCATTCCTCATCAAGCGTCTGTGCCATATACTGACCGATAAGACGCTGTTTTGACTTGATAAAGCTGATTCTCTCACCGTCGGCGGAATACTGGTTGATTGCAGAACCGAGAGCGCCGACGAACTCCTCGTTATACTGTGCTCTTACATCTGCGAAATCAACAGACTTGTTTTCCGTAACAGCCTCTCTCGGAATAACCTCCTGATAGAACTTGAACGGCTCAACAACCTTGATTGAATATGTACCGTGAGCACGGAGCATAAGCTCTGAATTGTAAAAATTGTCAAAGTAGTTTACGGGAGTTGATGTTCCGAAAGGAATACCCTTGATTTCCTGAAGATTTATATAGAAAACTCTCTGAGCCTGTGAGGGGATTCCGCCGTACTTAATACGGTTAAAAGTTTCCTTGATCGAATCACCGAACTGACCGCAGAAAAGTGACGGCATTGAGCTGTTATTTACCTTAAAATAACCCGGCTCTGCAGTAAAGTCAACAATCTTACCGCCGTCAATAAGAATCATCATCTGGTTATCGTAAACATGAATTACAGAACCGTTTGATACGATGTTTTCAGAACCCTTTTTGTTCTGACTTTTGCCGTTCTGCGAAACAAGCTGACCGGGACAGATGAGGGTGTTGTCGCCCATGGGGGACGGTTCAATGACCTCGAGCCATGAATCTGCGAGTCCGCCTCCGACTGCATTTATCGCTGCTTTAATAATACCCATAATTTAACTCCTTAATTTTTGTAGCTTATAGCTGATTTTTCAGATATTGCTGTTACACTAATAATAATATGTTTGAAGAAAAATTTCAATACTATTATTAAAAAACAGGCTGAATGGCATATGTTTTTTTATTGTTCCAATGTTTTGCCATCATAAATAATGCAAAAAGACGGTCGGGAAGAGGGCATTTGGCTCTGACAACCCGACCGTCAAACTTTCAGAATTTTCTCTGTTGAAGTGTCTGTTCGTTTACGGAATTAAACTTCCACGAACGAATGTTAATTTCTTTTATTGCAGTTCCGCAGAACTGACAAAATTTTTCTCCCAGCGTTTTTACGGGAGCACCGCAGTTGGGGCAATTCACTCCGAGAGCGGTTGCTCTGTTATGAAGCCGGTCAGCGTCCTGAACATACATCAACCCAACCTCATAGATTGTCTGCATTCTGTCCTCTCTGCTGCCGAAGGTCACCTCGTTGTTCATATCGGTAACATACGAAAAGTAACCGACAGACGCCTCAAAAAGTATCGTTACCGTTGCACCGTTTTTTATATAGCGGGCAATCTGAACATCGTAAATATTGACATCCTCATAGTGCTGTGTATTTGCAACAGATGAAAGCTGGTCAATAATTCCCTGAACATAGTTTGTAAAATTCGGAGTGACCTCCTCCGCAATAACGCCGAGCCTTTTTGACTCAACCGCCGAAAAGTAGTTTCGCAAAAGTGAACGGGTTTTGTTCATATACTGCTCAACATCAAGCTCGGGAAAATCCTTTTTTATCATTGGCATATAAACCGAGGTCATTCCGTGAAGCGAACGGGGAGTTTCACGCATTTGCTCCTGATCCTCTTTAACGCCCTGAATGCCCTCAATAAGGGAGCTTGTACCGAACAATGTTCTTGAAAGATGTCTTATCTTACTGACAATTACCGTAACTATAATTGCTATTGCAAGTACGACTATCGACACAGAGATGATTATTGCAATTGTATCCGGACTCATATAATTGTACCCTTAATCAGTCTTCTTTGTTGACAACCTTGATTCCGAGAACCTCAAGGCTTTCATCATCAACTTCTGCCGGACACGCAGACATAAGCTCGCTTGCATTCTGAACCTTCGGGAATGCTGTTACATCACGGAGGCTGTCAGCCTTGCACATAAGCATTGTAACACGGTCAAGACCGATGCCCATACCACCGTGCGGCGGTGCGCCGTATTTGTAGGCTTCAACAAGGAATCCGAACTTTGCTTCGATTTCTTCATCGGTGAGCTTCAAAGCCTTGAACATCTTCTGCTGGAGTTCGTAATCTGTGATACGCATTGAACCACTTGAAAGCTCAACACCGTTGAGTGTGAGGTCATAAGCCTTTGCAATAACCTTTGACGGATCTGTGTCAAGGTACTGCAGGCACTCTTCCTTAGGCATTGTGAACGGATGGTGCATTGCAAGCCATTCGCCGCTTTCCTCATCATATTCAAAGAACGGGAAGTCAACAATCCAGAGGAACTTGAATACATCGGGGATAATGTCAAGACGCTTTGCAACAGCAAGACGGAGTGCGCCGAGTGTTGAAAGAACCGTGCTGTTCTTGTCGGCAACGATGAGGATAACATCGCCCTTTTCCGCACCGAGTCTTTCGTAAATTGCCGAAAGCTCTTCTTCACTCATAAACTTCTTGAATGATGCGTTAGGCTCGTCAACCCACCTTACATAGGCAAGTCCCTTTGCGCCGATGCCCTTTGCATATTCTGTGAGCTTGTCAATTTCTTTTCTTGTGTAAACCGACGACGCATTCTTGGCAACAATTGCTCTTACAGAACCGCCATTCTCAATTGCGCTTGTAAATACGCTGAAACCGCAGTCCTTAACAAGATCCGAAATGTCCTGAATCTTCATGTCAAAACGGATATCGGGCTTGTCCGAACCGTAGCTTTCCATAGCCTCTTTGTAGGTCATTCTCTGGAAATGCTCCTCAAGGTCAATGTTTAAAACCTCTTTAAAAAGCTTTTTGAAAAAGCCCTCGTTGATTTCGAGGATTTCATCAACATCAACAAATGAAAGCTCCATATCAATCTGTGTAAATTCAGGCTGACGGTCTGCACGAAGATCCTCGTCACGGAAACATCTTGCAAGCTGAATGTAACGGTCAAAGCCCGAAAGCATAAGGAGCTGTTTGTAAATCTGCGGTGACTGAGGAAGAGCATAAAACTTGCCGTTGTGGATTCTTGACGGAACAAGGTAATCTCTTGCGCCCTCGGGAGTTGACTTGATCATCATAGGAGTTTCAATTTCAACAAAGCCGTTGTCGTGAAAATAATCTCTTGCAACCTTTGCAATCTTACTTCTCATCATAAGATTGTTGAGAAGAGGACGGCGGCGAAGGTCAAGATAACGGTATTTAAGTCTTAACTCTTCGTTTGTATTTGTATCGTCAACAATTTCAAAAGGCGGCGTCTGTGCCTTTGAAAGCACACGCATATCGCTTACAACAACCTCGATATCGCCTGTGGGGATTTCGCTGTTTTTTGAACTTCTTTCACAAACAACACCCTTTGCGGCAAGAACAAATTCACTTCTGCATGAAAATGCCTTATCAAAAATTTCTTTGTCTGTTTTGTCATTGAATGCAAGCTGAACAATGCCTGTGCGGTCACGCAAGTCAATGAAAATGAGCTGACCGAGGTCACGGCAACGCTGTACCCAACCGCAGACAGTTACCTCTCTGCCGACATCACCGATACGCAGATCTCCGCAATAATCGGTACGCTTCATTCCTGTCATAAATTCTGCCATTGTATATGCTCCTTTATATGAATCGGTCGGCATCTCACAATGCCTGACCGACCGAAAATTTTCTTTTATTACTTGTTTTTCTGTTCGTCGGAAAGCTGAATTTCGATGAACTTCTCCATGAAATGCCCGTCAAGAGTAACCTCGGCTGTTTCGCCTGTTTCCATATTCTTGACCTTGGCTGTGTTCTGCTCGATTTCGTTGTCGCCCAAAACGATTGAATATCTTGCGTCAATCTTGTCGGCATACTTCATCTGAGCACGAAGTCCTCTGCCGATAACATCGGTTTCGGCAATCATTCCGCAGCTGCGAACCTGTTTGATAAGCTCAAAAGCCTTAACCTTTGCGGCATCGCCCATTGTTGCAATGTAGAGCATACACTCGTCATTGTCGGGAATCTCAATGCCCTGCTTATCCATTACCATGAGAAGTCTTTCCATACCCATTGCGAAACCGAGGGAGGGAAGGTGCTTACCGCCAAGCTCCTCGATAAGACCGTCATAACGACCGCCGCCGCAAACAGTACCCTGAGCACCGATACAATCGGTTACAAACTCAAATACTGTCTTTGTATAGTAATCAAGACCTCTTACAATTGTGGGATCAACCGTGTATTCAATGCCTGCGTCATCAAGATATTTCTGAACTGCGTCAAAGTGGTTTCTGCACTCGTCACAAAGATAGTCTGTAATCTTAGGTGCGTCCTTTGCAATCTCGGAACAGATAGGACTTTTGCAGTCGAGAATTCTCATCGGGTTTTTGTCAAGACGGGAAAGACAGGTGTCGCACAGCTTGTCCTTATAACCCTCAAAATATGATTTCAAAGCCTTGTGATATTCCGCACGGCAGGTCGGACAGCCGATAGAATTAATCTGAAGATGAACGCTGTCAAGCTGAAGTCTGTTGATTACGGAGCTTGCAAGGCTGATAAGCTCTGCATCGGCAACAGGGTCCTGTGTGCCGTACTCCTCAATACCGAACTGGTGGAACTCACGAAGTCTGCCTGCCTGTGGCTTTTCATATCGGTAGCATGAAACAAAGTAGCTTGCCTTAATCGGAAGTCCTTCGTTTTCAAGAGCGTGTTCAAGAACGGCTCTTGCCGCACCGGATGTACCCTCGGGGCGAAGTGTTACGCTTTCGCCGCCCTTTGTGTCGAATGTGTACATTTCTTTCTGAACAACATCGGTTGTCTGACCAACGCCGCGGGCAAAAAGCTCTGTGTGTTCAAACACGGGAGTTCTGATTTCTCTGAAACCGTAGGAGCGAGCCTCCTCACGCATAATCTTTTCAACAAACTGCCATTTGTAGCTTTCCTTCGGAAGAACATCTTCCGTACCCTTGATTTTCTTGGTTATAAGTGCCATTTTTCCCTCCGAAAATTACAATCTTTTATAGAAAAGGGAAACGAAAAAATTTCCCTAAAAAACACAACAATCGGGCAGTATTACACCACCCGATATGTAAAGCGAAAATAATTAAATTATTTGAGAATATTTCTCCAGTCAAGGTCGCCTCTTTCAAGACCGTGGATAAGCACCTCGGCAGTTGCAATATTTGTTGCAACCGGAATGTTGTGCATATCGCAAAGACGGAGCATATTCATATCGTTAGGCTCGTTCGGCTTTGGATTGAGCGGATCTCTGAAAAAGAGAAGCATATCAATTTCATTGCACGCAATTCTTGCCGCAATCTGCTGACTTCCGCCCTGAGAGCCTGCAAGGAATTTCTGAATTGTAAGACCTGTTGCCTCTGACACCATTTTGCCTGTTGTGCCGGTGGCGCAAAGGTTGTTGCGGCTGAGAACACCGCAGTAAGCAATGCAGAACTGCACCATCAGTTCCTTTTTTTCATCATGAGCTATAAGGGCTATATTCATATATATTTCCTCCAGACATTTATTTCATATCAAATTAGTTTCAAAACTTTAACTCAAAATACCCCGCACAAACTACCCTTTGAACGCAAGGGGAATATGTTTTCCCTCAAGCCTCTGTGCAAGACAGTCAAAAACGGACGCCGCCGCACTCCAGTTAAGTCCGGCAACACCTCGCTGAACAATCACCGAAATACGGATGTCAAACGGCACAAGCGCAATAAGCTGTGTCTGTGTTGCGTCAATAACGCTGTCGAGGTCTTCATAAAAACCGAGCTGTGTAAAAAGCTTTCGGTCAAAGCGGTTGATAACAAGTCGAATATTTGTTTTTCCCATTGACTCAAGCTTTCTTCTCACCTTAACCGCACCACGCACACCCGTCGGCTCTGCATTGGTAACAATCAAGGCTCTGTCGGCAGGAGCCGCCGCAGTTTCAAAGCCCGAACCGATTCCGGCAGGGGAGTCGATAAGGACAAAATCAAAGCTGTCCTTTACTGAGTTGACAAGTTGAGTAAACACCGAGGGACTGAGTTCGTTTTCGGTGTCAAAGGGAGCCGCCATAAGGTAGAGGTTCTCATTGTTTTTGCTTTTGTAAACAGCCTCACCGAATGTACAGTTGCCGCATACGGCATCCGACGCATCAAAAATTATGTCCTGCTCCATATCGAGCATAATGTCAAGACCACGCATTCCGCAGTCACAATCAATAAGCAAGACTCTTTTGCCCTGCTTTACAAGAGCAACGGAAAGACAAATGCAGACGGTTGATTTACCCGTTCCGCCTTTTCCCGACGCTACAACTATAACATTATCCATAATAAATTCTACCTCTGCTATATTCTATCACAAAATCCGTTAAAGAGCAAGAAACGAACATTATTTTTATCAGCCAAAATTTTTGTTGATATTTTAGTGATAGTTAATAAAATTATTCTTCATTTTTAACGGTTTGCACAATAATTTCATTGATTTTTAATGCTAAAAGCAAAAAATAAGTTTTTTATGTTTGGTTTTTATGTTTGGTCGTTCAGCCATTATACGGTCGGGATTTTTGTTTTATCTTTTAACATATCGTATTCTCGACCATAATTTTCAATTTTCCATTTTCAATTTTCAATTAAAATATGCGTCCAGCAAATCCTTTGCAACCTGCATTGAATATCTGCCCTTTGCACCGTGTTCGATTACAACGGCAATTGCGACCTCGGGCTTTTCATACGGAGCATAGCAAATGAATGTTGTATGGTCTGAGCCCGAGTTTTCAGCCGTACCTGTTTTGGCGGCAACCTTAACTTTATAATCACCGAACATATAATTTGCCGTGCCGTTTTCGTCCTGAGTAACGCCGAGCATAGCCTTGCGAACAATATCAAGATTCTTCTTTGAAATTCCGCAATCACCGTAGCTTTCAACAGCTGTCGATTTTACGGTTTTCGTCCGCTCATAATTTGTAACTTTATCAACAATGTGTGTTTTGAGTCTTTCACCGTTGTTGGCGATTGTCGCAACATAGGTTGCAAGCTGAACGGGAGTAAATGCGTTGTCGGACTGACCGATTGCGGCTGAAACCGTGTTGCCGACCTGCCAATCTGTGCTGTCTCTGCCTGCAAGAGTTCCCTTTGACTCCTCAATTTCAACACCCGTATATTCGCCGAGCCCGAACTTCTGCGCATACAGATACATCGGTTCAATTCCGAGCCTTCTGCCCGTGTCGGCAAAAAAGTAGTTGCACGATTGTTCAATTGCGCCCGTTACATCAAGACTGCCATGATAGTGCATACATCTTACCACATTGGTAGGGTAAAAATCATAGTCCTGTTTGCAGTAGATTTTCGTTTTATCGGTTATGATTTTCTCCTCAAGAGCCGCACCCGCAACACACGGCTTGAACACCGAACCGCAGGCGAATGTTCCGACTGTTGCACGGTTGTACATCGGAGAATTTTTGTTTTCGGAAAGTTTGACATAGTACGAGCCGTATTCGCTGTACCTGTTCAAATCATATGTAGGATAGCTTGCCGCCGCAAGTACCGAAAAATCCTTGACCGACAGCATTACAACTGCACCTGTTTCACAGTCCTCACCGTTATTTTTCTGTCCCGATTCCTTGCCTGCCTGTTTTGCCGCTTTGACATTTTCTTCAAGCGATTTTACAGCGGTTTTCTGCAATTTTGAATCAATTGTAAGGTAGACCGTGTTACCCGGTTTTGCACTCTCGGTTTCAATGCTTTCAACAAGAGTTCCGTCGGCATTTCGCTGAATAACCCTTGTTCCGCCCTTGCCTTTGAGGTCATCTTCACAGGCAAGTTCAATTCCGAATTTGCCTATCTTATCATCATAGGAATAGCTCTTGCCCTGTTTTTTCAGCTCATTGTATTCATCCTCCGACAACGAACCGAGTGCGCCGAGAATGTGCGGTGCAAGGTCGGGATCCGAAGCACCTCGTGTGAGGTAGGTCTGAATTTCAACACCGCTCACACCCTGAGTATTTTCGCTGACGGCATTCACGGCACTTCGGCTGATATTTTCGGCAAAAACATACGGATTTGAATTTGAATAATTTTCAAGTTCCATATTGTAATGAATTGAAACGAGCGTTGTTTTTTGACTTAGACTTAACCTGTCGGAAATTTTGTAGCGTTTTAAAAGTGCGTCAAAGCAATCATCGGCACTTGTGTTCCTGTCCATGTCAAGAAAATCCGATGACAGAAGTTTTTCCGCATCTTCTTCACGGCTTGTTTTATAAACGCAACTGCCGTCCGAGCCGACCGAAATCGGCAATGAATCTGTTCTTGCATCTCCTGTTTTTGTGAGAATATCAGCAAGTTCAAGTAAAATTCCGTCAAGCCTGTCCTCCTCAATATAAGGCTTGTTGAGGACTATTTTATACTTTGTGGTGTTTACAACAAGACCTACACCGTTGCGGTCAACGATTTCGCCCCTTGTTGCGTCGGTTTTTTCGGTATATCCCGTTGATTTTGCGGCAAGACTCTTGTAGCTTTTTCCCTGTACAAGCTGCCAATCGACAAGCCTGATTGCAAAGCCTGCAAAAATTGCGGCTGTTATTATTATGCAGACTGTTGTTCTGCTCTTTTTACTTTTTTTGCCGTTTTTTCTGCTTTTGCCGAATCTCATACCGAACCTCCCTTTCACAAAGATTAAAGATTTTTGTTTAAAAATGCCGTGAGAAAATACAGCGGAATTGTCACGGCGAATGTGTAAAGTATTCTTGAAATGTAGTGCCGTACAAACAACACGCAACCGCTGTCAAGCCCTGCAATCAAAACGAACAGCAGATAATAAACCAACATTACCGTCATCACCGCCGCAAACGAAAACACGATAACGGTAACAAATGACGGTACAAAATATTTGCTGAATACAAAGTTTTCCGCATAGCAGACAATCGTAAGTGCAAAGGCAAAATAGCCGATACTGCCGTCAAATGAAATATCCGTCAGCACACCGCACAACGCACCGAAAATTACCGACGGCAAAGTGTTTTCAAAAGAAGCAATGCAGAGTGCAAGTGAAATCAACATAAGCGGTCTGCCGCCGAAAATTTCGGGAATTGCAAAAACCGAGCCCTGAAAAACATACAGAATTATTAACAGCAGGGAATAACCGAAAAATCGAAAAAAAGTTCTTGAAGCTCTCATCATTTTTTAACCTCGCCCTTGCCGTCAAAATCGGTAATAATTGCGGCAGAAGTCACGGTGCGGATGTCCTCATACGGCTCAACAACAGCATAACGGGTTGTGTCATAGGAATTGAACTTCAGTTCTTTAACCTTGCCGATTATGAGATTTTTCGGATAAACTCCGCCTGTTCCCGAGGTTACAACAATGTCGCCTACTTTGATTTTGTTGTTCTCTGCAATCTTTGTCAGACAGGTGAGATTATCATCACAATATTCAGCGTTTCCGCTTATGATTCCGTTGTCGGAAGTCTTTTTGTCAATTGCAGACGCTTTGGTGTCGGGCGAAAGAATTGTTCTTACCCGACAGGTTGTGAGTTCAACATCACTCACCCAGCCGATAAGACCGTTTTCCGTGATTACGGGATCATTTTTTTCCACATTGTCTGTTGAACCCTTGTCAAGAGTGAACGAGTAGAAATCATCGTTCGCATCCCTTCTCAGCACACCTGCCGGAAGAATGTCGTATGACGGATTTTCTTTTTTCAGCTCATAATATTTCCACAGCTTTGCATTTTCTTCCTTGGCGTCAAGGTAGTCAACAAGCTGTTCACGAAGTTCGGCATTTTCCTTTTTAAGCTGTTCGTTTTCTTTTTCAAGTTCTTCCTTTGACTTATTGGAAGACGCCGCACCTGCGGTCAGCGTTGAAAGTCCTTTTGTAACCGTGTTTACCGCACCCGAAAAAATGTTACTGCCGTTATGAGAGAAAACACTCATCACAGTTAGTATGACGAGTGTAATTATCAAAATTTTTGAGTTTTTATTATGTAAAAATTTTCTCATATCTCATATTTATATTACAAATACGGTCGGGCGGTGTTTTTTCAATCTGCCCGACCTTACTTTGTCGATTTTTATTATCTGTCGTGCTTGTACTGAACACCGAGCGGTTTGCCGAGTCTTTTGCCTGCACCGTCAACAACACAGTCAAGCGGTCTTTCGGCAATGTGAACAGGCATACCCGTCTGCTGCATAACAAGCATATCAAGTCCCTTGAGTAACGCACCGCCGCCCGTGAGCATAATACCGTGGTCGATTATGTCGGCAGAAAGCTCAGGCGGAGTTTTTTCAAGAGTGGTTCTGATTGCCTCAACAATTGTTGCAAGCGGATCGGCAAGAGCCTCTCTGACCTCGGCTGAGGAAATTGTAATGTCCTTGGGAAGTCCGTCAACAAGGTTTCTGCCCTTGACAACAAGGTTTTTTTCTTCCTCACCCGGATATGCGGAGCCGATTTTCATTTTGATGTCTTCGGCAGTTCTTTCACCGATGAGAAGATTATATTTTCTTTTGACATAGGTTGAAATCGCCTCGTCAAACTTATCTCCGGCAACTCTTACAGAACAGGCTGTTACAATGTCACCGAGAGAAATTACGGCAACCTCGCTTGTGCCTCCGCCGATGTCAACAACCATACTTCCGCACGGTTCGTCAACGGGCATACCTGCGCCGATTGCGGCAGCCATCGGTTCTTCGATAAGAACAACGGGAGGCTTTGCACCTGCCTGATATGCGGCATCCTCAACAGCCTTTCTCTCAACCTCGGTAACACCCGAAGGCATACAGATTATAACTCTCGGCTTGCTGAAAATTCCGGGTTTCACCGCCTTTTTGATAAAGTGCTGAAGCATTTTTGCGGTTATTTTAAAATCGGCAATAACACCGTCCTTGAGCGGTCGAACCGCAACTATGGAACCGGGAGTTCTGCCAATCATTTCTTTTGCCTGTGAGCCGACTGCAAGAACCTCGTCAGTACGCATATCAACTGCGACAACGCTCGGTTCACGCAAAATTATTCCCTTTCCTTTAAGACAAACAAGAGTGTTTGCAGTTCCAAGGTCAATTCCTATATCCTTTGAAAACGAAAACATCCCACAGCCTCCTTTTACGCTGTAATACCCAAATGTATTTTACTCAGGCAGTATACTTTTATCATATATCTTTTCACAAATAAGGGCAATGATAAATTGTCGAAATTCTTTTATTTTTTACCCGTTGAGCCAAAACCGCCCTCGCCACGCTCTGTGTTGCCAAGCTCCGTAACCTCTTCAACATCACACGGAACAACAGGAGCGATGACCATCTGACAGATTCTTTCAAACGGCTCAATCTCATAAGGCTTGTCCGAAACATTGCAAAGACCTGCACAGATTTCTCCACGGTAATCGCTGTCAACAACACCCACACCGTTTGAAAGGCAGATGCCGTGCTTGATTCCCAGACCGCTTCTTGCATAGAGAAATGCGGCAACGCTGTTGTCGGGAAGTTCAATTGCTATACCTGTAGGAACAAGCACAAGCTGACCCGGATTGATTGTGATTTTTTCGTCAATGCAAGCATATAAATCCATACCGGCAGAACCGTTTGTGGCTCTTTTCGGGATTTTTGCATTGTCTTTTACCTTTTTTATTTTAACAGTCATAGTTTACCATCCTTCATTTCCTGCAAAAATTTGCAGGAATTATTCATTACTGTTTTTATTTTTCTCTAAAAAAATTATTTATTGCAAAAATGTAATTATAAATCTCTGTTAAACGGAAAAATCACTTTTTCCACAAAACAATAATGATTATTTTAACATTTTCAACAATCTAATTAACACCTCGGCGGTACAGTCCATATGTTAATTTATCTTTCAACATCGGATAAAGGCTTGATTCGTTAAGACTTTCCACGGTTTCCACATAGTTTTCAACACTAAATCTTAAAATGTTGAAAGATGTTAAAAGTGTTAAATTTTGTTTATCAGGAACGAAAAGCAAGTCACAATTCAGAACCTCGGTACAGTTTCCGTCGCATTTCAGTAAAAATTGTTTACCGAGTCGGTCTTTCATTTTTGAATGATTTTTGCAAGTTTTGCAGTCTATACCTGCACCCTTGACAGGGCAACTCCTGCAAAGCATAAGAGGAAGGTAGCCGTAGCTGATAATTCCCCTCGGGATGTTGCCTCCGAGTGCGTTAATTCGCTTAAAATCGAGTTCAAAACTGAGTTCTGCGTCCTTGATTCCGTATTCCTCCGCCCACAAAAGGTCGAGAGTATTTACAAAATTCATTCCGAAACCCGAATGAAGTGTGAGACCGAGATTTTTTGCAATGTATAATGCTCCGAGATTGTTGCACAACACATCGGATATGCCGATTTCTTTCATCTCGGAAAGCTTTTTTGCAATCGTATCTTCCCGTCCGAACATTCCTCTCGGAATTTCAACACCGATGCTAAAGCCCTCGTTTTTGAGCCTTACAAGCTCCCTTTTGTCGGCAAAAAGAGGAACAAAAACAAGCTCGCATTTTTTAAAAGCATCGGAAAGCTTTGTCTGAGGCACTCTTGCACGAGTGGATTTTTCCACAGGCGGTGTGAATTTTGGAAAAGTTATTTCGTAATCACGGTTGATTTTGTAGTTGTGAACAACACTTCTCGCCGTGTCGAGTTCGTCAAGAACATCTCTGCGCAAGGAATTGATAATTGAAAGCGGAATAGAAATGTCATCATCAATATTTATGTTCACATTGGTGGGATTATATGCCGTTGAGCCTGTTTTTTCAAGCTGTTTTCTGCACTTTTCCGCATCAATCGGTCTGTTGATTGCTTTTTCGGTTACGGTATCTGCAATCTTTTTGACGGTGTGAACTCCGTCAGAGGCGACTAAAACGGGATTTTCGCCGAGTTTTGCCGTAAAATCAAAGGTTATTTCTACATTTCCGATTTCGTCCTTGTAGGAAGAACGGATTGCCGAAAACAGCTTTTCATCGGCAGAAACAACATCCGATTTTGTTCTTGTGCCGAACATATGACTTCCCGTTTTGCCGATGTAATAAGCGTCTGTAAAGCCTGTTCGTGAAAAAACCCCTCTGAGCATCTTCTGAGTTTTGTCGCTGATAAAGCCGAAATCACGCTGTTCAACACACGCTCTTACTGCGGCTGAAACATACTCTGGGCGTTTCATTCTGCCCTCAATTTTAGCCGAGGCAACCCCCATATTTTGAAGTTCATCAAGGTAATTTACAATACTGTTGTCTTTAAGACTTAAAGCGTGACTGCCTTTTTGATTGTTTACGGAAAACGGCAGTCGGCACGGCTGGGCACAGGAACCACGGTTTCCGCTCCTTGCACCAATCATTGCGCTGAGGTAACATTGTCCCGAAACGCACATACACAATGCACCGTGAACAAAAACTTCGAGTTCAACCGGAATTTCACAGCATTTTTCAATCTCTTTTTTGCTCATTTCACGGGCAAGAACAACACGCTTGAAACCCATTTCATAAAGTGCTTTTACACCTGATGCGGTATGAATGCTCATCTGGGTTGACGCATGAAGTGCAAGGTCGGGAACAAGCCTGTGCGAAAGCCTTGCTACACCCATATTCTGAACAATGAGTGCGTCAACATCAGCCTCTGCGGCTGAAATTATGGCTTTTTTCAGCTTTTCAAGCTCGTCATCGAACACAATCGTATTGATTGTGACATACACCTTTACACCGTGAATGTGACAGTATGCCGTTGCTTTCTTTAGTTCTTCATCATCAAAATTTTTGGCAGATGAACGGGCGGAAAATGCCTTTTCGCCAAGATACACTGCGTCTGCTCCGCTCCTTACGGCGGCAATTACACTGTCAAAGCTTCCCGCCGGAGCAAGTATTTCTATCTTTTTCATTTCTTATCTTCATCAAACAGAGAGAACTGCGTCATTGGAACATAACCGAGAAGTTTTTCATTACGCAATTCCTGTTCTGTTTTTTTAGCCTCGTTTGACAGAACATTCACGGGTATATCATCTGACTGCTCTGTCATATTATTTTTTTCATCTGAAGTCTTTTTTTCCTTTGGAATTGAATCTTTTTCATGCTTTGATTTTTCCGATTCGGCTTTTTCTTTGCTTTTTTCAACACTTTCGAGCTTTTCTTTAAGCTGTGAAACCTCGTGTCCGAGAACAGCAAGTCTTTTTTCAAGCTCTTTATTATTATTTATAAGTCGAGTGTTATCGTTCATGGCCTCCGTAAGCTTTTCTCTGTATTCCTTGCAAAGCCTGTTAAGATCATTTGTCTGCTGAATAATTTTGTCGGCTTTTTCAACATAATCTTTGTTCTTTTTAAGAGCCTTGTTGCGGTCATCGCAGAAGTTAAGTGCCGCAAGAACCGCACAATCACGGGTATCAAGCTGCTTTGTGCTTTGGGCGGCCTTTCTTATGTGAGAAAGCACCTCGTTTGCTACCTTTTGAACATACTTTTCATCATCTGTTGTGATAAGTGAATAACTTCTTCCCTCAATCTGAACGCTTACTCTCTTTTTCTCCATAGGAAATGCATCTCCCTTTTATAGCTTTTTCGTCCTCGTTTGACTTCTTTGCATACATAATCATTTTACATTATAATATAAAATTGGAAATAATAAAAGAGCAAAGAGAATATTGTTTAAATATTTTTTCATTTGTAGACAAATTTGGCGATTTTATGCTGTTTACAACTTATATCGGTTGAAATATTTATTCTCTTATGATAAAATAATCTTTGCGTCATTTTGGCGGATTTGTCTTAATTTCCGAATAACAGGGCATAACCGCATTGACATTTCGGAATATATTATTATGGGAAGTGATTATATGCCCGTACCGTTTGATTCACGAAAAATTTACTATCGTTCGCCGTTTGGTGCGGTTGAAGAGGGTACCAAGATTCATTTCAGAATTCTTTTGCCTAAGGCGGAGCATACACAAAAAGCACACTTGTGTGTAAAGTATGATTATGACTGCAATTGGGAATTTACCGAGCTTATCTGGTGCGGTAAATTTGACGAGGATACCGAAATTTGGGAGTGCGATTTTACCCCGAAAAAAATCGGACTTTATTGGTATAACTTTAAGCTTACTGCCATTGATAAAACAAGATATGTTATTCCGTCCGATCCGTATAAGGTCAGCACCATTGAAGACTATATGGGCAGAAGCTGGCAGATTACCTGCTACAAAAAAGGCTTTAAAACTCCCGGCTGGCTTGTCGGTGGAATTATGTATCAGATTTTTCCCGACCGTTTTTATTTCAGCGGTGAAGAAAAGAATATAAAGCGTACCGACTTCAAACGCAACAAGGATTGGTATGCTCTTCCCGAATGGAAACCCGATGAAAACGGAATGATTAAGAACAATGATTTCTTTATGGGCGACCTCAAGGGAATTACGATGAAGCTTGATTACCTTGAAAGCCTCGGTGTAAGCTGTATTTACCTTAATCCTATCAGCGAGGCATACTCAAACCACCGCTATGATACTGGCGACTACTCAAAGGTTGATCCGATTCTCGGAACGGAGGAAGATTTTAAGCACCTTTGCGCAGAGGCTAAAAAGAGGGGAATACACATCATAAATGACGGTGTGTTCTCTCATACGGGAAGTGACAGCGTTTACTTCAACCGTTACGGCAGATACGGCAAGGGCGGTGCGTATAATGACAAAAACTCACCGTATTTCAGTTGGTACAAATTCAACGAATGGCCGAACAATTACCAAAGCTGGTGGGGCTTTGATACTCTGCCCGAGGTTATTGAGGAAACTCCGTCATTCAACGAATATATCAACGGCAAAGACGGCATTGTCAGAAAATGGATGAAATGCGGTAACTCGGGTTGGCGACTTGATGTTGCAGATGAACTTCCCGATGTGTTCATTGAAAATCTACGCAAAGCAGTTAAGGACGAAAATCCGAACGCCTTTCTTGTAGGTGAAGTGTGGGAGGACGCAAGCAACAAGGAAAGCTACGGTGCAAGAAGAAAGTTCTTGCTCGGCGAACAGTTTGACTCCGTTATGAACTATGTGTTCAGGGATGCAATTCTCAACTTCTGCAAAGGTCAGCACGGCAAATACACAATGGATCTGATTATGAGCGTAATCGAAAATTATCCCCGTCCTGTTCTCAGAGTGCTGATGAATTCACTTTCGACTCACGATACCGAAAGAGCAATCACAGTTATGGCAGGCGAACCGCTTGACGGCAAGGACAGAGAATGGCAGGCTGACACTAAGCTTGATGACGAGCATAAAAAACTCGGTGTAAAGCTTTTAAAGGTTGCAAGTGCAATGCAGTTTACTCTCCCTGGATTTCCGTGTATTTATTACGGTGACGAGGCAGGAATGGAGGGATATCATGATCCGTTCAACCGTTGCTGTTATCCGTGGGGCAAAGAAAATAAGGAACTCATTGAATGGCACAAAAAACTTGCCGATGTCAGAAAAAGCTGTTCGGCATTGTGGGACGGCGATTTTATAAATGTTCTTTCGGAGGAAAGAAGAATTTCATACATCCGCCACGACAAAGATTCCGCTATTTTCTGCACATTCAATCTCTATGATTATGAAGTCGAGGCAAAAATGCCGCCCGGATATGCAGACGGCAAACCTGTTTTCGGTTCAAAGCTTGAGAACGGTATACTCACAATTCCGCCTATGTCCGCAGAATTTGTAGTTCTTGAACTCGGTAAATGATGTATATAGTATAAAACAGAATAAAATATAATTACAAGCGACAGAAATTAAACTGTCGCTTGTTTTGTTGCGGTATTTATATGTTTGTTATATTTGATTTGCCGACTTACTCATCTTCCGTTATCGGCGGAATAAAGCATTCTATCGCACTGCGAAGCTTGGGATGACGAATGACAAAATGGATTGCAGGCGTTTTTCCTTTGGACACCATCACCCATTGTCCCTCGTGAATTATAATTTTCAGATTATGAAATGCGTGCACCGTACTGCACTTTAATGTGTAATTCGGGTTCTGCTCCGCAAAAGCCATTGATTCTTTCAAATGGGCAGTATATTCCTCTTCGTTATACGGAATATCCTCTTCACAAAATATACCTGAAAGTTCCAGCATGGGAGGACTTTTCGTAAAATTTTCCTGTACAAAATCAAGTATCTCATCTTCAATTCTTTCATTTTCAAGAATTATTTTCATTCGCTGTCTTTGTGTTTTTGCGTACTCTTTTATCTTTTCTTTTAGCTCTGCATTAATATTGTTCCGTGTAAGAATACGGTTGAGAAGTTCATCGCTTATTGTGTACAACGGCAAAGAGGACAGAATACTGCGGCGTTTGCCTGCTGTTTTTGTATCGGCAAGAAGAAAGGCATTCAACTCATTTTTTCGTTCACTGCGGTAAATTTCCATTAAAGGATAGGCGTTTTTCAGCATTTCCTCGGCTCTTTTTCGGTAATATTCCACCTCACGCTTTACCTTTGTCAGATAGTATTTACCGTCGGCATGGTATCCGGCAACAGCTTCGCCCGAAAGTGCGGCAATTCCCGACACCTTCAAAAAATGCAGAAAGACATCATTCGGAGCATTCTTGAAATAGTAAGGAGAAATCTGCCCTGTCATATACATCGGTATCCAGCTTTCAAGACCAAGCATCATCTCATCAAAAGAACGGTCAAGATTATGTATTTGATGAAGATGCAGTCCTTTTTTTAGCATCATCGCCATACCGAACATCCATTTTTTTGGGAATTCCGGATCCTTTGCCATTTCCTTCATCGGCATATCGCTGTACATTATCACAGGGGCTGATGATTTTGAAAGCACGGTTGATTTCAAAAAATCAAGCTCGCTCTCCATCATTTCTTTTATACCGAAATATGTCTTGGAGGACGGAATCTGAAACGGTACGGACGGAACTTTCAGCTCATCAAACTTGATAACCTTGATATATTCGTTCAAATCGAAGTCATCCAGCTTGCTTAAAAATTTTGAAACGCTGTTGCCTTCGGCTTTTTGCACAGGCTGTTTCAAAAGCCAGCTTTTTATTTTTGCGTATCGAACCGACAAATCATAAATTTCATCAATATCACAGCCAATCAATTCTGCAACGGCACCGATTTCGGACTGCGTCTGCATTGTTCTTGTAACAAAGGAAGCAACCGCAGATGCAAACCGCTCGGCATCACCGGGCTTTCTTGAGCCGTTACGAATGCGAAAAATAGCAGACGCATCATAATTTGTGTACTGACACAACTGCGTCAGATTGACATTGAGTGCAGAGAGGAGTGTGTTGAAATTTTTCCGCAGTAACTCCTTGTCTGTGGATACAAAATCATCGCAGCTTACAAACGCTTTTTTACAGCTTCAGCGGTGATTTGCAACTCTCCTTTTTCTGCGGAAATCTGTGCCAGCGCACAGCATAAATCCTCAAAAGGCTTTGTTCCAAGCTCGGGTACTCGTTCGCCGTTTCTATATCGGCTGAGAGATGCCGCAGAAATGCCGGATAAATTACAGATATCTTTTCCCGTACAGGACAACTGCTCAATATAATCGTTTAATTTTTCAGAAAATTTCATAGATATCACTCCAAACGAGTTTGTTTTTAACAATGTTATAAGAGTATATTACAGAATAATTCCAAAATAGTCAATTGACTTTTTTGGAATTATGGTAAAATTGTGCGTAAAATATGCTAAAATAATGGTGAAATCTTTGACAGGTATACGGGGTTGTGTTCATCACAGCCAACCTGCCAATATGGCGGTAACGGACGGTAATAATACCAAACGGATACAGCCAAAAAACATTTTATGCGGCATTAGCCGTTGAAAGGAGAAGATGAATATGAAAAAAACAAAACCAAAAAAACTGTTGACTGTTCTGCTGGCTCTGTGCATGGTGCTGTCGATTGTGCCGATTACGGCGTTTGCGGCCGAGATCGAATTCCTTCCGCAGGGAGTAACATACCTTAATGACTTCAAGCACACATATCACACACAAGTCAATGTAACAGCCAATGTCTCCGTTAAGGATTCCAATGGCGCAGTGGTTGAAACCACACAAGTAAGTAAAAGCAGCGGTGAGTTTAATTTTATCACAGAAGGATTCCCAAGTGCCGAAGTGCTGCAGACAGCAGTGGGAAATCTTCAGACCGAGATTGAGACACCGTACAAAGCTAGGGGAACCGTTACAAGTGAAAATGAGAGTGCGGGGCCGATTATTGATCATTTTGAGAGTGCCTCTCTTTATACTTTTACGCCCACATCCGGCAATCCTGTTGATTTTAGTTCGGATTTAGAAGCGGCAAAGCAGTATTTCAATGAGCACTCGGATGCGACCGGTACTTTCACAGTGATTTGGGATGTTCACCAATATCAAATATATGATTATACCTATGACCTGACCGTGCAGGAAAACAGCCAGCCGACGAACACCATCCCTGTGGCGACGATTGAGAATGCGAAATTCAACTATCAGCCGGGTGATGCCCCACAGGCAACCGCCGAGGTATATAATGCCGATGCCGATAAATATGAAATTGACTATGAATGCTGGCAGGAATTCGAAAACAACGAACCCGTTGCCGCCTGGTATTCCGATAACGGCTCACATGGCTCTCTGCCGACCATCACAGAATTTGAAAGCGGCAAACGTTATGTGTATTCCCTTATGCTGAAGCCGAAGGATGGATATTCCTTCAACAGCGAAACCACCGTTACAGTGAATGGGGAAAGCGTAAAGTCAAGTCTGAGCGGAGAATTCCTGTATCTCCCTGCTGTTAAAACGATTACACCGACAAAACAAAACAGCACGCTCACTGCCATCGATGTTGAGAATGTGAAACTCGACTATCAGCCGGGTGATGCCCCGCGGGCGTCGGCCAAGAAGACAGGCACCAATCAGGACAAATATGATATTTCCTACGAGTGCTGGGAAAAGTGGGAGAAGGATGCCAATGACACCATGAACACTGTTGGCTATTGGTATTCCGATGAAAGCTGCTATTCGGACGGCGATGTTCGATTCAGCACCTTTGAAAAGGGCGGAAGATACAGATATTCCGTGAAACTTCAGGCGAAAGACGGCTATACCTTCGACAGTAATTTGACAAACAAAGAAAATGTCACATTGAACGGAGCAAGTCTGCCGTCGTTCGGTTCGTGGGTCATGGTGATGGATGATGGAAAAACTTGCCTCATTCAATATGGAACAGAGCTGCGCCCCGGTCAGGCTGTAGAGAAAATTGACTTTAATGCTCGTATCAACTTTATTGCCGGCGACAAACCGAGCTTTATGACCAGCGCCGTGGATCCGTTTATTGATCTCGACCATGAGCGTTGGGACGCCAATGACGGCAGTGGCTATGGCATTACCTCCAGCGACTACTGGAACGAGCGTTACAACGGCAAGCTCATTACGGAATTTGAAGCCGGAAAGAGTTACACCTATGGCGTATATTTCAAGATTTCCGACTTGGGCATGGAAGAGGGCTACCGCTTTGATAAGAACACAAAGCTCTATATCAACGGTGAAGAAATCACCCTGACACCCGATCAGATCAATGTAGACGATAACGGCGAAACCATTTGGTTCATGAATGTATTGACCATGACACCGACCACCGTGAAAGTTATTGATGTGGTGGAGATCAATGACGCCACTGTCAGCTTCAAGGACGGCGACAAGCCCGTTTTTACCGGCAAGAGTCCCGAAGGCGTGAAGTATGCATACAATTGCGAGTGGTGGGAACTGGACAGCAAAACCGGTGCGATTTCCGCAGATTTCTTCAGCGGTGCTTATGAAAACAAAATCACCGCTTTTGAAGCCGGGAAGACCTATCATTACGGTGTGTATGTGAAAGCTGTGGGCTATGTTGAAAGCGAAAATACCACTTATGTATTCGGACCCAACACCAAGCTGAAGATCAACGGCGAATTTGTGAATTATAAGCGCTATGAAGGCGATGCCAGCGATGGTTCTGACAGTACTATGTGGGTTCTCACTGATCTGACAATGACTCCTGCCGCAGACGGACATACACACAAGTACGGTACGGAATGGAAGTATGATGAAACAAATCATTGGCACGAATGTGAGTGCGGCAACAAGGCTGATATAACAGCTCACAACTTTAAATGGATTGTTGACAAGGAAGCCACAGCTACCGAAAAAGGCTCAAAGCATGAAGAATGCACCGTCTGCGGTTACAAAAAAACTGCCGTTGACATTCCGAAAATTGATTCACACAACCACAACTACGGCACAGAGTGGAAATATGACAGCACAAATCATTGGCACGAATGTGAATGCGGCAACAAGGCCGACATAACGGCTCACAACTATAAATGGATTGTTGACAAAGAAGCCACGGCTACCGAAAAAGGCTCAAAGCATGAAGAATGCACCGTCTGCGGTTACAAAAAGACTGCCGTTGATATTCCTGCAATCGGTTTTGGAAGCAGTTCGGATGACGAAGCAAATAAGCCGACAAACACCGTTTCTTCCGAAAGCAGTTCTGCTGACCAACTAAACAACACGGCAAATACTGCCTCGCCGAAAACAGGCAATACTGATAATATGATTTTGTGGATTGTCCTGCTGATTGCCGGCGGCGGTGCATTCATTACCGCAACGGCTGTTGACAGAAAGAAAAAGTAAAACAAATAACAGAAGAGATTAAACTATGAGGCGGCTATCGAAAACGATAGTCGCCTTGTCTTTTTGCAAAATTCATTTTTAATTTGCGTTTGTTGTTACCTGAGTTGCGTTTGCCACATAGCTTTCATACTCGTCAATGCCCCAGTTTTCTTTTACTTCATCAGAGATAGGAAAGGTGCGAAACAGCATTGTACTGCGTTCACTGTCTGCCTTATCCTCATTGGTGCTGAGGGCATAGACATTGCCGTTGTACCACAGCTCATTTGTATTTTCAAAGGTTGTAAGATAGAAAATATCCTGAATTGTGTCAACCCTATTAATGCCCATTCCGCTTACTGCGGCAGCCATTACGGCACTTTTCATCAGGATTGTATCGCTGTTATTTTTCTCGTTTTCAATCGAAACAAAGTTGCTCATTGTTGTTCCTAGACCGATATTCATAATATAATTTGTCTTTGTTTCAACAGAGGCTGTGAAGCTGATTTTATCGGCATCGTAGTAATAATACTGATACTCCGTTCCGTTTGCATCATTCTGAGGACTGCCGAGCATTTTCCAACCCTTTGGATTAATCATATCAAGATTACCCGCCTCTTTGAGCATTTCGTTGTAATTATATGTAAATTCTTCAAGAGTGATTGCGTAGCACATTCCGTTTACATTTTCACTTTCTTTGCGAATGTTCGGATTTTCTGTTACCTTTGCCTCATCAAGAGTAGAAAATTTATCGGGCGCATCTACTACACCCGAAACATCGGCATTCTTCTTGTCAGAACAGCCGAAAAGTGAAAGCATGAGGATTACCGCTACAATCAGAACTAAAGATTTTTTCATCAAATCACCAGATTTTCATATGTGTCAAAAACTCCACTTAAAAAAGTGGAGTTTTCTTATTTTTATCAATTATTCTTCCGTATTTTCTTCGGTTGAATCAGAAGTTTCACCCTCGTTATTTTCGGAAACTTCTTCTGTAGCCGCTTCTGACGGTTCGCCGTTTTCTGCGTTATCTTCGCTCTCGGCTGATTCATCATCTTCACCGTCAATGTGAGGAACACGGGCGATTGTTACAACCCTGTCGTCACCGTTTACTTTCATTACGGTTACACCCTTTGAAGGACGGGCACAAACACGGATTGATTCGGCGGCAATTCTGATAATAATGCCTTCTTCCGAGATGATAATAATATCATCGTCAAGGTTAACCACCTTGATAGCGGCAACATCGCCGTATTTTTCTGTGTGGTAGTTTGTAAGACCTTTACCTCCACGGCTCTGAACACGGTAATCATCGGGACTTGAAAGTCTGCCGTAGCCTGTTTCGGAAACTGTGAGAACAAGACCGCCCTCACGGACAACACTCATTCCGACTACGCAGTCGCCCTCTTTGAGAGCCATTGCCTTAACACCTCGAGCCTGTCTGCCCATTGCACGAATATCGGTTTCGTTAAAGCGGATAGCCATACCTTTCTTGGTAGCAATAATAACCTGACTGTTGCCGTCGGTCATTCTTACCCACGCAAGTTCGTCACCCTCGTTAAGTTCAAGAGCAATAAGACCGCCCTTTCTTGAGGTATTGTATGCATTGAGTTCAATACGCTTGATAATGCCCTGACGAGTGACCATAACAAGGTATTTTTCCTCGTCAAATTCAGGCACTCTTATCATTGAGGTTACCTTTTCATCAGGTGAAATCGGGATCAGATTTGCAATATTCACACCCTTTGACTGACGGCTTCCCTCGGGAACTTCATAGCATTTAAGACGATAAACTCTGCCCTTGTCGGTAAAGAACAGAACATAATCGTGTGAATTGATAACGAACATTTCAGCAGCAATATCTTCTTCACGGCGTGACATACCCGATACACCACGACCTCCTCTGCGCTGAATTTTGTAGGTATCGGCAGAAAGACGCTTTACATATCCAAACTGTGTAAGTGTAAGAACGCACTCCTCCTGCGGAATAAGATCCTCAATATCAACCTCACCGCTGACAGCACAAATTTCAGTTCTTCTCGGGTCGGCATATTTATTACGAATCTGCATAATTTCTTCTTTTACGATTTCAAGCTGTCTTGGCTCGCTTGCAAGAATTTCGAGATATTCTTCAATCTTTGCGTGGAGGGCTGCAATTTCATCCTCAATCTTAGTCTGCTCCATATTTGTGAGCTGTCCGAGACGCATCTGAACGATAGCCTGAGCCTGAACATCATCAAGACCGAAACGCTCCATAAGACCTGCTTTTGCGCTTGCAGTATCCTTGCTGTTTCTGATAATTTTGATTACCTCGTCAATGAAGTCAAGAGCAATCTTCAAGCCCTCAAGAATGTGGGCTCTGTCACGGGCTTTTTTGAGGTCAAAATCAGTACGGCGGCGAATAACCTCAGCCTGGAATTCAATATAGCATTGGAGCATTTCCTTGAGTGAAAGAATTTTAGGCTCGCCGTCAACGATAGAAAGCATAATTGCACCGAAGGTTGTCTGCAACTGCGTGTATGAGAACAGCTGGTTAAGAACAATCTGAGGTGAGGCATCTCTCTTGATGTCAATTTCAATGTGCATACCCTTACGGTCGGAATGATCCTCGATATTTGAAATTCCCTCAATTCTCTTATCCTTTACGAGGTCGGCAATGTTTTCAATAAGTCTTGCCTTGTTGACCTTGTACGGAAGCTCCGTAACGATAATTTTATATCTGCCGTTTTTAGCTTCGATAATTTCAGTCTTGGCTCTTACGGTAATTTTTCCTCGACCTGTTGCATAGGCGGCACGAATACCGCTTCTGCCCATGATAATACCGCCTGTCGGGAAGTCGGGTCCGGGCATACACTCCATAATCTCTGCAAGCTCGGCATCGGGATTGTCAATGAGAGTACAAACTGCATCAATTGTTTCACCGAGGTTATGGGGCGGAATTTCGGTTGCCATACCAACGGCAATACCGCTTGAACCGTTTACGAGAAGGTTTGGAAAACGGCTTGGAAGAACAGTCGGTTCTTTAAGACGGTCATCGTAGTTTGACATAAAGTCAACCGTGTTTTTCTCGATATCCGTGAGCATTTCAAGAGAAATTTTACTCATTCTTGCCTCTGTATAACGGTAAGCGGCAGGCGGATCACCGTCCACCGAACCGAAGTTACCGTGACCGTCAACAAGCATATATCTCATGGAAAAGTCCTGTGCAAGACGAACCATTGCGTCATAAACCGAGGCGTCACCGTGAGGGTGATACGAACCAAGCACCTGACCTACCGTGTCGGCACACTTGTGGTACGGCTTTGACGGATCAAGACCGATTTGATTCATTGTATAGAGTATTCTTCTGTGAACAGGTTTCAAACCGTCTCTGACATCGGGCAACGCACGGGAAACAATAACGCTCATGGAGTAGTCCAAAAAGCTTTTTCTCATTTCATTTTGCAGATCGACATCAATAATTCTCGAATTCTTGTTCTGATTCTGTTCGTTATCCATATTCTTTCCTCGCTTTTCAAGCTCTTGTTACTGTCTGTTCAATAATTTATAATAATGTTATTTTGGGTGCAGCGACACGCTGCTGTCAACTCGCTGTTAGAAGTGTTTTACTGCGGCTGAAATATCTTCGTAGAGTTTTGGAAAGCGTTTTTTGATGCTTGTGGGACGGAATGTTTTGGAATCTACAAAACCGTGTTCGGTTGTACCGTAGCCAAGTTCGGTTTCCGAACCGTCCTTTTCAATACGCTTTACCGTGTATGTAAAAATAATTCTTGCGGCTGTGATAGTCTGCACCCAAGTGCGGATAATCAGCTCGTCCTCATAAAGAGCAGGAATTCCAAAATGACAACTCAGGTTCAAAAGGGGAGTCATTACACCTGCATTTTCCATGTCTGTGTAGCTGATTCCGAACATTTTGATATAGTCATTTCTAGCTATTTCGTACCAAATCGGATAATTTGAGTGGTGTACAATTCCCATTCTATCCGTTTCTGCGTAACGAACTGTAACTTTTGTTCTTGCGTGCATAAAATCACCCCGTTTTTAAAATTTTGGTTTATCGTAATATATCAAACATCGAGATTCTGTACATACTTTGCATTTTTCTCAATGAAATCTCTTCTCGGCTCAACCTTGTCACCCATAAGAATTGTGAAGGTTTCGTCTGCCTGTTCTGCATCGCTGAGATCAACACGGAGCATAAGTCTTGTTTCGGGATTCATTGTTGTTTCCCAAAGCTGCTCGGAGTCCATCTCACCAAGACCTTTGTATCGCTGAACTTCGGTTTTACCCTCAATTTGAGCCAGAATTTGGTCACGCTCAAGGTCCGAATACGCATATTTATGCTCTTTGCCCTTTGAAATTCTAAAGAGAGGCGGCTGAGCAATGTAAACATGGCCCTCTTCGATAAGCGGACGCATATATCTGAAAAAGAAAGTTAAAAGAAGGGTTCTGATGTGCGAACCGTCAACATCGGCATCCGCCATAATGATAACCTTGTCGTATCTGAGCTTTGCAATATCAAATTCATCACCTATGCCTGTGCCGAGCGCAGTGATAACGGGCATAAGCTTGTCATTTCCGTAAACTCTGTCAATTCTTGCTTTTTCAACATTGAGCATTTTACCCCAAAGAGGGAGGATAGCCTGAATTCTTCTGTCACGGCCGCCTTTTGCTGAACCGCCCGCAGAATCACCCTCGACTATGAAGATTTCTGTTTCGCTGCTGTCTTTTGACTGGCAGTCGGCAAGCTTACCCGGAAGCTGTGCGGAGTCAAGCGGAGATTTTCTTCTTGCATTTTCCCTTGCTTTTCTTGCAGCCTCTCTTGCTCTTGACGACGCAAGCGCCTTTTCAAAAATTACCTTTGCAACAGCAGGATTTTCTTCGAGATAAACAGAAAGCTTATCCCTCATAAGGCGGTCAACCATAGCTCTTACCTCGGTATTACCGAGTTTTGCCTTGGTCTGTCCTTCAAACTGAGCCTCTTTGAGCTTTACACTGACAATTGCGGTAAGTCCTTCACGGACATCTTCACCGCTGAGGTTCTTATCATTGTCCTTCAATTTTCCGAACTTTCTTGCATAGTCATTCATAACATAGGTGAGTGCTCTTTTGAAGCCTTCTTCATGAGTACCGCCGTCGGTTGTATGAATGTTGTTTGCAAAAGTGAGCAGATTTTCGTTGTAGCTTTCGTTGTACTGGAGTGCAATTTCAACCGCAATCGTATCATCTGCGTTTCTTGACGCAAAGTAAATTACATCGGGATGAATAACTTCAAGAGAACGCTTTTTGTGAATATACTCAACAAAGCTCTTGATACCGCCCTCATAGACAAAGTTATTCTGAATAATATTTTCAAGGTCACGCTCGTCACGAAGCTCAATGTGAACACCTGCATTGAGAAATGCCTGTTCACGAAGTCTTCTTTCCAAAACGCTGTAATCGTAAACCGTGGTTTCTTTAAAAATTTCAGGGTCGGCTTTAAAGCGTACTTCCGTACCCTTAACATCAGACTTGCCGATTTTTTGAAGGTCGGTTACAATTTTTCCTCTTTCATAACGCTGGAAGTAAACATCCTCGCCGTCACAAACCTTGACTTCGAGCCACTCGGAAAGTGCGTTTACAACAGACGCACCTACGCCGTGCAAACCGCCCGAAACCTTGTAACCGCCTCCGCCGAATTTTCCGCCGGCGTGGAGAACTGTGAATACAACCGTTACGGCAGGGAGTCCTGTTTTGCTGTTGACACCGACAGGAATACCACGGCCGTTATCGGTTACTCTGATTATATCGCCCTTTTCGATGACAACATCAATTTTTGTACAATAACCTGCAAGTGCTTCGTCAATTGAGTTATCTACGATTTCGTAAACAAGGTGGTGAAGTCCTCTCGGTCCTGTTGAACCGATGTACATACCGGGACGCTTTCTTACAGCCTCAAGTCCTTCAAGAACCTGAATTTCATCTGCGCCGTATTCCTGTTCAACCTTTGAAAGCTCCATACCCTCGGATTCGCCGTCAAATTCAACCAATTTTTCAGCCTCAATCTCTTTTTCGTAGGCTTCATCAATGGCTTCATCGTTTATATTTTCGTTGGTTTCATCAATATTTTCATTCATATTTTCGTTGTTTTCAAGATTATCCAAAACACTTACCTCCGTTTATTCGATGAACGAACAGCGTTTTTGTTCGTTTGTTTTTTCTGCTGTTTTTTTGATATTTGAATATTTTCGCTTTTTTGAGCGTCTGCTCCGAATTTTCTGAATTTTGTAAAAAACGGCACAAAAAGCAGAAAAAACAGTATAAGTACGATATTTGTAATCATCAACGCTATCACATTTGTGCCTGAAAAAGCCGTCATTTCAAAGATATTGACGAAAATTCCTATCACAACTGCAATCAAAAATAAAATCCAAAGTCCCGAAAATGAGGTTTTGAACTGCTTTTTGCAGTGATAGCAGGTGTGAATTTTTGTATTTAAGCTCTTCCTTACATCACCGTAACGATAAATTGCGTGACAATGCGGGCATACGGGCAGTCTGAACACAATATCACCCGTTAAAACTTTCTGTTCACGGAATAACGGTTGCCGTCATCCGTTTTTTTATTTTCTGAAGCTTCCTCGGAATTTATGTAGTGTCTGCTTCTGTTCACCGTATGGTGCTGGGGCATTTCGGAGTGAATCTTTTTGAGTGTTGCTCCGCTTGACGCATGATTCTCGCTTGTATTGTTAATCACGGAAACATATTCCTGCTTTTCAAAAGACGATGAATCGGAAGAAATCTCATTTGAATCAAGTCTTTGTCTTGCGGCATTTCTTTCGGCTCTGATTTTATTAAATACATCCGTGTTAATTTCAAAATTATCATCGGTATCATTCTGCTGAGGAGTGATACTCGGAAAAGTATAGTTTTCATCCTCGTCAAGTTCCGAGGTAAGAAGATTGTCTGAATAAGCGATGCCTGCTTTTTTTGCCTCCATAGACTTACGGTATTTCTTGTACGGCTCATAGTGAACGAAGTTCGGTGAAGCTGCCGTAAAAATTATAAGCGGAATCGCAACGAGTAAAATTCCGAGAGGATTGCTCACAAGGCCTGCAAGAATCCAACCTGCCATTATTGCAAGAGAAATTACCACAGCAACAATAAAAAACAAAATTACCTTCTTATCAACTGCAACCTTGCTCTCTTTTCCGCACTTTTGGCAGATATATTCTGCTTTTCTTCTGCTTGCAAACGATGAGGTATATGAAATTCTTCTTCCGCAGTAGGGGCATTTTCTCATTTTCATACACAGAACTCCTTTTTATATCCGTATCAACGGTACATAAGCTCCTTATAGGGAGATTGACTTCTTTTTATGAGTGTTTTTGATGAAAGCTGGCTGATATAAACGGTAATTTTGCCGTTCTTTTCACAGACAACAAAGGATTTCGGCAATTCAAACGAAACATTTACAACTCTGCCTCTTTTTTCGGCGGCAGTAAGATAATCCCTTGTCTTTTTTGACACTGTACACTCGTCCATATCAAAAATTCCGATAACCGTTTCGGTTGTGATAACGGTGTCCTGTCCGAGATGAAGGTACATCAGCTCACCTCTCCGTTGTTCAGCAGAAAGATTTTTCCGTCTTTAAGCTGTTCTTTATTCGACTTTTCACAGCAGGTAATAAACACCTGACATCCGTGAAGTTCGTTAAGTAAAAAATCCTGTCTTTTTGCATCAAGCTCAGAAAGCACATCATCAAGCAGAATAACGGGTTCTTCGCCCATTCTTTCACGCAATACAGACGCCTCGGCAAGCTTCAGCGACAGAACCGCACTTCGCTGTTGTCCCTGAGATGCAAAAGCTCTGGCATTTTTACCGTTTATTATAATTTCAATATCATCACGATGAGGACCGTAATTTGTAAAACCCGTCCTTATATCGTCACTCTTGTGTTTTTCAAGTTTATACTTGAGTTTTTCATAAATTTCACCGACCGTATCATCCTCGGAGGCTTCATATCCCGACATATAACGGATTTTCAGCTCTTCTTTGCCTTTTGAAATTCCGTTATGATATTCAACGGCACGGTCGGAAAGCATTTTTACATAGTCGATTCTGTTTTTTACAAGCACTGCGCCGCTTTTCAAAAGCGGTTCATCCCATACGGGAAGTGTGTCCGCAAGTGACGGCCGCCTGTAAATGTCTTTCAAAAGCGAATTTCTTTGATTGAGAATCCTGTTGTATTTTGAGAGAACAACCGCATTTTTGAGCTTTTCACGACAGATTGCGCTGTCAATAAATTTTCTCCGCTCACCCGGACCTCTTTTTATAAGGCTGAGGTGTTCGGGAGAAAATACAACGGCGCAAAACCGTTCAATCAGTGCGGCGGCTGAATTTTTCTGCACACCGTTGATTTCAACGGACTTTTTTCCGCCCCTGAAAAGAATTTTTGCTGTTTGCTCACGCTCCTGACCGAGAAAACGCATCTCAATCCTCGCAAAATTCTCATCCCAATTGATAATTTCGCTGTCCTTTGAACCTCTGAAGCTGTGACCTCCGCAAAAAAACCACAGTGCCTCAAGCAAATTTGTCTTTCCCTGAGCATTGTCACCGTAAATTATATTTACTCCGTCACAAGGAGTGATTATATTGTCCTTTAAATTTCTGTAATTTTCAAATTTAAGAGCAATTACCTTCACTTACTTCATCAATCCCAAAGTTATTCAACGATTATTTCAAGACCGTCAAACACAGCCGTGTCGCCGACACGCATTTTTTTGCCTCTCATTGTGCAGATCTCACCGTTTACGGTAACATCTCCGTTCTGAATTACAACTTTTGCCTGTCCGCCGGTTTCAACCGCACCGCCGAGTTTAAGTAAATCCTGCAATTTTATGTATTCGCTGTCAATTTTAAT
Organism: Ruminococcoides intestinale; assembly: GCF_040095935.1. NCBI lineage: Bacteria > Bacillati > Bacillota > Clostridia > Eubacteriales > Oscillospiraceae > Ruminococcoides > Ruminococcoides intestinale. Next base: position 112,271 of record NZ_JBBMFQ010000002.1, on the reverse strand, counting down.
TTTCTCAGTTTTCATTTGCCAACCTCATCGGAACAACTATGCTCAGATAGCTGTCACCCTTAACGGGTTTTACAATCATTGCCGTAAGTGAACCGTTGAGAATAAGCTTAATCTCATCGGTATCGGCATTTTTTAAAGCGTCAAGAAGGTATCTGTTGTTAAAGCCGATTTCAACCGACTCTCCGATGATAGGAACAGAGATTACATCATTGGCTCTGCCTACTGCGGATGTGCATGAAAGTTTAATTTCATCATCCGAAAAAATGCATCTTACCGGGCTTTGGATTCTATCGTTGTTCAAAAGCGACATTCTTTCAACTGCATCAATAATTGTTCTTGTATTGATAACTACCTCAGTTTTTGTCTCTTTCGGAATTGCAGACTTGTATTCTATGAATGTGCCCTCGATAAGACGGGAGATAATTCTGTAATTTTTGATTTTGAATGTGATATGTCGCTGACCGATGATAATTTCCGTATTTTCTTCGTCATCGGTGAGGAGTTTAAGCACCTCATGCTGAGTTTTTCCCGGAACAACAAAACGGTTTTTGCTTTCGCTGTCTACATTTTCACTGCGAATTGCCATTCTGTAACCGTCAATGGCAATAATTTTGAATACACCGTCCTCAATTTCGTAAAGTGAACCTGTGTAAATAGGCTTTGCCGTGTTTTCGCTTACTGCGTAGACTGTCTGTCTGATCATATCACGCAGAATTTTTGCGTTGAGAGTGATTCTGTCAGTCTGTTCAAATGACGGAAGGTCGGGATATTCAACAGATGACATACCGACAATCTGATAATTAACCTTTCCGCAGGCAATGTATGTAACCATACGCTCATCGGTTTCGATAAAGACAATCTCTTCGGGAAGTCGGCGTACAATATCAAGAAACAGCTTTGCGCTTACGACAATTTCGCCTTCTTCTTTGATTGTTGCCTCAATATCGGTTGTTATACCGATTTCTAGGTTGTAACCTGAAATATTCAGTGTGTTACCGTATGCTTTTATAAGAACGCCTTCAAGTGCAGGAATTGATGCCTTTGTTGACACAGCTCTTGACACATTGGATATGGCTGTTGCCAAATCGGAGCGCAAACATGAAATTTTCATCGGGTGCATTCTCTCCTGTCTTTTTATTAATATTTTTATTGTAGTAGTAGTAGGGGATGTCAAAATGTCAAAAAGCGGTGAGATTCCGCATTGACACTGAAAAAAAGCATAAACAAAAGATTTTTTCGATTTGTTTGCTTTTGTTGACAAAAATATTTTTTAGCACATTCTTCAACATCGGGTTGAAGAATGTTTATGGAATGTTGAAAAATATGTTAAATAATTCAGCCTATCTGTCACGGATATTTTTGATGGTATCGTCAATGATTTCTTTGACCTTTCTGTCCTTTTCCATCATCTTCTGAACCTTCTGAATTGTATATATAATGGTGGAATAATGACGGTTGCCGAATTCTTCACCGATTGCAACCATTGAAAGCGTTGTAAGCTCTCGTGTAACATATATTGCAATATGTCTTGCGTTGCTGATATTGGCACTGCGGTTTTTCTGTGAACGAATTTCGTCTGCCGAAACGCCGTAGGTTCTTGCAACCTCGTCAATAATGCGTTCAACGGTAACCTCGGGCGGAGCGTCATTGTTGAGAATGTCGGAAATTATGCCCTGAACCGAATTAATTGTCGGTTTTTCACCGTCAAGGTAGTATTTGGCTTTGATTTTTTTAACTGTTCCCTCAAGCTGACGAATATTTGCCTTGATTTTAGATGCAACATACTCGCAGACTTCGTCCGAAATTTCAACTCCGTCAAGTTCTGCCTTTCTTTTTATAATGGCAATTCTTGTTTCAAGATCCGGAGGCTGGATATCTGCAATAAGATCCTGCTCAAATCTTGAACGCAAACGATCCTCAAGAGTTTTGATTTCCTTAGGAGGACGGTCTGATGTGAGAACAATCTGTTTTCTTGCGTCATAAAGTGCGTTAAAGGTATGGAAAAATTCTTCCTGTGTACTTTCTTTACCGCCGATAAACTGAACATCGTCCACGAGCAGAATATCCGCCTGTCTGTATTTTTGTCTGAATTCATTCATCTTGGCAAGACGGAGCGACTCAACAAGCTCAACGGTAAAATCGTCGCCTTTTATGTAACAGATAACCTTTGACGGATCGTTTTTCTTGATTTCATTGCCGATTGCATACAAAAGGTGAGTCTTGCCGAGTCCCGAGTTTCCGTAAAGAAAGAGGGGGTTGTAGGCATGTGACGGATTTGTTGCAACTGCAAGACAGGCTGCATGAGCAAACTTATTTGACGAGCCGACAATAAATGTGTCAAAGGTGTATTCGTAAGAACTGCTGTCGGGGCTTTGCAAAAGAGGAGCGGTTGCCGCCGATGTTGTGATTGATGCCGCCGCAGACGGCTTTGATTTTTTCGGCGCATTTGCCGGTGTGCGGAACTCAATATTGAACTTTGTTCCGAAAATCTCTTCAAATCCCTCATTGAGAAGCGACATATAGCATCTCCTCAATGTTTGGGCGTGAAAGTCATTTGGCACGAGAAGATAAGCGGTTCCGTTGTCAAAGTCAAGGTCAACTGGCTGAATTCTGCTGATCCATGTATTGTAGGCGATGTCGGTAATTTTAGATTTACAGTAATCGCTTATAACTTTCCATGCGTCTTCAAAGGAGTCCATTAATTTAATCTTTCCCTTCCACGGTGCAACACACTGCACCCATTTTCCATAATTATCCCATTTTGATAAAATACCATTCTGCTTTATTATAACGCAACAAATTTAAAATTGCAATTACAAAAAGCCATTTGTAATTTATTGTAATTTATACTTTATTATTATTAAAGTGCGCAAACAGGGTGTAAATTTTACAATGATTCGGATATATAGTGTGTGTTAAATTCTGTGTTGCAATATATTGTATTTACCGATAAAGAAAAATAATTTGCTGCTGTTTTTCAAAATCAAAAGAAAATTTTAAATTTCATTTTAGAAAATAAAAAAATAAAAATTTTTGTTGACTACGGGCTGAAATTAAGATATAATGCTATATTGCAAGGTTATATTTTGAAGGGAGGGTTTTCATTATGTTGAGAACTTATCAGCCTAAGAAGCTCCACAGAAAAAAGGAGCACGGCTTCAGAAAGAGAATGTCTACATCTAACGGCAAGAAAGTTTTAGCCAGAAGAAGAGCTAAAGGTAGAAAAAGGTTGTCTTATTAAAGAGAAGACCACTTTTAACCGGTGGTCTTTCTTTTTTAATGCACCTGTTTGCAAGGTGGTAAATTTATGAGTGAATATATCACTTTGAAGGATAACAGGGATTTTTCCGGACTTTACAGACGTGGAAAATCCTTTGTTGGTCCTGTTTTGGTAACTTATGTGTTAAAGAACAAATCCGATAACCTGCGTTTTGGAATAACCACCGGCAAAAAAATCGGAAAAGCCGTAAGGCGCACAAGGTCAAGGAGGGTAATAAGAGAGGCTTATTACAAACTTTATCCCGATATAAAAAAAGGATATGACTTTGTTTTTGTTGCCAGAGGTAAAACACCCTATGTTAAAAGCACTGTTGTTTACAAGGAAATGAAAAAACAGCTTTCGCTTGCAGGTGTTCTTAAAGAGGGATAGTTTTATGAAACGAATTCTTCTGGCAATTATCAGGTTTTACCGGACCTCAGTTTCTCCGTTGACGGCAAGTCATTGTAAATACATTCCGACTTGTTCGCAATATGGTATTGAGGCAATTGAAAGGTTTGGTGCACTCAAGGGCACAGCGCTTACCGTTTGGCGTATTCTGCGCTGCAATCCGTTTTCAAAGGGCGGGTATGATCCCGTTCCGGAAAAAAAGCCAAAGAGTAAGAAATTAAAGTGAGGTAACCGTATGCAGATCTTTGGTTTTCTTGGAAGCTTGCTCGGCTATGTGCTGTGGGGAGCTTTCTATCTTCTTAAAGATTTCGGACTGTCAATTATCGTCTTTACAATTATTGTAAGACTTTGTATGTTTCCTTTTACAATCAAACAGCAAAAATCAATGGCAGGTACCGCAAGACTTTCCAAAAAACAAAAGGAAATTCAGGAAAAATATAAAAATAACAGACAAAAGGCACAGGAAGAAATATCTAAGCTCTATGAAAAAGAGGGCGTAAAGCCGACAGGCGGCTGTCTTACGATGATTGTTCCGTTCCTTGTTCTTTTCGGAGTATTCTACGCTGTTGCATATCCGCTTACAAACACACTTCATATCGACAGCGCAAAGGTAACCGAAGCTCTTAACTATGTAAATACAATTCCCGGATATACTGCGGCGTCGGGCGCAACCAATGCCACATATCAGGAAATTTATTTTTTGAAGGATTTCAGCTGTTTCCAAAATATTGACGCCATTCAGCAGATTTTTTCTGCCGACCAGCTCAATACAATCACTATGTTTGAAAAGGGATTTAATACATTCGGTATGAACCTTTTCGCAATTCCGCAGGACTACGGTCTTTGGAGTCCGATGATTCTTTTCCCTGTAATATGTTTTGCATCAAACGTACTTACACAGTTTATCACAATGAGAATCAACGGAAAGAACAATCCTATGCAGCAACAGCAGGGCTGTATGAAGGTTATGATGTATGCAATGCCGCTTTTCTCGGCATATATCGCCTACATTGTTCCGTCAGCCGTTGCATTTTACTGGATTGTATCTTCACTCGTAAGCCTTGTTCAGTCGGTTATCGTGGGCAAGCTTTTCAGCCCTCAGAGAATGACAGCAACATCCGAAGCAAGACACGCCGCTCTTATGTTTGAGCAGGAGGCTCTTGTTCAGTATAACTATGTTCCGCACGGTCTTTCAGAGAGTGCAGAAGAAAATACAAATTCCAAAAAGAAGAAAAAGAAGTAGAAGTTTGAAATCAGGTGATATTGTGATTAAAGAAGCTATCGGCATTGGCGATAACGAAGTTGACGCATTAAACGATGCAAAAAAGCAGCTTGGTCTTGACGAAAATGCAGAGGTTGATTTTGAGGTTATTCAGAGAGCCGAAAAGAAAAAATTCGGTCTTTTCGGAGGTCAGCCTGCAAAGGTTAGGGTTACTCTCAAAGAAACTCCTGCAGAAAAAGCTGAACAGTTTTTGAGAGATGTTCTCAATAATATGAAGCTTGAAAGCGTTGTGATAGAGAAGAAAGAAATTGAAGGCGGTATCGAGTTCAATCTTTCGGGTGAGGATGTCGGTTTTGTAATCGGCAGAAGAGGTGAAACACTTGACTCACTTCAGTACCTTACAAGCCTTGTTGCCAACCACTCTGACAACAGCTATTTTAAGGTAACTATTGATACCGGAAACTACAGAGAAAAAAGAGAAAAGACTCTTGAAATTCTCGGCAGAAAGCTTGCTTTCAAAGCTGTTAAAACAGGCAGAAAGACAAATCTTGAGCCAATGAATCCTTATGAGAGAAGAATTATTCACACTTCTGTTCAGAAGGTAAACGGTGCTATTTCATGGAGCGAAGGCGAAAACGCAAACCGCCATGTTGTTATCGGTCCTGATCCAAAGGCAAAGCCCGTTCGCAGAAACGGCGGTTATAACAACAGAGGCAGAGGCGGCAGACGCCCATACAGCGCAAACCGTTCCGAGCATAACACTCCCGCAAATCCTGACAGAAAGCCCCTTAACGAGGGCGGTGCAACAGGTCTTTACGGAAGAATAGACAAATAATTACAGGGCGGTTTTTAACCGCCCTTTTTTCTTGGTGATTTTATGAATTACGATACAGTTGCCGCAATAAGTACCGCTCAGGGCGAGGGCGGTATCGGCGTTATTAGAATTTCGGGTGACGATGCACTTCGGATTGCCGACAAAATTTTCAACTCCGTTTCGGGTAAAAAGGTTACTGAGATGAAAGGCTATACGGCATCGTTCGGAAAAATTTCAGAAGACGGTGAAGATATTGACGAGGCGGTTGCACTTGTTTTTAAGGCGCCTCACAGCTATACCGGTGAAGATGTTGTTGAGCTTTCGTGCCACGGCGGACTTTACATTACAAAAAGAGTTCTGCGTGCTGTTCTCAATGCCGGCGCCGTTCCGGCTCAGGCAGGAGAATTTACAAAGCGAGCATTCCTAAACGGCAAAATCGACCTCACCGAAGCTGAGGCTGTAATTGATATTATAAGTGCTAAAAGCAGGGGTGCGGCAAGGTCTGCTCTTTGTGTAAAAGAGGGTGCTTTGCGTAAGAAAATTGACGGTGTAAAAAATGACCTCCTCTCAATGGCGGCTCACCTTTCTGCGTGGGCAGATTATCCCGAGGAGGATATTGCCGAGGTTACGGCTGATTCCGTAATTGAAACCTGTGACAAGGCAATCAAGTGTTTTAAGTCTTTACTTGACAGCTATGACTGCGGTCAGGCGGTAAAAAAAGGCATTGATACCGTAATTGCCGGTAGACCGAATGTAGGAAAAAGCACGCTTATGAATTTGCTTTCGGGATATGAAAAGAGTATTGTAACCGATATTCCCGGAACTACGAGAGATATTGTTGAAGATACGGTAACTGTGGGCGATGTTGTTCTGAATCTCAGCGATACGGCAGGACTTCGTGATACTGACGATACGGTTGAGAAAATCGGTGTTGACAGAGCGAGAAAAAGACTTGAGCAATGCGGTCTTTTGCTTGCTGTTTTTGATAACAGCAGAGAGCTTGACGAGGACGATTATGCACTCATTGAGTCTGCAAAGCTTGTGCCTTCAATTGCTGTAATTAATAAGACTGATCTTGATAATAAGCTTGATATAGAATATATCAGTAAAAATATAAAATATATAGTATATATATCTGCAATCAGTGGTGACGGCAGAGATGAATTAACAAAGGCTGTTGAAAAAATTGCAGGAACTCAAAACTTTAATCCGAGTGAAGGCGTTCTCTCAAATGAAAGACAGCGAATTGCCGTTAAAAATGCACTTGATTCGGTTATTGAGGCAATGAACGCACTTGAATGCGGTATGACATTTGACGCAGTAACAGTTTCAATTGAGGATGCAATTTCACACTTACTTGAATTAACGGGTGAGAGAACAAGTGATGAGGTTGTGGATAGGGTGTTTCACAACTTCTGCGTAGGAAAATAGGTGATATTATGAATTATTTTGCGGGTGAATATGATGTTGCAGTAGTCGGTGCAGGTCACGCCGGAATCGAGGCGGCTCTTGCGGCGGCAAGGCTTGGCTGTAAAACTGCAATATTTACCATAAATATGGATGCGGTCGGAAACTGTCCCTGCAATCCGTCAATCGGAGGAACAGCAAAAGGACATCTCGTCCGTGAGATTGACGCACTCGGCGGTGAAATGGGAAAGACTGCCGATGAATGTTTTTTGCAGTCCAGAATGCTTAACAGGGGAAAAGGTCCGGCTGTTCATTCGCTGAGAGCACAGATTGACAGAAGAAAATATTCTTCCGTTATGAAACATAAGATTGAATTACAGAAAAATCTCGACCTTCGTCAGGCTGAAATTACGGATATTGAAAAGATGGAGGGCGGTTATAATCTTACTACAAGAATGCTTGCCGTATTTAAGTGCAAGACCGTTATTATTGCAACGGGTACATATCTCGGTGGAAGAATTTTTGTCGGTGAGGTTTCATATGAAAGCGGTCCCGACGGAATTTTTCCCGCCACATTTCTTGGTTCAAGCCTTAAAAAACTCGGTCTGCCTTTGAGAAGATTTAAGACTGGTACTCCGGCAAGAGTTCTGAAAAGTTCAATTGATTTTTCTGAGCTTGAAGTTCAAAAAGGTGATGAACCTCCCCAGCCGTTCTCTTATGAAACTGAGAATCTCGGTGAAAACAAGGTTGAATGCCATGTCAGTTGGACAAATGACGAAACAAAGCAGATTATTCTTGAAAATATCAACCGTTCTCCGCTTTATGCCGGCAAAATTGAGGGTGTTGGTCCCCGTTATTGTCCAAGCTTTGAAGATAAGATTATGCGTTTTAAGGATAAGCCAAGACATCAGCTTTTTATTGAGCCGTGCGGACTTGATACCGAGGAAATGTATCTTCAGGGAATGAGCTCATCACTTCCGGAAGAAGTTCAGCTTAAATTCTATCACACAATAAAAGGTCTTGAACATTGCCTTATTATGCGACCTGCTTATGCAATTGAATATGATTGTGTTGATCCGCTTGCAATGAACCCGACGCTTGAATTTAAAGATTTTGAAGGACTTTTCGGTGCCGGTCAATTCAACGGTTCTTCGGGATATGAGGAGGCAGCGGCTCAGGGACTTGTTGCAGGAATTAATGCCGCAATGAAGGTTCTCGGCAGAGAGCCTGTTATATTCGACCGTTCGGAAAGCTATATAGGCACACTTGTTGATGACCTTGTTACAAAGGGAGCAAATGAGCCATATAGAATGATGACTTCAAGAAGTGAGTACAGACTTGTACTTCGTCAGGATAATGCCGACGAAAGACTGACTCCACTCGGTCACAGAATTGGTCTTATAAGCGACGAAAGATACGCAAAGTTTCTTAAAAAACAGGAGCTTAAAAAAGAAGAACTTAATAGACTTAAAAGTACGGTGATTTCACCTACTGATGAGGTAAATGAGATACTTGTTTCACGTGAAACATCTGAAATTACTTCGGGTGTGCGACTTATTGACCTTATGAAACGGCCTCAGCTTGGTTATGATGCACTCAAGAACATTGACAAAACAAGACCGGAGCTTGATCCGAATATCTTTGAACAGGTTGAAATTGAAATTAAGTACGAGGGCTATATTCAAAAACAGCTTAAACAGGTTGAACAAATGAAAAAGCTTGAAGTTAAGCAATTGCCAAAGGACTTTGATTACAATGAAATTGAAGGACTTCGACTTGAGGCAAGGGAAAAGCTTAATAAGATTAAACCGCTCAATATCGGACAGGCGTCAAGAATTTCGGGCGTTTCTCCTGCGGATATCAGCGTACTTCTTATCTGGCTTGCTCAGAACAACAGGAGGCAGTAATGGCAATTAAAGATACTCTTACTACCGTTACTGATGGTTTTAAAACCAAACTTGACGATGAAATGCTCCAAAGGTTTGAAATCTACTTTAAATTGCTTGTTGAGTGGAACGAAAAGATGAATCTTACTGCAATAACCGATGAACACGGTGTTGCGGTCAAGCATTTTGCCGACAGCCTTACACTTTACAACTTTGTTGATGTAAAGAAGAATGCAAGCATTATTGATGTGGGAACAGGTGCCGGTTTTCCCGGTGTTGTGCTTAAAATTGCAAGACCTGACATTAAGCTGACGCTTCTTGACAGCCTTAACAAAAGACTTACATTTCTCGACACAGTTCTTAACGATACAGGACTTGATTCCGAGCTTGTTCACAGCAGGGCAGAGGAGGGCGGTAAAAATAAGCTTTATCGTGAAAAGTTTGATATTGCCGTTTCAAGAGCAGTTGCAAGGCTGAATGTTCTCTGCGAATACTGCTTGCCGTATGTCAAGGTTGGCGGTTTGTTTGTAGCAATGAAAGGACCAAATGCCGATGAAGAACTTGACGGAGCAGAAAATGCTTTGAAATTACTCGGCGGTAAGGTTGAAAAGGTTCACAAGTTTAATCTTCCGTGTGACGAGGGCGAGCGTACAATCATTGTAATAAAAAAGGTAAAACCTACACCAAAACAATACCCGAGAATTTCGGGCAAAATAAAGTCACAACCGTTGTGATAAATATCGACAGCTTTTTTAATAAATTACCATTTTGTGGTAAAACTTCTTAAAAAAGTTGCTCACAAAGCGACAACAACCGCACCGTGTCTATGTTATTATAATAGCACAGGGACAACCCCTGATGCTAACGAACATTGAGGCGATGCGGTTGAATTTTATGCTCAAAAACGATAACAAAGTTTTAGAGATTCCGATTATTAAAATCAGACCGAACAAAGCACAACCTCGCAAAACCTTTGACGAAACCGAACTTGCCGCTCTCTCTGCATCAATCAGCGAAAACGGTATCTTGCAACCGTTGTCGGTGAGAAAAATCTCGGCTGCGGAGTATGAACTTGTGGCAGGTGAGCGCCGCCTCAGGGCATCGGTTTTGGCAGGATTACGAAAGGTGCCGTGCATCGTTTTAAAGTGTTCGGAAAAAGAGTCAGCCATTTATGCTCTCCTTGAAAATCTCCAGCGAAGCGACCTCGGTATATTCGAGGAAGCTCGCGGGATTTCAAAGCTGATCAGGCGCTACGGTCTTACCCAAGAGGAGGCAGCGAACCGACTGGGCAAAAGCCAATCAACAATTGCAAACAAGCTAAGACTTCTTCGTCTTACATACGAGGAGCAGGAATGGATTGTAAATGCAGGATTGAGCGAAAGACACGCAAGGGCTCTTTTAAGAATTGAAGATGACGCTTTAAGACATGAGGCTCTGTCAAAAATAATTTCGGAGAATCTCAACACAAGTCAGACTGATGAACTCGTCAGCATTTTAATTAATTCAGTACCAAAAACAACAAAATCCAAAGGTACAAGCAAAGCGGTGATAAAAGACTTACGAATTTTTCTTAACACAATCAACAAGGCTATTGATACAATGCGTCTTGCAGGAATCGACGCACAATCAGACAAAAAAGACACAGACAATTTTATTGAATACACAATTCGGATTCCTAAAAGATATCAAAAGCCTGATGCAGAAAAAACTGCTTAATTCACTTTTCAGAGGGTGCGAAAGCATCCGTTCCACTCATACCCATTTCCTTATCTAAACCCCTTGCAAAGAGTCGCACAGTAATGTGCGGCTTTTTGCGTTGTATAGTTTTTATTTTTTGGTTACACAGGAAATGTTTCACGTGAAACATTTGCTTTTGATTAAGAAAAAAAGTTGCATTAAATCCCAAAAAATCTTCAAAATAGCTTTAAAAATGGTGTGCATTATGATATAATTTTAAAGTAAAAGATATAAAAATCATAAAAACAAAAGACAAGGTGATTTTTTGGCAAAAATAATTGCAATATCAAACCAAAAGGGAGGTGTGGGAAAGACCACAACCTCCGTTAATCTTGCGGCTTGTCTGGGAAAAATGGGAAAGAAAACATTGCTTGTTGACGCTGATCCACAGGGAAATGCCACAAGCGGTGTCGCCATTGATAAGAGTAAAGTTAAGTTTTCAACTTACTCAATTCTTGTTGACGGTGCAAAAGCCGAACAATGTGTTCTTACAACCCCGTATGACAATCTGCATATTCTTCCGTCAAGCCTTGATTTGGCTGCCGCAGAGCTTGAAATTGCAGAAAAACCGCACAGAGAGGCACTTTTAAAGAATGCTTTGCTCCCGATAAAGCAGTATTATGATTACATAATTATCGACTGTCCTCCGTCACTCGGACTTATCACGGCAAATGCATTGACGGTTGCCGACACATTTCTTGTGCCGATTCAATGCGAATATTATGCGCTTGAGGGATTGTCACAGCTTATCAATACGGTAAGAAGAATAAAAAGACAGTACAACGAATCAATTGAAATTGAAGGCGTTCTGCTAACAATGTATGACGGACGACTTAATCTTACACAACAAGTAGTAGATGAAGTGAAAAAATTCTTCCCACGAAAGGTTTTCAAAACAGTTGTTCCGAGGGGAGTAAGACTTTCCGAAGCACCGAGCTTTGGTATGCCTGTTATCTACTACGACAAATCCTGTAAGGGCAGTCAGGCATATACGGCACTTGCCGAGGAAATAGTCGGAAAGGAGAGAGGCTGATTTGGCAAAAAAACTCGGTGGTCTTGGAAAAGGCCTTAACGCAATATTTATAGAGAACGATTCCGAAACAGAGGGCGGAACAGTAACACTTAAAATTTCGGAGATTGAACCGAACCGCACTCAGCCGAGAAAAGAATTTGATGAACAGGCTTTGTCGGAGCTTGCAGAGAGTATTTCACAGCACGGACTTTTACAGCCGTTGCTTGTTCGTCCGCTTACACTCGGCGGTTATCAGATTGTTGCAGGTGAAAGAAGATACAGAGCAAGCCGTATGGCAGGACTTACCGAAGTCCCTGTTATAATAAAGGAGCTTACCGATACCGAAACAATGGAGATTGCTCTTATTGAAAATCTTCAGCGTGAGGATTTAAGCCCTGTTGAAGAGGCTCTCGGCTACAAGGCTCTTATTGATGAACATGGTTTTTCACAGGAAGAAGTTGCAAAGTCGGTCGGAAAATCCCGTCCCGCAGTTGCAAATGCATTAAGACTTCTTAAACTTCCCGATAACATAATGGAATATCTCAAAGACGGCAAAATCTCGGCAGGTCATGCAAGAGCATTGCTTACGCTTGAGAATGAAGAACTTATGACGGAGCTTGCAGATGAAATTGTTGCAAAAGATCTTTCGGTAAGACAGGTTGAGAAAATCTGCAAGAAAAAACCGACAGTTCAGAAGGAAGAGAAGCCTGAAAAAAAGCCTTCGTTCTACAGCATGGTTGAACTTGCACTTTCGGAAAGCCTTGGACGAAAAATCAGCGTTTCAAAGAGCAAGGGCAAGCAGGGCGGTGTTCTTCAGATTGAATTCTATTCGGACGAAGAACTTACAGAGCTTTCAAACAAACTTAAATAACATTACATAAAGAGGTATTTTAAAATGATAGATATTAAATTTTTAAGAGAAAATCCCGACGCAGTAAAAGAAAATATCAAAAAGAAGTTTCAGGATTACAAGCTTCCGCTTGTTGATCAGGTAATTGAGCTTGATGAGCAGAGCAGAGCCGTTAAAAAACAGGCTGATGAACTCCGTTCAAACAGAAACAAAATTTCAAAGCAGATTGGCTCTCTTATGGCTCAGGGCAAAAAAGAAGAGGGTATGGCTCTTAAAGAAGAAGTTACAAAGCAGGCACAACAGCTTGCAGAGCTTGAAAAGAAGGAATCAGACCTTTCTGCAAAGGTAACGGAAATCATGATGCAGATTCCTAATATTATTGATCCGTCTGTTCCGATTGGTAAGGATGACAGTCAGAATGTTGAAATTGAGAAGTTCGGCGATCCGTTTGTACCTGATTTTGAAATTCCTTATCACACAGAAATTATGGAAAAATTCAACGGTATCGACCTTGATTCTGCAAGAAAGGTTGCGGGTAACGGTTTCTATTATCTTATGGGCGATATTGCAAGACTTCACAGTGCAGTAATCGCATATGCCCGTGATTTTATGATTAACAGAGGTTTCACATACTGTGTACCGCCTTTTATGATCAGAAGTAATGTTGTAACAGGCGTTATGAGCTTTGCCGAGATGGATTCAATGATGTACAAGATTGAGGGCGAGGACCTTTATCTTATCGGCACAAGCGAACATTCAATGATTGGTAAGTTCATTGACACAATCAACAAGGAAGAAAATCTTCCTTACACTCTCACAAGCTATTCGCCTTGCTTCAGAAAAGAAAAGGGTGCTCACGGCATTGAGGAGAGAGGCGTTTACAGAATTCATCAGTTTGAAAAGCAGGAAATGATTGTTGTTTGTAAGCCTGAGGACAGCAAAATGTGGTTTGACAAGCTTTGGCAGAACACAGTAGACCTTTTCCGTTCAATGGATATTCCTGTTCGTACACTCGAATGTTGTTCGGGCGACCTTGCTGACCTCAAGGTTCGTTCACTTGATGTTGAAGCCTGGTCACCTCGTCAGAAGAAATATTTTGAGGTTGGTTCATGTTCGAATCTCGGTGACGCACAGGCTCGCCGCCTTAAAATCAGAGTTACAGGCGAGGACGGCAAGAAATACTTTGCACATACTCTTAACAACACGGTTGTTGCACCTCCGAGAATGCTCATTGCGTTCCTTGAGAACAACCTTAACGAAGACGGCACAATCAGGATTCCTGAGGCTCTTCGTCCTTACATGGGCGGTATGGAGGTTATTAAATAATCTTATGCGGCATCTGCCCAAAGTTCAGCAAACTATATCAAATATTAAAACAAAATTATAAAATTATATTGACATTGTACCGTACTAATGGTATAATTTACCTTGCTAAAATCCCTTGAAAGAGGTTAACGGAGGTAATTATTATGAAACAGAGAAGTGTAGGTATTGCAATCCTTCTTTCAATCATCACTTGCGGTATTTACGGAATTTACTGGCTCATTATGCTCAATGACGAAACAAACTATGTTTCAGGTCATCAGCAGGACGGCACATCAGGCGGAGTCGTATTTCTGCTTACACTTGTAACTTGCGGTATTTACGGTTATTACTGGTGCTACAAGCAGGGCGAAAAACTCAATGAGGCAAAAATGCAGAGAGGCATTATGATTGATACAAGTGCATCTGTAATTTATCTTGTTCTTTCAATCTTTGGTCTTAGCATTGTTTCTTATGCTCTTATGCAGAGTGAGCTTAACAAGATGCTTCCTCCACAGTAATCAATGAAAAAAAGATTATTAAAATTTTCAACGGCTGCGATTATTTTGGTCGCAGCCGGTGTTTTATATTATTTAATTGTTTCGTTTACAGGCTTTGCAATTCCTTGTGTTTTTCGCAAAATAACGGGACTTTATTGCCCAGGCTGCGGTGTAACCGGTATGCTTACACATATTCTGCGGCTTGATTTTAAAGGTGCTTTTGAGTGCAATCAGGTTTTGTTTGTAATCTCACCGTTCATTCTGTATCTGCTCGGAAAAATGCTTTACGGCTACATAAGGTACGGCAGACTTACTCTGAAAAAATTCGACACGGTTCTGACATTTGTGCTGATAGGAATACTGCTCGTTTTCGGAGTTGTCAGAAATCTTCCGCCTTTTGACATTTTAAGACCGTATGGATAAAATGTTAATAACTTTCTGAAAATTAGAAATCCCCGAACATTTTTGTGTTCGGGGATTGTTGTTATGATGTTAAGAAAATACGAGAAGTTTTCAACATTGAATCAACGGTGATTTATCACTTTAAATCACTGAAAGAAATTCTTGAGTATGTATCATTGTTGAGTGTAAGAGTGTCGCCGTCAACAGAGTATGTGTATTTATCTGTTGTTTTTTTGTCGGAGGTTGTGTATGTTGAAACAATTTTACCTTCGCTTGCCGTGTAGTTTGAATATGCAAACATATAGTCAAAAAGATTCTGATACATAATTCCGCTCTTGTCAAAGCAGAGATACTCACCGCTTTCTGATTTCCAACAGCCTACAAGCTTATCATCAATTGATGCGTCTTTGTCGGGGGTGGGAATAAAGTCGGGATCGTCTGTTTTCTTGAGCGTTGAAACCGCCTTTGTATCCGTATTTGTCAGCTCGGCAGTTTTTTTGTCATCTGAAAGCTTGTAGGTGTAAGTTCCGTTCAATCCGAAAACAAGCTTTGTGGTAAATGTCGGATTGTTGTCATCATCGGTATCGTAGCTGTATTTGCCGAAATATCCCGAAGTTCCGCTGATGAGTATAGACTTGCCCTCGCCGTTAAACATATAGTAAAAGCTTGCATACTGCGAACCCTCGCCCGAGGTTATCTGCCATGTGCCTACAAGGTCATCTTCGTCATTTTCTTTGCAGGTATGCAATGATTTTAAGTCAAACGATTCATTCGTCGTACCGGATTTTGCAGTGCCTTCAGTAGCCTGTACGGTTGTCTGAGCTTCAGTGGGTTTTGTGGTATCAGCTGTTGAAGAATTTGCCGAGTCGGAACATCCTGCAAATACTGCAATCGAAAGAGCGATTGTACCGACTAAAACGCTTTTTTTGAAAATCTGTTTTGTTATGTTCATTTTATACCTCTGTTATCACATAATAAGCCTGTCACGGTAACCAAAATAAAGCAAATATTCAGTAAAACAGGCAATACAATACTATTTTATAATTTACGGAACATATTGTCAATACAGAAAAATGAATTACAAATTTTTTGTTTAAAAAAACTTTTTCTGTCTTGATAATCACAGGTCGATTTGTTATAATAATAGGTAACAATAAAAATCGAATTTTGTAGTATGGAGGAATAATATGCTGAATACAAGTTATGACGAAAAATTTGGCAAGAAGGGCCTTACATTCGACGATGTTCTCCTTATTCCGGGCGAATCAGATGTTGAACCCAAGAATGTTGATGTGTCAACTCATCTTACCAAGACAATCAAGCTTAACACTCCGCTTATGACTGCCGCTATGGATACTGTTACCGAAACAGATATGGCAATTGCCATGGCTCGTGAGGGCGGCGTTGGTATTATTCATAAGAATATGTCAATTGAAAAGCAGGCAGATCAGGTTGACAGAGTAAAGAGAAGTGAAAACGGTGTTATCGTTAATCCGTTCTTCCTTTCTCCCGAGAACACAGTAAGAGATGCAGATGAACTTATGGGTAAGTACAAAATTTCAGGTGTTCCGATTTGCCGTGACGGCAAGCTTGTCGGCATTATTACAAACCGTGATATGCGTTTTATGACAGGCACCGATTTTGCACAGCCGATTTCTGCTGTTATGACGCACGAAAACCTTGTTACCGCTCCTGTCGGCACAACTCTTAAGCAGGCTCAGCAGATTCTCCGTGAGCACAGAATCGAAAAGCTCCCGATTGTCGGCAAGGACGGCAGTCTTAAAGGACTTATCACAATTAAAGATATTGAAAAGAGCGTTCAGTATCCCAACTCTGCCCGTGATGACAAGGGCAGACTCATCTGCGGTGCCGCTATCGGTGCTACAAAGGAT
This sequence comes from Ruminococcoides intestinale, assembly GCF_040095935.1. Taxonomy (NCBI): domain Bacteria; kingdom Bacillati; phylum Bacillota; class Clostridia; order Eubacteriales; family Oscillospiraceae; genus Ruminococcoides; species Ruminococcoides intestinale. Next base: position 95,580 of record NZ_JBBMFQ010000002.1, on the reverse strand, counting down.
GTTCTTGACAGAGTTGCCGCTCTTGTTGAGTCACAGGTTGATGTTGTTGTTCTTGACTCAGCACACGGTCATAACTCAAATGTTGTTCAGTCTGTTGCAAAGGTTAAGAAAGCATATCCGAACCTTCCTCTTATCGCAGGTAACATTGCTACGGCAGAAGCAGCAAAGGCTCTTATTGACGCCGGCGCAGACGCTATTAAGGTTGGTATCGGTCCGGGCTCTATCTGCACAACAAGAATCGTTGCAGGTATCGGTGTTCCTCAGATTACAGCTATCTATGACGCCGCTTGTGAAGCGTCAAAGTACGGTATCCCTGTAATCGCAGACGGCGGTATCAAGTACAGCGGTGATATCGTTAAGGCACTTGCCGCAGGCGGCAGTGTTGTAATGGTCGGCTCACTTGTTGCAGGTTGTGCCGAAAGCCCCGGAGACAACGAAATCTATCAGGGCAGACAGTTTAAGGTTTACAGAGGCATGGGCAGTCTCGGAGCAATGGGCAAAGGCAGTGCAGACAGATACTTCCAGGCAAGTAACAACAAGTTTGTTCCCGAAGGCGTTGAAGGTCGTGTACCTTACAAGGGACCGCTTTCAGACACAATTTATCAGATGCTCGGCGGACTTCGTGCAGGTATGGGTTACACAGGCTGTGCAACAATCAAGGATCTTCATGAAAAGGCAAGATTTGTTCAGATTTCAGGTGCAGGTCTGCGTGAAAGCCATCCGCATGATATTCAGATTACAAAAGAAGCTCCTAACTACTCTTATCATTCATAATTGATAAATCATAAATATTTGCATAAAATAAAAGAAAAGGATGTGCCGACAGTTTATGTACAGACTCGGAATTGATCTGGGCGGAACAAACATTGTAGCCGGTGTTGTTGACGAAAATTACGAAATTATCGCAAAGGCAAGCTGTAAAACAAATGTACCCCGTCCCGAAAGCGAAATCTGCGACAGTATGGCAGATGTTGCATTAAAGGCAATTGAAAAAGCAAAACTCACAATTGATGATATTGAGTCAATCGGTATCGGTGTACCGGGTGCGGTTAATCCGAAAACAGGCGTTATAGAGTATTCGGCTAATCTTTTCTTCCATAACTGGCAGGTTGTCAAGATGATGGAGGAAAGACTCAATACAAAGATTTGCGTTGAAAACGATGCAAACGCTGCTGCCCTCGGCGAGTATCTTGCAGGCAGTGCAAAGGGTGCAAAAAATGCGATTGCAATAACACTCGGCACAGGTATCGGCGGCGGTATCATTATTAACGGCAAGATTTACAGCGGTTCTAACTATGCAGGTGCTGAGCTTGGACATATGGTTATCGTTAAAGACGGTAAGGAATGTGCGTGCGGCAGAAAGGGCTGTTGGGAGGCGTATGCGTCTGCAACAGGTCTTATTAACCTCACAAAGCAGGAAATCCTCAAGGAAAACTTCGACTTCAGTTATATGCTCAAGTCATGTGACGGTGATATTAACAAGGTTACAGGCAAGACTGCGTTTGATGCTGTTCTTGCAGGTGATGCAAATGCCAAAACCGTAATTGACGAGTATATCGGTTATCTCGCTTGCGGTCTTGTGAATATTATTAATATTTTCCAGCCGGATATCCTTTGTATCGGCGGCGGTATTTCAAATCAGGGCGAGAATCTTCTTGCTCCACTCCGTACGATTGTTGAAAAGGAAAGATATACAAAGCATAACGATAAGCAGACAATCATCTGCAAGGCAAGCCTTGGCAATGATGCAGGCATTATCGGTGCGGCTTTTCTTGAATAATTGACAAACTGTTAAAATTTACTTCGTGATTTCGGGCGGAAAAATGTATTTTCTGCCCGAAAAGCGGATCCTTAAAATAATAAAAACTTTTTTGAAAAAATTTAAAAAAAGTGTTGACAAATCGTCCTTTTTGCCCTATAATAAATCTTGCTGATTTCGGTTAGAAATCCTCATGTATTACATGGCGGAATAGCTCAGCTGGCTAGAGCATTCGGTTCATACCCGAAGTGTCGTAGGTTCAAGTCCTATTTCCGCTACCATATTTGGCCCGGTGGTCAAGCGGTTAAGACACCGCCCTTTCACGGCGGTAACACGAGTTCGATTCTCGTCCGGGTCACCAAATATATTTGCCGGTGTGGTGGAATAGGCAGACACAAGGGACTTAAAATCCCTCGGTCATTGCGACCGTACCGGTTCAAGTCCGGTCACCGGCACCAAAAAACAGCCACGAGGGCTGTTTTTTTCGTTTCGGTGATTTTTTAATTGTATAGTTGTTGCTGTTTAAGGACCATCCGTTTTGGATGGTCTTTCTTGATTATTTGTGAATATATCATTGACAAGATATGTTTATTAGTTTAAAATTAAAGCAGATAGTATAAATACTTTTTTGTTGCATACAGATATTTGTATGCTAAAGAAAAGGGTGTGGTGTGCTATTAATAATACGAAGGAGGAAACTAATATGGCTGTTCTTGCAGTACCAATGGATAAAACATTTGAAGTTGCTGTTGATAAGGTTGAAAATTTCGATAAAAAAGCAAAAGAGCATTCCGGAAAACATCTTCTTCAGGATAGGTTGAAAAAGCACAACAAAGGTGATGTTGAGTGGGATTTGAAAAAGTAAAAAAGTTTAAATATAAATTTAAAAGAATTTCCTCAATTAACATTGAATTAATTGAGGAATTTTCTTGTGGTTTAGAAGAACTTGACAAAAAGCTTATACAGATGAAAGAAAATGACGAGGGAACTACATTTGTTTTTCTGGATGAAACAAATGGTCAGATAATCGGATATTGTACCTATTGTGCATCAGGACTGAAAAAAGCTTATGAAAATGATTCAATAACTTATCCTGCAGCCGAAATAAAATATTTTGCAATAGATAGAACCTATCAGCATAAATCTTATGACGATGATTTTAAATTCAGCGATTTAATGTTGTGTGAGGTTTTGAAAAAATTGATTGAGATTTCCGAAGAAGCAATTTCTTTTGATTATATCTTATTGTATTCAGTACCCGAGGCTGTAAACTTTTACAAAAGAAATGGATTTTGTGAATTTACAGAGTTTATGAAAAAGGATTCTTACAACTATATTGACGGGTGTATTCCGATGTTTTTTACATTATAATTAAACACAACAAAGCCTTGCAAGTAAAAAAATTGCAAGGCTTTTATAATTTGGTTGGCAACATAAACTTATGTTGAAACAGTTTCTGTATAGCTTGCGTAGCAAACATAGTTCGCCGATGGCAGATATATATGAAAATGACCTACTGAAAAACAGCAGGTCATTTTCGGAGAGAGTATATTTTAAGAAGAAAGATTTATACGATTCTTCGGTGTTAATAAAATTGTATTTGTGTATGTTTGGTGGAGAGAAAGGAAATTTGTATCAAAAAAATTTATGAATAGGATCTGCACAAATCCATGCTGTAAACCATATTGTCCTTAGAAACCATGGTTATGGGGGTTGTGGGGGAAAGCTCGTTAAACTTTACAAGAAAGCTGTTGTCTTTTCCGTCGTGCATACCCGTTACAATGCGTTCAACATTGTTATCACCTACAAATTCGGCAGTAACCTTTGGTGCGTCATCTGAAAACATTACGGTCATATCTGCACCCGATTCCTTTGCAATAAGGTAAAGATACTCGATTTCATCACTTACTGACGAATAGTCTGACATCGGTTTTAAAACGCTCATAACTCTGAGTTCGCAATCAGAGCTGTCGGCAATTTCTTTGGCAATTCGGATAATTCTGTCACAGTTGTACTGACTTGTGACGCAGGCAAGAACTGCCGACTTCGTGTTTTTCAATTTTTTCACCTCCTTTTTTATTGTGACTATATCATAACAGCCGTTTTTGACGGAAAAATATTCATATTGTGAACTTATTGTGAATTTTTGCTTTTTTAATAAATGTGCGCAAAATTTAAAAAATTCAGTATTTATCAGCATTTTCAGAAAATTATTTTAAAAATAGTATATGAGTATACGAGAGTATATGAGAGTAAACAAGCGTATTTGAGAGATTGTTCAAAGCTAAATTAAATTTTTTCAAAAAAGTGTTGACAATGGGCATAAATTGTAATATAATCAATCTCACAGTGAAAAAATACAGGAGGATATTGTTATGTCAACTTTTTTAGCTAAACCAAACGAAGTTGAGCGCAACTGGTATGTAATTGATGCAGCCGGCAAGTCACTCGGTCGTGTAGCAGCTCAGGCAGCTACTCTCCTCAGAGGTAAGAACAAGGCTACTTTTACTCCCAATGTTGACTGTGGTGATCATGTAATCATCATCAACTGCAAGGACGCTGTTCTTACAGGTAACAAGCTCACACAGAAGAAGTGGCAGCGCCACACAGGCTATATCGGCCATCTTAAGGAAACTCGTTACGATACACTTATGGCAACAAAGCCTACAAAGGCTATGGAGCTTGCTGTTAAGGGTATGCTTCCTAAAAATACACTCGGCAGAGCAGCTCTTTTAAGATTAAGACTCTTTGAGGGTGCAGAACACAATCATCAGGCTCAGAAGCCTGCAATGATTGAAGACTAATTGAAGGAGGCAAAAGATAATGTACGATAAGACACCTTATTTTTACGGTACAGGCAGAAGAAAAAGTTCTGTTGCTCGTGTAAGACTTTATCAGGGCACAGGCAAAATCACAATCAACGATCGTGACATTGACGATTACTTTGGTCTTGAAACACTCAAGCTCATCGTAAGACAGCCTCTCGCTCTTACAGAAACAGACGAGAAGTTCGACATCGTTTGCAGAGTATCAGGCGGCGGCGTAACAGGCCAGGCCGGTGCTATCCGTCACGGTATTTCAAGAGCTCTTCTTCAGTATGACACAGAGAATCTCCGTGGCAAACTCAAGAAGGCAGGCTTCTTAACTCGTGATCCGAGAATGAAAGAGCGTAAGAAATACGGTCTCAAAGCAGCTCGTCGCGCTCCGCAGTTCAGCAAACGATAATCGACTGCTCAGACTATATCAAAATGGTTCAAAAAGCCCGGAAAATCAAGGTTTTCCGGGCTTTTGCTATATCTAAACGGGCTGATATGGTTTGACCAAATTTGGCAAAACGAGAGCCGATTTCACCCAATTTTTAGTGGTTAAATATAGGACAACCGGCAAAAATGGGGTCAAAAAACGGCCTTAGTGGTTAAAAAATAGGACAACCAGAGAGCAATTTCGGGGGTATTTTTGAGGGTGATTTGGCACTCTCAGACACCGGATTTTTCGCTGGAGGGTTTGGCATAATCTGACCAAATCTGAACAATTAAATACGATTCTAATGCAGGCACTCAGTAACAAATAACTGGGTGCTTTTTTTGTTTCAGAGATTCCGGCATTAGAAAGGGCCGTCACTTTATGATTTTGAAGTGGCGGCTTTTTCTATTTCCAGAAACAACAGCAACAATCAGAAATGAGGTGAAGTCATGAACACACAAATCATCGCCATCGCCAACCAGAAAGGCGGCGTTGGCAAAACAACAACCTGTGCGAACTTGGGAATAGGTCTGGCACAGGCCGGAAAGAAAGTGCTTCTGATCGACGGGGACCCACAAGGAAGCCTGACAATCAGCTTGGGAAATCCGCAACCGGACAAGCTGCCATTTACACTGTCGGATGCAATGGGCAAAATTCTGATGGATCATCCTATACGCCCCGGAGAAGGTATTCTGCATCATGCAGAAGGCGTTGACCTGATGCCTGCGGATATTCAGCTTTCCGGTATGGAGGTTTCTCTGGTAAACGCCATGAGCCGTGAAACAATTTTACGGCAATACCTGGACACACTGAAGGGACAATATTCCCATATCCTGATTGATTGTCAGCCCTCGTTGGGGATGCTTACGGTCAATGCGCTGGCGGCTGCGAACAGGATCATAATTCCCGTTCAGGCAGAGTATCTGCCCGCCAAAGGGCTGGAACAGCTTCTATCTACGGTCAGTAAGGTGAAACGGCAGATCAATCCAAAGCTCCAGATTGACGGTATCCTGCTGACGATGGTGGATAACCGCACCAACTTTGCCAAAGAGATTGCTGCTTTGCTGCGGGACACCTATGGAAGTAAAATCAAAGTCTTTGGAACGGAAATCCCCCATTCTGTCCGGGCAAAGGAAATTAGTGCAGAGGGAAAAAGTATTTTCGCCCATGACCCTAGAGGCAAGGTGGCAGAGGGGTATCGAAATCTGACGAAGGAGGTGTTGAAACTTGAAAAGCAGCGCGAAAAAAATAGAGCTGGCCTCGGTAGATGATCTGTTCTCCACCGAAGAAGGCCGTCAGGATGCAAAGCTGGAAAAGATTCAGGAGATTCCGCTGTCTGAACTGCATCCCTTTAAGAACCACCCATTCAAAGTCAAGGATGACGAAGCCATGATGGAGACCGCTGACAGTATCAAGCAGTATGGCGTTCTGGTTCCGGCGATTGCTCGACCGGACCCGGAGGGCGGTTATGAACTGGTGGCCGGACACAGACGGCACAGAGCAAGTGAACTGGCAGAAAAAGAGACCATGCCGGTAATTGTCCGTGATCTGGACGATGATGCCGCCACGATCATTATGGTTGACAGCAACCTGCAACGAGAAAGCCTGCTTCCAAGTGAGAGGGCCTTTGCCTATAAAATGAAGTTGGAGGCTATAAAACATCAGGGAGAACGCTCAGATTTAACTTCTCGCCAAGTTGGCGAGAAGTCGCAGACATCAATTCAGCTGGTTGCAAATCAAGCAGGAGAAAGTCAAAGGCAGGTTCAGAGATTTATTCGCTTGACTGAGCTGATTCCCAAACTGCTGGACATGGTGGATGAAAAGAAAATTGCCTTAAATCCCGCCTATGAGCTGTCCTTTCTCAAAAAGGAGGAACAGGTAGACCTGTTGGACGCGATGGACAGCGAACAGGCTACCCCTTCTCTTTCTCAAGCCCAGCGGCTCAAAAAATACAGTCAGGAGGGGCATCTGACCCTCGATATGATGCGTGTCATCATGGGTGAGGAAAAGAAAAGCGATCTGGACCGAGTGACATTTACCTCTGACACCTTGCGGAAATATTTCCCTAAAAGCTATACGCCCCAGCGGATGCAGGAAACCATCATCAAGCTGCTGGAGGCATGGCAGAAAAAGCGTCAGAGAGACCAGGAGCGATGAAAGGAGCCGCCTATGAAAGATATTTCAGCAAGGGAGCTGAAAGGACATAACATTCTTGCCGTGGAACGCTTTGAGGACAGCACCCGATGGATGATTGAGTTTGTTGTTCTCCATCCGTGTAGTGCTTACGGGAGCAGAGGTGATGAAATGCGTCTGTTTCTTGCAGAGGACAGCTATCAGAATGCTCTCCAAGACCAGCAGCGCCGGAAAATCAAAATCAAGCGGTATGCCCGTGTTGTTGAGGGACACATCCTCGACTTTAAGCCGGGAAAGAAACGCACAAGAAAATATAGAGAAAGTTGAACGCCACAATTCTTTGATTTGGGATTGTGGCTTTTTTTGTACCCAAAATTCGGAAGGAGTGAGGTCGATGGCCGTTTTTCGCATTGAACGGACCCGTGATTATACCGTGATGAGCAATCATCATTTACGAAATGCAAACCTGTCGTTAAAAGCCAAGGGGCTGCTTTCCATGATGCTGTCTTTGCCAGAAGACTGGAATTACACCACCCGTGGTCTTGCAAAGATCTGTAAGGAGGGTGTGGATGCCATAGGTGCCGCGTTGCGGGAATTGGAGGCTGCCGGTTACATTGTGCGGCACAAACTGCGTGACCGCCAGGGACGCATCAGTGATACGGAGTATGTCATATATGAGCAGCCACAGCTCAGAAAACCAGATACGGATTCACCAGATACGGAAAACCCGTATATGGATAAACCGGATACGGAAAAGCCCGCAGAATTAAATATAGAGAAATCTAATACTCAAAAACAAAATATTTATGGATCAAGTACCGATTCCATTCCCTTCCGGGATTGCGCGGCAGATTGTCTGCCGGAACGGAAAGGAAGGGATGCGATGTCACTCACAGAGATAGAGAGTTATCGGGAATTGATTCAGGAGAATATCGGGTATGAATACCTGTGTCAGCAGTATGAAACTTATCGGGAGGATTTGGATGAGATTGTGGAGCTAATCGTGGAAACGGTCTGTGCAAAGCGAAAGACCACCCGTATTGCAGGAAGTGATTTTCCGCATGAAATTGTTCGTTCCAGGTTCTTGAAGCTGGATAACTCGCACATTGAGTTTGTCATGGACTGTTTACAGAAGAACACCACGGAAATTCGTAACATGAAGCAGTATCTTCTGACCGTTCTGTTCAATGCACCGACCACGATAAGCAATCATTACACCTCACAAGTAAATCACGATCTGTATGGCGGCTGGTAAATGGTCGCTTTTTTATTGCCCGGAACTGCCGGGAGAAAGGAGCAAGCATGATGTCTGAGGGAAAGACCATAGGGCAGCTGATGGAAGAAATGCGGGCAAAGGCAGGAGCGCAGAATTATCACGGTCATGGATATATGGATCTCCAGCGTTTTGCGGAGGACACCCGGCACATGATTATTTTTGATGTGCTGACGAACGATTCCCCTGTTGGCTGGAAAGGCGAACGAACCCGCCTGTTCCTGTCGGATACCGGTTATGAAAAAGCACTGGATAGTCAGGAAAAGGGGCAGATTAAGATTTTGAGCCACGCAAAGGTACGTCAGGGCAATCTGCACTATGACCGTTCTGACCAGTTACGCTAAGGAGGGCGGTATGAAGCGTTATCTTCTGCGGCGGCTGGTGGTTCCGCCTTAGCAAAAAAAGAGATTCCCTGCAAACTTCGTGGAAAGGAGGCGAGAAAATGCAGGAAGAAGTGGAAAACAGAACTTTGACGCTGGTTGTCAGTGGAACAAAGTTTACCGGCAGAATGTTTAAGGCTGCCATAAGCAAGTACATGGCACATCGAAAGGAAAAGAAGCTGGAAAAACAGAGAAGCCGTGATGCGCCGGTTGTTCCGCATGGAAAACAGACTGTGAAGCAGCTTGTCGGGCAGAATCAGGGAATATCCAACATTGAGATCACAGACCCCTCTATCAAGGAGTTTGAGAAAATCGCCCGGAAATATGGTGTGGATTATGCGGTGAAAAAGGACCGCAGCAGTTCTCCGCCAAAGTACCTGATTTTTTTCAAAGGCCGTGATGCAGATGCTCTGACAGCAGCTTTTACAGAGTACACCAACAAAAAGGTCAAAAAGGCAACGAAAACAGAGCGCCCGTCCGTACTGGCAAAACTTAACCAGTTCAAAGAGATGGTTAAAAATGCTGTGGTGGATCGCACCAAGCGAAAGGAGCTGGAACGATGAAAAAGACATTGGACATCAAAAAGCTCATTTTGCTGAATATGCCGTATATCCTGCTGGGGCTGTTTGCTACCAATTTTGGAGAGGCATGGCGAATGGCACAAGGGGAGGATGCTTCAGAAAAGTTTCTTTCGCTGGTTGCGGTTCTGCCTGGGGCGTTGCAAAGTTTCTGGCCAAGCCTGCATCCATTGGACTTGTTGGTAGGGCTGTGCTGCGGTGTTGGTCTGAGGCTGGCGGTGTATCTTAAAAGCAAGAACGCCAAGAAATATCGACATGGTTTGGAATATGGTTCGGCCCGCTGGGGAACCCGTGAGGATATTGCACCTTACGTTGATCCTGTATTTCAGAACAATGTGATTCTGACGAAAACGGAGAGCCTGACCATGAACAGCCGCCCCAAGGACCCCAAGACTGCCAGAAACAAAAATGTACTGGTGATTGGCGGCTCCGGTTCCGGTAAGACCCGATTCTGGCTGAAACCCAACCTGATGCAGATGCACAGCTCCTATGTTGTGACGGACCCGAAGGGAACAATTCTGGTGGAGTGCGGAAAAATGCTCCAAAGGGGTGCACCCAAGCTGGGGAAGGACGGAAAGCCCATGAAGGATAAGCATGGCAAGGTCATTTATGAGTCTTACCGCATCAAGGTTCTAAATACCATCAACTTCAAGAAGTCCATGCACTATAACCCCTTTGCATACATCCACTCGGAAAAGGATATTTTGAAGCTGGTGACAACGCTGATCGCTAATACCAAAGGCGAGGGCAAGGCCGGAGATGATTTCTGGGTCAGTGCGACACGTTCGCAGGCGGTAAAAAGTCTGCGCACAGTGTTGGTTTATTAAATAATAACCAGTCTGTGAACTGGTAATCCGATAGGTGGAATGATGGGGTAACGCCCTGAAACGTCTATCCTTGACGGACTTGCGTCAGCTGTAATGGTTGGGGTGAGAAGCTCCGTGACAACGACCGAGAGTAGTCGTAGGAATCTGCCAAAAGATTCTCGAAAACGCCCCAGAGGTGGGGTGCGCTACCTATAGGTCTAGGATCTATAAAATATCTATGATTAGAATGTTTACTTTGGCGAGTAAACTGACGAAAACTGCGAATGTACGGTTCTAAAAGAAGACCATATAGAAATGTATGGGTGCGTTAAAGCGCAGTCAGTGTGGTTCAGTAGAAATTCGCCCTACGAACGACCATGTTGTGTTACAGGCACATCCAAGCTGACAGGACTATAGCAGAGATCTAAGGATATATGTACAGATAGGATTATCGGAACGTGGAAAGGCACCAGATTCCATTAGGGGATAGCCTGACGAAGAAAATAAGCAGGTGAACTGGTGCTGAAAAGCCGTGATCGAACTTATGATGAGTTCTGCGAAAAAGAGGAACTCGGAGGAATGGTCACAAGTCGGTTGAAATAAACAGGCATTATTCAGTCTAATGATAAGGATTACGAGTAAGACCAAAAGGGTCACTTTCGAGAGGAGGTGATGCCTTATGCCAAAGAAAAGTAAAACATTATGTGTAGATGACCTGCGTCATGCGGAGTACTACGGAATGCAAGGTACTTTTGATGAACTATATCAAAAAAGTCAGAACGGTGAAGTATTTGAGAATCTTATGGATTTGATACTGAGCAGGGATAACATTTTACTTGCGTACCGAAACATCAAAGCGAACAAAGGCAGCTACACGGCAGGAACAGACAAAAAGAACATCACAGATATTGGGAGTCAAACTCCTGATGATGTGGTAAAAAGAGTGAGATTTATTGTTACGGGAAGCGAACACGGCTACAGACCAAAGCCTGTAAGACGGAAAGATATCCCGAAACCAAACGGAAAAACACGTCCGCTGGGAATCCCATGCATATGGGATAGGTTGATACAGCAATGTATCAAGCAGATCATGGAACCAATCTGCGAAGCAAAGTTCTGCAATAACAGTTATGGATTTCGTCCGAATAGATCCGTTGAACATGCCATTAACAGAACCTACACCATGCTTCAAATGATGAACCTTCATTATGTTATTGAGTTTGATATTAAAGGATTTTTCGATAACGTAAATCATAGCAAGTTAATCAGACAGATATGGTCGCTGGGTATCCATGATAAAACGCTGATTTTTATTATCAAGCGAATACTAACAGCTCCAATTAAAATGCCCGATAATACAACGGTACTGCCCAACAAGGGTACACCACAGGGAGGAATTATCTCACCACTACTGGCAAACATCGTCCTAAATGAATTGGATTGGTGGATAGCTAGTCAATGGGAGGAAAATCCGATTGCTATAAGCAGAGGGCGAGAAAGAATAATCGGAAAAACTAAAGTTTTTGATAAAAGCCATGGTTATAGGATTATGAAAAACACAGAAATGAAAGAAATGCATATCATTCGGTATGCGGATGATTTTAGGATTTTCTGTAGAACGAAAGAGGACGCAGTCAGGACAAAAGAAGCGGTTACGGCGTGGATTGAAGAGAGGTTGAAATTAGAGGTGTCCCCTGAGAAAACAAGGATTGTGAACACCAGAAAACGGTGGTCAGAGTTTCTTGGATTCAAAATAAGGGTAAGGTTGAAGCATCATAAATATGTGGTGCAGTCGGCAATCTGTGACAAAAAGGTTGAAATTGAAAGAGCAAAGCTAGTGGAACAAGCGAAAAACATCGCAAAACCCCGAGAGAAAAAAAGTTGTTTATCAGAAATTCAGCTATATAACTCTATGGTGTTAGGCATACAGAATTACTATCAGCTTGCCACCTGTATCAGTATTGATTGCAGAGAATTCCATAGGCGAGTAATGACAGTTTTGACGAACAGGTTAAATACAGAAACAGGAAGTATGCTAAAACGTGAGGGTGGAACTATCACCCAAGCAGAAAAGGAAAGATTCGGACAGTCAAAAATGATTCGATATGTTTCAGGAATTGACCAGATGATCTATCCGATTGCATTCATCAAAAATAAAATACCGATGGCGAAGAGATCAATCGTTTGTAGTTATACAAAAGAAGGTCGTGCTCCGATTCATACAGAACTTAACCTTAATCAGTATGTTCTGAAAGGACTGAGAGAAAAAATATCCGTTGGTCATAGCACAGAATACCATGACAGTAAAATATCTTTATTTTCTGCTCAAAAGGGAAAATGTGCAATCAGTGGAGAAGAATTCGCAGATGCGGAACATGTAGCTGTATGGCTCAAAGTACCAAGAGCACTTGGTGGATTTGAAAGATATAAAAACATGGTTCTGATTCATAAAAAATACCTGATTCTGTTACAAGAACTGCCCCAAGCAGTAATAAAAGACCTGATAAAAACACTCAATATCACAAAAAAGATGCTCGTGAAAATCAATAGTCTGCGAGAGCAGGCGAACCTGTCAGCAATAATATAAAACTTAAATTTGGTGACTGATTAAATGTCTCGTGAAGACAATCGATGGAGCGCCGGATGCGGTGAAAGTCGCATGTCCGGTGTGAAGTGGGGGAAAAGGTGGAGATAATATCAAAACCTTACCTATCACTATAGGCGGAAACATTGCTGTATTGCGCATTGATCGGATATATCCACTATGAAGCTCCGGTGGAGGAGCAAAACTTCTCCACACTGATTGAGTTTATCAATGCGATGGAGGTCCGGGAGGATGATGAGGAGTTCAAAAATCCTGTGGATTTGATGTTCGATGCACTGGAATCGGAAAAGCCAAACCACTTTGCGGTGCGGCAGTATAAGAAATATAAGCTGGCAGCCGGCAAAACAGCCAAGTCAATTTTGATTTCCTGCGGTGCGCGCCTTGCCGTATTTGATATTGCGGAGCTGCGCGAGGTTACATCCTACGATGAGTTGGAACTGGATACGCTGGGAGACAGAAAAACGGCTCTGTTCCTCATTATGAGTGATACGGATGACAGTTTTAACTTTCTCATTTCCATGTGCTACACCCAGTTATTCAACCTGCTTTGTGAAAAGGCCGACGATGTGTATGGCGGCAGGCTTCCGGTTCATGTGCGCTGTCTGATTGATGAGTGTGCCAACATCGGGCAGATTCCGAAGCTGGAAAAGTTGGTGGCCACCATCCGAAGCCGTGAAATCTCTGCCTGTCTGGTGTTGCAGGCACAGAGCCAGCTCAAGGCAATTTACAAAGATAATGCCGATACCATCATCGGCAATATGGATACTTCCATCTTCCTGGGTGGCAAAGAGCCAACAACGCTGAAAGAGCTGGCGGCTGTTCTGGGAAAGGAGACCATAGACACTTACAACACAGGAGAGAGCCGGGGACGGGAGACCTCCCACTCGCTCAACTATCAGAAATTGGGAAAAGAGCTGATGAGCCAGGACGAGCTGGCAGTTATGGATGGCGGCAAGTGCATCTTGCAGTTGCGCGGTGTGCGTCCGTTTCTTTCAGACAAGTATGACATTACCAGACACCCTAATTTCAAATACACAGCTGATGCAGACAAGCGAAATATCTTTGATATTGAAGCATTTTTGTCTGCCAGACTAAAACTCAAGCCTGATGAGGTCTGCGATGTATATGAAGTAGACACGGAGGGTGTGTAATACGGTTCCGCTGAGAAAGGAGTGATCGTATCTATTTGCCGCAACTGCCTCTGTTGAGGCCATTGGCGTACAAAGCGGGCAATCATCAACAAAATAATGAAAAAGGAGGACAGCCGGAATCAGGCTCTCATATATCGAGGGCAGATTGTTCCGGCTTTTGTGCGCTTATGAAACAAACCTAACTAATCATTCAAATGATTCCGGCTAATATTATTTATGGCATTTTTTGAACAGGCAATTACCGTTCTTCAGACTCTCGTTATCGCTCTGGGTGCTGGTCTTGGTATCTGGGGTGTCATCAACCTGTTGGAAGGTTACGGCAACGACAACCCTGGCGCCAAGTCTCAGGGAATGAAGCAGCTTATGGCCGGTGCTGGTGTAGCCGTTGTTGGTATGGTTCTTGTACCTCTGCTCTCCGGGCTGTTCTCTGTCTAAGCGTTCCTGCATGAAATCCTTGCCGCTCCCGCAGTTCTGCGGGGCGGCGGAAAGGAGGTTGACACCGTATGGATTTCTTACTTGAAGCCCTGACAAATTGGCTGAAAGAAATGCTGGTGGGCGGTATTATGAGTAACCTTTCGGGGATGTTTGACAGCGTAAACCAACAGGTCGCGGATATATCCGTACAGGTAGGACAGACCCCACAGGGATGGAATGGCAGTATTTTCAATATGATTGAGAATCTGTCAAACTCCATCATGGTGCCGATTGCAGGTGTGATCCTGGCTATCGTGATGACCGTAGACCTGATCCAGATGATTGCAGACAAGAACAACCTGCATGATGTGGATACCTGGATGATTTTCAAGTGGGTGTTCAAATCAGCTGCCGCCATCCTCATTGTCACAAACACATGGAATATCGTGATGGGCGTCTTTGATATGGCGCAGAGCGTGGTGGCGCAGGCGGCAGGGATTATCAATTCGGATGCGTCCATTGACATTTCCTCAGTTATGACCGATCTGGAACCGAGGCTGATGGAAATGGATTTGGGACCGCTGTTCGGACTGTGGTTCCAATCCCTCTTTATTGGCATTACCATGTGGGCGTTGTATATCTGTATCTTTATCGTTATTTATGGCCGTATGATCGAGATCTACCTTGTAACTTCGGTGGCTCCCGTTCCAATGGCTGCAATAATGGGCAAAGAATGGGGCGGTATGGGACAGAATTACCTCCGATCTCTGCTGGCACTGGGCTTTCAGGCGTTTCTCATTATCGTCTGCGTGGCAATTTATGCTGTGCTGGTGCAGAACATCGCTCTGGAAGATGACATCATCATGGCAATCTGGAGCTGCGTGGGCTACACCGTACTGCTATGTTTTACGCTGTTCAAAACCGGCAGTCTCGCAAAATCAGTCTTTCAGGCACACTAAAACGGAAGGAGGTTTCCACATTGGCTTATGTACCCGTACCCAAGGACTTAACAAAAGTCAAAACAAAGGTCATGTTCAATCTGACCAAGCGGCAGCTTATCTGCTTCACGGGCGGAGCGCTTATTGGCGTACCGCTTTTCTTTTTGCTCAGAAACCCTACCGGAAACAGTGTAGCGGCTATGTGTATGATGCTGGTTATGCTGCCCTTCTTTATGCTGGCTATGTACGAAAAGCATGGACAGCCCCTGGAAAAGATCGTGGGCAACATTCTCAAAGTAGCTGTGATCCGTCCAAAGCAGCGACCTTACCAGACCAACAACTTTTATGCCGTATTAAAGCGGCAGGAAATGCTCGATAAGGAGGTGTATGACATTGTTCACCGCAATAAAAAAATGGCTGCATCGGATGTTCGGAAAAACCGAGGAAAAAACTGTGCAGCCGGTAAAGACAAAGAAAAAGCTGTCCCGCGCCGATAAGAAGCAGATCGAAGCGGCCATTGCCCGCGCTAACCGCACGGACAAAAAAGGAAAATCTGCGCAGGACAGTATCTCTTATGAACGGATGTGGCCGGACGGAATCTGCCGCGTATCGGACAGCCACTACACAAAGACCATCCAGTTTCAGGACATCAACTATCAGCTCTCCCAAAACGAAGATAAGACGGCAATCTTTGAGGGGTGGTGTGATTTTCTCAATTATTTTGACAGCTCGATTCATTTCCAGCTGTCTTTTTTGAACCTTGCGGCATCGGAGGAGACCTTTGCTAACTCCATTTCCATCCCGCCCCAGAGGGACGCCTTTGACAGTATCCGCGAGGAATACACCACAATGCTGCAAAATCAGCTGGCCAGAGGTAACAACGGTCTCATCAAGACCAAATACCTGACCTTTGGTATCGACGCGGACAGCATCAAAGCCGCCAAACCCCGTCTGGAGCGTATTGAGACCGATATACTTAATAACTTTAAGCGTCTTGGTGTAGCTGCCAGAACGCTGGACGGTAAAGAAAGGCTTTTTCAGCTTCATGCGGTATTCCACATGGATGAACAACTCCCGTTTCAGTTTGAATGGGACTGGCTGGCTCCTTCCGGTCTGTCCACAAAGGATTTTATTGCACCAAGCTCCTTTGAGTTCCGCACCGGCAAGCAGTTCCGTATGGGTAAGAAATACGGGGCTGTTTCTTTTTTGCAGATTCTCGCACCGGAACTGAATGACCGTTTGCTGGCTGATTTTCTGGATATGGAAAGCTCGCTCATTGTGAGTATGCACATTCAGTCGGTGGATCAGGTGAAAGCCATCAAAACGGTAAAGCGAAAGATTACCGACCTGGACCGCAGCAAGATCGAGGAACAGAAAAAAGCAGTCCGTGCCGGATACGACATGGACATCATTCCATCTGACCTTGCTACCTACGGCAGTGAAGCGAAAAAACTCTTGCAGGATTTGCAGAGCCGCAACGAGAGAATGTTCCTTTTGACTTTTCTGGTGCTGAACACAGCGGACAATCCCCGTCAGCTTGGCAACAACATCTTTCAGGCAGGCTCTATTGCCCAGAAGTATAACTGTCAGTTGACCAGGCTGGACTTCCAGCAGGAAGAAGGGCTGATGAGCTGTTTGCCTCTGGGTCTCAATCAGATTGAGATTCAGCGAGGACTGACCACCAGTTCCACAGCTATCTTTGTGCCCTTTACTACGCAGGAACTGTTCCAGAACGGGAAAGAAGCTCTGTACTACGGCATCAATGCTCTGTCCAACAACCTCATCATGGTGGACAGAAAGCTGCTGAAAAACCCCAACGGCCTGATTCTGGGTACGCCGGGTTCCGGTAAGTCCTTCAGCGCAAAACGAGAAATTGCCAACTGCTTTTTGCTTACCAGCGATGATGTCATTATCTGTGACCCGGAAGCGGAGTACGCACCTCTTGTTGAGCGTCTGCATGGGCAGGTCATCAAGATCTCACCTACTTCAACCAACTATATCAATCCGATGGATCTGAATCTGGACTATTCGGATGATGAAAGCCCGCTGTCACTCAAGTCTGACTTTATCCTCAGCTTGTGTGAGCTGATCGTGGGCGGTAAGGAGGGCTTGCAGCCGGTGCAGAAAACCATTATTGACCGTTGTGTACGGTTGGTTTACAACGAATATCTCAATGACCCGAAGCCGGAGAATATGCCGATTTTGGAGGACCTTTATAACCTGTTGCGGGAGCAGGAAGAAAAAGAAGCTCAGTACATTGCAACGGCATTGGAAATCTATGTAACGGGTTCTTTGAATGTGTTCAATCATCAGAGCAATGTGGACATTGATAACCGGATTGTCTGCTATGACATCAAGGAACTGGGCAAGCAGCTTAAAAAAATCGGTATGCTGGTGGTTCAGGATCAGGTATGGAACCGCGTTACCATCAACCGTGCCGCCCACAAGTCCACCCGTTACTACATCGACGAGATGCACCTGCTTTTGAAGGAGGAGCAGACCGCCGCCTATACGGTGGAAATCTGGAAGCGATTCAGAAAATGGGGCGGTATTCCGACAGGTATCACCCAGAATGTCAAAGACCTTTTGAGCAGCCGCGAGGTAGAGAACATCTTTGAAAACTCGGACTTCGTGTATATGCTTAACCAGGCAGGCGGAGACCGTCAGATTTTGGCGAAGCAACTGGGGATTTCCACGCACCAGCTTAGCTATGTGACCCACTCCGGTGAGGGCGAGGGCCTGCTGTTCTATGGCTCCACGATCCTGCCGTTTGTAGACCACTTCCCGAAGAACACCGAACTTTACCGCATTATGACCACCAAACCTCAAGAATTGAAAAAGGAGGATGAATGATTATGAACCCCAACATTTTGAATAAAAACCCGCTGATGTTTTTTGACAGGGCGGTAAATGCCCAGCGCAGCCAGCTGCTTACGGTCATGGCCGATGCGGTAAGTGAGTGCCGCACGGCGGCAGATCAGGCAGCCGAACTGAATGAGACCGGTCAGGTGGGGCTTCTCCGTCTGGCAGAGGTCTGGAGCGCCATTCGTGCTAAAGAAGGTATGGGCGGCCTGATTCTGGAAGGAACAGAGGCGAAGATCCTGTCCGATGTGGTGGCACAGTTTTATGCCTACCTGTCCGGCTGTATGTTCAACGATCCTGTGGGAATGGCCATTTATGCAGAGCTGCACTACATGATGTCCTCCCTCATGCTGGGAGAATGGTTTGAATAAAGAGCCGCGCCTGCGCTTTACTGATGAGGAACGGTCTGATCCTGCACTGGAAAAGCCGATCCGTAAAGCGGAGAAAGCTGCGGCCAGAGCAGATAAGGCGCAGGCCAATATCCCAAAGAAAAAGGTCAGGCAGACGGTCATTGACCCGGATACCGGAAAAAAGACCTCGAAGCTGACCTTTGAGGACAAGAAAAAGCCACCTTCCAAAGTTTCTCAAGGAGTCAGGGAAGCTCCCGTCCATCTGGTCGCAGGCAAGCTCCACAAAGAGATCCGGGAAACAGAGCAGGACAATGTGGGCGTGGAAAGCGCCCACAAGTCCGAGGAAGCGGTGGAGACCGGCGCTTATCTGGTGCGGGAGGGCTATCGCAGCCACAAGCTGAAGCCGTACCGCAAAGCAGCCCAGGCAGAGCGTCAACTGGAAAAGGCAAATGTAAATGTTCTGTACCAGAAATCTTTGCAGGAAAATCCCCAGTTTGCCAGCAACCCTCTTTCCCGCTGGCAGCAAAAGCAGGCCATCAAAAAGCAGTATGCCGCCGCCAAACACGCCGGTCAGACTGCCGGAAATACCGCCCAGGCTGCATCCAAAACCGGAAAAGCCGCAAGGACGGTAAAAGAAAAGGTACAGCAGGCAGGGGCATTCGTCATGCGCCACAAGAAGGGTTTCCTGATGGCAGGGGTTTTGTTCCTCATTACCTGTATGCTGATGAATACCATGTCCTCCTGCTCCATGATGGCGCAGAGCATCGGTTCCGTTCTCTCCGGCACCACCTATCCGTCGGATGACCCGGAAATGCTGGCGGTGGAGGCAGATTATGCAGCCAGAGAAGCCCAGTTGCAGGAGGAAATCGACAACATAGAAAGCAGCCACCCAGGGTATGACGAGTATCGCTATGACCTTGGTATGATCGGTCATGACCCTCATGAGCTGGCAGCATTTCTGTCTGCCGTTTTGCAAGGCTACACCCGGCAGAGCGCTCAGGCAGAGCTGGCGCGTGTGTTTGCAGCACAGTATCAGCTGACGCTTACTGAGGAAGTGGAGATTCGCTACCGCACGGAGACCTCCACCGACCCGGAGACCGGCGAGACCACCTCAGAAGAAGTCCCCTATGAGTATTACATTTTGAATGTGAAACTCACCAGCAAGCCCATTTCCGCTGTGGCGTCGGAGTTACTGACCCCGGAGCAGATGGAAATGTATCAGGTTTACCGGCAGACCATGGGCAATAAGCCGCTGTTGTTTGGCGGTGGTTCCCCTGACATGAGCAATTCCGAGGACTTGACCGGTGTGCAGTTCGTAAATGGAACCCGTCCCGGAAATCCGCAGCTGGTGGAGCTGGCCAAGCGTCAGGTCGGCAATGTGGGCGGCTATCCTTATTGGAGCTGGTATGGCTTTGACAGCCGCGTGGAGTGGTGCGCCTGCTTTGTATCCTGGTGTTATAACCAGGCTGGAAAAAGTGAGCCGCGTTTTGCTGGCTGTGAGTGGCAAGGTGTTCCGTGGTTCCAGTCTCATGGACAATGGGGTGCAAGAGGCTATAACAATCTGGCTCCCGGAGATGCAATTTTCTTTGATTGGGATTTGGATGGGACAGCAGACCATGTGGGTATCGTGATCGGTACGGATGGCAGCCGCGTTTATACCGTGGAGGGAAATTCCGGCGATGCCTGCAAGATCAAAAGTTATGACCTGAATTATCAAAGCATTAAAGGCTATGGTCTGATGAACTGGTAACAGACTTTGTGGAAAGGAGTGAACGGTTATGGCAAAAAACAAAATTGAACGTATCGACCAGGAAATTGAGAAAACCCGTGAGAAGATTGCGGAATATCAGGAAAAGCTCAAGACCCTGGAAGCACAGAAAACGGAGGCAGAGAATCTGGAAATCGTTCAGATGGTTCGTGCGCTACGCATGACTCCAGCACAGCTGAACGCTATGCTTTCCGGTGGAATGAACCACGGCAGAGATACAGCACTGTCGGAATCAAATAATCAGGAGGCTACCGCTTATGAAGAATAAAAGAATTTGCAAAACACTTTCCGCCCTTTGCCTGACAATGGTTGTGGCATTTGGCTTTACGATCCCTGCTTTCGCACAGGGGTCAGAACAGGCTCCGGCGGCACCGGCAGAGGATTCTACCAATGACAGCAATGTGATTGTGGAAGAAACATAACCGGCACCGGCACTTACACCAGATGGCAATGCCGCTCTGGTGGATGATTTTGGTGGCAATAAGCAGCTCATTACCGTTACCACCAAGGCTGGCAACTATTTTTACATTTTGATCGACAGGGCTAATGAGGATAAAAAGACTGCTGTTCACTTTCTGAACCAGGTGGATGAAGCGGATTTGATGGCACTGATGGAAGATGAAAATGTCAAAGAGGAGCCGGCTGCTGTGTGTAGCTGTTCAACAAAATGTGAAGCAGGGGCAGTCAATACGGCCTGCCCGGTCTGCGCAACTGATAAGAGTAAATGTACGGGCAAAGCACCGGAACCTCCGGCAGAAACATCGGAGCCGGAAAAGGAGAAGCCTGCCGGATTGAACCCGGCTGCGCTGGTCCTTTTGCTGGCTCTGCTTGGTGGCGGTGGCGTATTTGCCTACTTGAAGCTCGTTAAGAACAAGCCTAAGACCAAGGGCAATGACAGTCTGGACGATTATGATTATGGAGAGGAAGATTCCGAGGAATGGGAAACCGAGGGTGAGGAGTCGGAAGAACCGGATGCTGACGGGGGCAGCACAGAAGAAGATGATGAGGACAGTGTGAAATGACCCGTTTCACAGACAGTCCCCATGAACGCATGATGACGCGCAGGCCGGAGGGCGGGAAGGAAACTTCCCGTCCTCCTTCTTTGCCCCACAGCCACCCCTGCTATGGTTGCGGGAATTATGGAAGACCCTGCGTAGGTATCTGTCACCGGGAAATGTCCCGATGGCTCAAAGAGAGGAGGAACCATCATGGCTCAACATAAATTGGTAATTGCCGAAAAACCATCAGTTGCCCAGAATTTGGCGGCGGTGATCGGCGCAACCGTCCGTAAGGACGGGTATCTGGAGGGTAACGGCTGGCGTGTCAGCTGGTGCGTGGGTCATCTGGCCGGTCTTGCGGATGCAGACAGCTATGATCCCAAGTATGCCAAGTGGCGATATGATGATCTGCCTATTCTGCCGGAGCATTGGCAGATGGTAGTGGGAAAGGATAAGAAAAAGCAGTTTGATATTCTCAAAAAGCTGATGAATGCCCCGGATGTGACGGAA
The DNA here is from genome assembly GCF_040095935.1 of Ruminococcoides intestinale. Classification (NCBI taxonomy): domain Bacteria; kingdom Bacillati; phylum Bacillota; class Clostridia; order Eubacteriales; family Oscillospiraceae; genus Ruminococcoides; species Ruminococcoides intestinale. The sequence goes on along the minus strand of NZ_JBBMFQ010000002.1, from coordinate 73,812 downwards.
GTGGTAAATGCCTGTGATGCCGGACGCGAGGGCGAGATGATCTTCCGCAGCGTCTATGAGCTGGCAGGTTGCAAGAAGCCGATGAAAAGGCTCTGGATTTCTTCGATGGAGGACTCCGCCATAAGGGAAGGCTTTGCAAACCTGCGCCCCGGTGCGGACTATGACGGACTTCGAGATGCTACCCTCTGCCGTGCCAAGGCCGACTGGCTGGTGGGAATCAATGCCACAAGGCTTTTTTCCGTGCTGTATCACCGTACCCTCAACATCGGGCGCGTGATGTCCCCAACACTGGCGCTCATTGTCCAGCGAGAAGCTGAGATCGACATCTTTAAGCCGGTTCCCTTTTATACCGTGGCGCTGGAGCTGCCCGGTCTTACCGTATCCGGGGAGCGCATGGCGGATAAGGCCGCTGCTGAGCAGCTGAAAGAAACCTGTCAGGGTGCAAATGTCACAATCAAAAAGGTGGAGTGCAAGGAAAAGTCCGAAAAGCCGCCTGCCCTCTATGACCTGACTACCCTGCAAAGAGATGCCAACCGCCTGCTTGGATTTACAGCCCAGCAGACCCTGGACTATCTACAAAGCCTGTATGAAAAGAAGCTCTGCACCTATCCCCGTACTGACAGCCGCTATCTGACTGGTGATATGGCAGACAGCCTGCCGATGCTGGTGAATCTGGTTGCCAGTGCTATGCCGTTTCGCAAAGGGATCGCCATTACCTGTGATCCGCATACGGTCATCAACGATAAGAAAGTAACCGACCATCACGCAGTAATCCCTACCAGAAATCTCAAGGATGCAGACCTTTCTGCCCTTCCTGCGGGAGAAAAAGCGGTGCTGGAGCTGGTGGCCCTGCGTCTGATGTGCGCCGTAGCCCAGCCCCATATCTATTCGGAAACTGTTGTGATTGCAGCGTGTGCCGGTGGGGAGTTTACCACAAAAGGAAAAACGGTGAAGCATCCCGGATGGAAAGCACTGGAGGACGCTTACCGTGCCAAAATGAAGGATGCAGAGACGAAAAAAGAGGGCGCAGAGAAAGCTCTGCCGGAGCTGACCGAAGGCCAGACCCTTTCGGTTGCTGCGGCAATCGTCAAAGAAGGCAAAAGCAGTCCGCCTCAGCACTTTACGGAGGACACCCTATTGTCCGCAATGGAGACTGCCGGGAAAGATGATATGCCAGAGGATGCTGAGCGAAAAGGTCTGGGGACACCGGCCACCCGTGCCGGTATTTTGGAAAAGCTGGTATCTGCCGGTTTTCTGGAACGAAAAAAGAGCAGGAAAACGGTGCAGCTTCTCCCTTCCCACGATGCAGTTTCCCTTATCACAGTGCTGCCGGAACAACTGCAATCGCCGCTTCTGACTGCCGAGTGGGAGTACCGCCTGGGAGAGATCGAGCGCGGGCAGCTTGCCCCAGAGGAGTTTCTGGCCGGGATCAGCACCATGCTGAAAGATCTGGTGGGGACTTATCAGGTCATCAAGGGAACTGAGTACCTGTTCACTCCGCCCCACGAGGTGGTGGGCAAATGCCCTCGCTGCGGTGGGGGAGTTGCAGAACTGCAAAAAGGCTTCTTCTGTCAGAATGATTCTTGCAGATTTGCAATCTGGAAAAACAACAAATGGTGGGCTGCCAAGAAAAAACAGCCGACCAAGGCTGTGGTGTCTGCGCTGCTGAACGATGGCCATGTCCGTGTGACGGGGTTATATTCGGAGAAAACCGGCAAGACCTACGATGCCACTGTGGTTTTGGAGGACGATGGACAGTATGCCAACTTCAAGCTGGAATTTGACCAGCGGAAAGGAGGCAGCCGATGAAGCTCTCTTTAGTGGAACGGGAAACCATTCTCCTCTATAACCAGGCAGAACCAATGGCTGAGGTCTACACCCACGATCCCCGTCTGATGGAGAAGCTGGAACTGCTGGCAAAAAAGCACCCCGACCAGATCACCCGAAAGGACGCTCATAACTTTACTGTCCCCAAGCGGTGTGTATCAGTCCGGGAGCCATACAGCGCCGAGCGCCGCAAAGCTGCCAGTGAGCGAGCAAAAGCCGCCGGATACCAGCCCCCTGTGAAAAAGTCCGGCAGTTAAAGGCACATGGCAGAGAATGTATTTGAAGCGGTCAAGCAGTCGGTCAGCACCAGAGAAGCGGCAGAGTTTTACGGGATAAAAGTCAGTCGAACTGGCATGGCCTGCTGTCCCTTTCACGATGATAAGAATCCCAGCATGAAGGTAGACCAGCGGTTCCACTGCTTTGGCTGTGGTGCAGATGGGGATGTGATCGACTTTACCGCAAAGCTCTTTAACCTCTCCCCAAAAGAAGCGGCAGAGAAACTGGCACAGGACTTTGGCCTGATCTATGACAGTCAGGCCCCGCCCCGCAGGAGATATGTCCGGCAAAAAACCGAGGCACAGAAGTTTCGGGAGGATCGACAGCGCTGTTACCGTGTACTGTCCGATTACTACTATCTGTTGAAAAAATGGGAAGCCGACCGTTCTCCCAGGACACCGGAGGAAGAACCGCACCCCCGTTTTGTGGAAGCAATCCAGAAGAAAGCCTATGTAGAGTACCTGCTGGACCTTTTTCTTTATGAAAGTGAAGAAGAACAAAAGGCATGGATTGCAGAACACACAGCAGAAATCACACACTTGGAAAGGAGATTGAAAATCATGGCTGAGAACAAACCCACCAACCGAGAACGGCTAAGGGAAATCACAGATGGCATCGAGCAGGGCATCAAAGAACTGTTTGAGAGTGAAAAGTATATGCGCTATCTGTCCGTTATGTCCCGCTTCCACCGCTATTCGGTAAACAACACCATGCTCATCTATATGCAGAAGCCGGACGCCACATTGGTAGCCGGATACAATAAGTGGAAAGACCAGTTTGAGCGTCATGTAAAAAAGGGCGAGCATGGCATTACCATCATCGCTCCCACACCGTATAAGAAGAAAATCGAGGAGCAGAAGCTGGACCCAGATACCAAGGCTCCGATTCTGGATAAAGACGGAAAGATCGTCACAGAGGAAAAAGAAATCGAGATTCCCATGTTTCGCCCTGTCAAGGTCTTTGATGTGAGCCAGACCGACGGGAAACCTTTGCCTGAGCTTGCATCATCCCTTTCCGGCAATGTGCCAAATTATGAGGCATTCATGGAGGCCCTGCGCCGCAGCGCACCGGTGCCGATTACTTTTGAAGCAATGGCCGCCGATACGGACGGCTATTTTTCTGCTGATCATCAGAAAATTGCCATTCGTCAGGGCATGAGCGAGGTGCAGACGGTTTCGGCCACGGTTCACGAGATTGCTCACAGCAAGCTCCATGACCCTAAAAAATATGAAATGCTACCGTCATGGAAGGTTGTGCTGGAGAGTGAAGGTGGAACTAAGCATGATTTCAAGCTGGATTTTGCCACAGAAAAAGAAGCCGAACAGTTTGCTTCTGATATGGATTGGCGCTATGTGGACGAAAATCAGTTTGAATGGCGTCTTGCAGTTGAGGAAGATGCAACCGCAGAAAAACAGGCAATCAAAAACCGTCACACGGAAGAAGTGGAGGCTGAAAGCATCTCCTATGCAGTCTGCAAATATTTTGGAATTGAGACAGGAGAAAACAGCTTTGGCTATATTGCCAGTTGGAGTCAGGGCAAGGAGCTGAAAGAACTGAGAGCCAGTTTGGAGACCATCAACAAAACCTCCGGCACTTTGATCTCCGATATTGAGCGCCACTATAAGGAAATCTGCAAAGAGCGCGGAATCGACCCTCATGCAAAGGTAGAGCCGGAACCCGCCCCGATAGAGCAGCCAGAAGATGCCGCTAAGGTATCTGATAGACAGCAGACCGGCGATCTGACCTACTATGTAGCAGAGTGCATGGAATTTCCAAACCTCGGAGAATACCACGATAACCTGTCTTTGGAGGAAGCAATCCGCATTTATCAGGAGATTCCGGCAGAACGAATGAACGGGATCAAGGGCATTGGTTTTGAGCTGAAAGACGGAAGCGACTATGAAGGACCTTTTCCGATTTTGACCGGCCAGACCATTGACCTAGACACCATCCAGGCAATCGACTATTACCGTGATAATCCTCTGGTGCAAAAAGCGGTAAAGGAACTGGCTGCGGCAATGCCGGAAATGGAAGTGCTGGGGGCGGACGCCAATCAGCAGGAGGCTTTGTTTCTGATCGACAATGCCACCTATCTTCATATCCAGTCCTGTGACAGCGGCTGGGACTATACCCTTTACGATGCCGCATCCATGAAAGAGCTGGATGGTGGTCAGCTGGATATGCCGGAGATTTCCCGCATGAAGGCAGTTCTCCAGATTTGTGATGACAACGATTTGGGCAGAGACTCGGTAAAATACGCACCGTTGTCCATGATTGAGACCTTGCAGGAAGCTGCCTACCAGCAGATGCAGGCAGAGGCCAGTCAGATGGCTGCTTCTTCCCAGCTGCCGGAAGCACAGGAGCAGGCACTGGATGAATACCCCATGCCGGATGAGCAGGTCTCCACACCAGATATGCAGGAATACGGCTACTCCTATGATGGGATGTTCCCTGTTACCAGAGAACGGGCGCTGGAACTGGATGCTGCCGGTTTGACCGTTTATGTGCTGCATGAGGACAATACGGAGAGCATGGTGTTTGACCCGCAGGAAATCATGGATCATGGCGGTCTTTTTGGCGTGGACCGTGAGGAATGGGAGAAAAGCCCTCAGTTCCACGAAAAGGTCATGGAGCGTCAGGAACATCAGCAGGAACGCGAACAGGCATTTCTATCCCAGAACAGAGATTGCTTTGCTATCTATCAGGTGAGCCGTGACGATCCGCAGAATGTGCGCTTTATGAATCTGGATTGGTTAAAGTCCCATGACATTTCCATAGACCGCAGCAATTATGACCTCATTTACACAGCTCCGCTGAGGGAGTCTGGCACGGTACCGGAGCAGCTGGAAAAACTATATGAGCAGTTTAATCTGCAAAAGCCGGCGGATTTTCACAGTCCTTCTATGAGTGTCAGTGACATCGTTGCGATCAAGCAGGACGGTAAGGTATCCTGTCATTACTGTGACAGTGTTGGTTTTACCCAGATCCCCGGATTCCTGCCGGAAAATCCGTTGAAAAATGCGGAGATGGCCGTGGAGGACGATTACGGCATGATCGACGGTATCATCAACAATGGCGCAAAAGAGCCTACGGTGGCAGAGCTGGAACAGCAGGCCCGTAGCGGTCAGCCCATTTCCCTCATGGATTTGGCTACCGCTGCCCATCGGGAGGAACGGGAAAAGAAAAAGTCCGTCATGGAGCAGCTGAAAAGCCAGCCCAAGGCAGAACACAAAAAGATAGCGCCAAAAAAGAGTGCGGAAAGGGAGATTTGATATGGGAAACTTTACTTTTGAGGAAATGAACCTGATGTGCATTTACAATACCGGCAGCCGCACCGGACTGATCGACAGCCTGCGTGAGATGCGCGGCGAGCTGGCCCCGGAGGAAACCGAGCTGCGGGAGTTGACAGACAGCGCACTGGGCAAGCTCCAGGCCATGAGTGATGCCGAGTTTGCCGAGCTGGAGTTGTATCCGGATTTTGACCAGTAAACACTATAATCGCAGGGATGGGGTGGCAATATGCCACCCCACCTTTTTACCCCAAAACTGAAAGGAGGACAGAACACTATGCCAACCAAAGCTGAACTATATGCACAGATGGCGGAGAAGGTAACAACGCAGCTCACGGGGAGCTGGCAGGAATGGGCAGGGTTTCTCACCACTGCTTCCCGCCTTTACAAGTACCCGTTCCATGAGCAGTTGATGATCTACGCCCAGCGTCCGGACGCCACCGCCTGTGCAGAGTACGATTTGTGGAATGAAAAGATGGGCCGGTATGTAAGGCGCGGCTCCAAGGGAATTGCTCTGGTGGACGATTCCGGGGACAGGCCTCGCCTGCGCTATGTTTTTGATATTTCCGACACCGGAACCCGTGAACATTCCCGCACTCCCTGGCTGTGGCAGCTGGAGGAGCGCCATTTGGATTCGGTGCAGGCCATGCTTGAGCGCACCTATGATGTTTCCGGTGATGACCTTGCCGGACAGCTCACCGAGGTAGCCGGAAAACTGGCTGAGGAATACTGGACGGAGCATCAGCAGGACTTCTTCTATATCGTTGACGGTTCCTTTTTGGAGGAATATGATGAGTTTAACATCGGAGTACAGTTCAAGGCAGCAGCCACCGTCAGTATCACTTACGCTTTGATGTCCCGCTGTGGACTGGAGCCGGAACGCTACTTCGACCACGAAGATTTCATGGCGATCTTTGATTTCAATACTCCGGCAACCATCGGAGCGCTGGGAACAGCGGTCAGCCAGATCAACCAGCAGGTGCTGCGGCAGATCGGCGTTACCGTCCGAAATGCAGAGCGCGAAGCCAACCAAGAAAGGAGCAAACAAGATGAACAATCCCATGACCTATATCCAGAACGGAGACTATCTGATTCCCGACCTGAAGCTGAGCCAGCAGCCGGAGAAACCCCTGGGCAAGTACGGAAGGATGAGGAAAACCTACCTGAAGGAACACCGTCCCATCCTCTACAACCAGATGTTGCTGAGCGAGAAGCTGTACCCGCACCTTCTGGAGATCGACGAGACCGCCCAGAGCAGACTGGAGCAGATGATGCCCCAGCTGGCGAAGGAAGCGGGAGCCACCGAGGAACTGAAAGCCAGCGATCCCATGAAGTGGGTGGGGCTGATGAACACCTGCAAAGCCCAGGCCGAGGAAATCCTGATGGCGGAGCTTATCAACAGCTGACTCTAAACCTGTTCCTCTCCGAAGCGGAACAGATCCAATCCATAGATGAAGCAGAGAATGTAGCGCATACATCCTCTGCTTTTTCTTTTGCCCAAAATGACATTGACCATATGCTGCGTTTGGGAGGCAATACAGACCGTCAGAGGGAGCGTGTGGTTGCGGCCTTTGAAAAGCAGAAAACCACCGCTGAGATTGCCGAGATACTGAAAACGCTGTACCACGGTGGCAACGGCCTTGGCAGTGTGAGTGCATGGTATGCCGAGGATGGTATCCATCTTTCCCACGGGAAGTCTGTCCGTTATGACAGGTCTGCCCAGGTCATTTCCTGGGAGAGCGCCGCAGAGCGTATCGGGGAGCTTTTGGAAAGTGGTCAGTTTGCCTCCAATGTGGAGCTTGCAGAAGCGGCAGGCTATGAACGCTCCCTCCTCTCGGAAAAGCTCTGGCATCTGTATCACGATCTCAGTGAGGACGCCAGAAAAGCCGGATATTTGTCCTGCCTGTCAGAGATCAAAGGCAATGGTTTCCCAGAGGAGACCCGCCGCCTGACGGAGCAGCTGAGTGACCCGGCTTTCCGCCAGACCCTCAAGGAAGAATACGCTGCCTTCTGGACTGCCTATCAGCAGGACCGTGACCTGTTGCGTTTTCACTATCATAGACCGAGGGAGATCTGGGAGAACCTGAAGGACCTTGACCTGCCCCGCAGGACCTTTTCTTCAGAGCTTTCCCAAGTGCCAACCGTCCAGCACTTTATTACCGAGGATGAGATCGACGCCGCCATGACCGGCGGAAGCAGTTTCGCCGGAGGAAAAGGCCGTATCTATGCGTTCTTCATGGAAAACCATACGGATAAGGAGAAAGTAAGATTCCTCAAAGACGAGTATGGCATTGGCGGACGCTCTCATGCCTTGTCCGGTGCAACACACAGCGGCGAAGATCACGATGGGAAAGGACTGCACTATAAAAAGCAGGACTGCCCGGATGTTCACTTGAACTGGGAAAAGGTTGCCAAGCGCATTACCTCACTTGTCCAGAAAGACCGCTATCTTACCGAACAGGAACAGGCGCAGTATGACAAGATCCAGGCTGAAAAGGAACTGGCAGAAGAAGATGCCATTCAAGCACAGCAGCCGGAGGTGGAGAAAGAAACGCCAAAGCCTACCCTTGGGGAGCAGTTTGAGCAGTATAAGCCTGTGGTGACTGCCGCCATTTCCGAGGATACCGCATATCGCAATGCCTGCGGTCATTCTGACCGTGAAAATGCTGTCATCGAGGGTAATGCCGCTGTGCGCCGTGCAGTCCTTGGTTCTAAGGATATGGAGCTGATCCGACTCTATTCGGATGCGCCGGAGTTCCGTCAGCGTTTACACCGGGAAGTGATCGACGAGACCTATCCAAAGCTCCATGAGCTTCTGCGCCCTCTTTCTCAGGAAGATATTGATACTGCCCTTTGTGCATGGAACGGCAATATCGAGAGTAAACACGCTGTTGTCCGCTATATGAAAGACCATGCAAGAGAAAAAGATACCGCCGCATGGCTGGCTCAGGAATACAGTGGCAGCAACATCCCGTTCGTTGTCCGTGCCGGAAGTCCGGAGGAAACGCAGCTGCCCTGGCCGAAGGTACAGCGCCGGATTGCCCAGCTCATTCAGGAGGACCGGTTCTATACCGAAGAAGAACAGGAACGTTTTGACAACATCGACCCCATCGCCATCCGGGAAGCTCTGGAGGAAAGAGGGATCGTCAACGGCCAGGTGGCAGACCCGGAAAAACTGGACAATGCCCCGTTTATCCAACAGGTGATGTCAGATGCCGAGCAGATCGCAGATGCCGAGACAGAGCAGACTTCCGAAGTTTCCATTTCCGATGAGGAATATGATGCAGTTCGCCGCCCTACTCCGCAAAGAACATCCTATGACCCTGCTGCCCCGGTCTATGCCGTGGGCGATACCGTGTATATCGAGGATGCCACCTATCAGATCACAGAGCTGCGGAATGACACCGTGCAGCTTCTGCCCACCGGTATGGTATATCCCATCTACCGGGCAGAGCGTAAAGAACAGTTCGAGCAGCTGCTTCGGGCAGACCGCCGCAATGCTTACTATACCGAATTTTTTCCCAGTGACCCGGACAAGGCAGATCAGGACTTGCGGGATGTATTGGCTCATGGACTGATGGATGAAGCGGATAAAAAGCAGATTTACACGCTGCTGCAATCCGGCAGGAGCAACAGCGAGATTGCCTACTGGCTGAGCAGAGCCTATTCCGGTGAGATCGAGACACTGAATCTGGAGACCGGCGATATTGCCGATTACCGTACCACGGCACAGGGCATAGAGCTGGAAGTCATGGATGCAGAGGAAAAGCGTCTGGCTATGCTATATTTCCGCTGGGATGAGGTTGCACCTTTGCTGCGCGGGATGTATGCCCGTCAGCAGGACGGTTTTGGACAGGAACAGCCCCAACCGTCTGCCGAATCCCCGGCCTTCCATTCCGAGACCGTGGCCGTCTATCCAGGAGACAAGAACAATCTGCCTTATGATGTGGTGGTGGAACGACTGCATATCGAGGAGCCGGAGCCGCCAGCCCCTGTGACTGAGCCGGAGAAAACCTTTGAAGAAGTGCTGGACGAACACCCGGTTTCCATTCAGGTCAATGGCCAGTGGCAGACCTTCCCCAATGCCAAAGCTGCCGAGGAAGCATCTTATGAGGATTATAAGGCTAACCTGCGCCGCAATGCAAAAAACTTCCGCATTACCGATGAGCATTTGGGCGAAGGCGGTCCGAAAGCCAAGTTCCAGGCAAATGTCAATGCGATTCGTTTGCTGAAAGAGCTGGAAGCTGCCGGACAGCAGGCAAGCCCCGAACAGCAGGAGGTTCTTTCTCGATATGTGGGCTGGGGCGGTCTCTCTGATGCGTTTGACCCGGAGAAACCGGTATGGGCTTTAGAGTATGCCCAGCTAAAAGAACTGTTGACCCCGGAGGAATATGCCGCCGCCAGAAGCTCTACCCTCAACGCCCATTACACCAGCCCTACGGTCATTCAGGCCATCTATGAAGCGGTGGACCGTATGGGATTTGAGACCGGAAATATTCTGGAGCCGTCTATGGGTGTGGGCAATTTCTTTGGTATGCTGCCGGAGAAAATGCGAAACAGCCGTCTGTACGGCGTGGAGCTGGACCCTGTTTCCGGGCGCATCGCAAAGCAGCTCTATCCCAAGGCGGACATCACAGTAGGAGGCTTTGAGACCACCGACAGGCGAGATTTCTATGACCTTGCCATTGGTAATGTGCCTTTCGGCCAGTATCAGGTTCGAGATAAAGCCTATGATAAGCTGAATTTCAGCATCCACAACTACTTTTTTGCCAAAGCACTCGACCAGGTGCGTCCCGGCGGCGTGGTGGCCTTTGTCACCAGCCGCTATACGATGGACGCCAAGGATTCCACCGTGCGCCGGTATCTTGCTCAACGTGCCGAGCTGCTGGGAGCCATCCGTCTGCCCAATGACGCTTTCAAGAAAAACGCTGGTGCAGAGGTCGTTTCAGACATCATTTTCCTGCAAAAGCGTGACCGTCCGCTGGACATTGCACCAGAGTGGACCCAGACCGGACAGACGCAGGACGGCTTTGCCATCAACCGCTATTTCCTGGACCACCCGGAAATGGTGCTGGGCCGACAGGAACCGGTAAGCACTGCTCATGGTATGGACTACACCGTGAACCCTATCGAGGGACTGGAGCTTTCCGACCAGCTGCATGATGCGGTGAAGTACATTCATGGCACTTATCAGGAGGCAGAGCTGCCGGAGCTGGGCGAAGGCGAAGCTATTGACACCTCCATTCCTGCCGACCCCAATGTGAAGAACTATTCCTATGCCATTGTAGATGGGCAGGTGTACTACCGGGAAAACAGCCGTATGGTGCGCCCTGACCTCAACGCCACCGCCGAAGCCCGTGTAAAAGGTCTTGTGGGACTGCGTGATTGTGTGCAGGAACTGATCGACCTTCAGATGGATGCAGCGGTTCCGGACAGCACCATTCGGGAGAAGCAGGCGGAACTGAACAGTCTCTATGACAGCTTTTCTTCCAAATACGGTCTCATCAATGACCGTGCAAACCGTCTGGCCTATGCAGACGATTCTTCCTATTACCTGCTCTGTGCGCTGGAAGTCATCGACGAGGACGGAAAGCTGGAACGCAAGGCAGATATGTTCACCAAGCGGACCATTAAGCCCCATCAGGCGGTGGCTGTGGTGGATACGGCAAGTGAAGCACTGGCGGTGTCCATCTCGGAAAAAGCCTGCGTGGATATGGACTATATGAGCCAGCTTACCAGAAAAACAAAAGAAGAACTGGCCGGAGAGCTGCAAGGCGTAATCTTCCGTGTACCGGGACAGTTGGAGCAGGACGGAACGCCCCATTATGTGACTGCTGATGAATACCTCTCTGGCAATGTACGCCGAAAACTGCGTCAGGCGCAGCGGGCGGCACAGCAGGACCCGGTTTATGCAGTCAATGTGGAAGCTCTTACCGCCGCCCAGCCCAAAGACCTGGATGCGTCGGAGATTGAGGTGCGTCTGGGCGCTACCTGGATTGACAAGGAATATATCCAGCAGTTTATGTATGAGACCTTTAATACCCCGTTTTATCTCCAGCGCAGTATCGGGGTCAACTATTCGTCCTTTACCGCTGAATGGCAGATCAAGGGGAAATCTTCTGTATCCTACAACGATGTGGCAGCTTATACCACCTATGGGACCAGTCGTGCCAATGCCTACAAGATTTTAGAGGACAGCCTGAACCTGCGGGATGTCCGCATCTATGACACCATAGAGGACGCAGACGGAAAAGAGCGCCGGGTTCTGAACGCCAAGGAGACCACCCTGGCAGCTCAAAAACAGCAGGCGATCCGGGAAGCCTTTAGGGACTGGATCTGGAGAGACCCGGAGCGCCGCCAGACTTTGGTGCGCCAGTACAACGAAGAAATGAACTCTATCCGTCCCCGCGAGTATGATGGCAGCCATATCACTTTTGGGGGCATGAACCCGGCCATTACCCTGCGGGAACATCAGAAAAGCGCCATCGCCCATGTGCTGTATGGAGGAAATACCCTGTTGGCACATGAAGTAGGCGCAGGCAAAACTTTTGAGATGGTAGCTGCTTCGATGGAAGCCAAACGCCTGGGATTGTGCCAGAAATCTCTCTTTGTGGTTCCAAACCATCTGACCGAGCAGTGGGCGTCGGAGTTTCTGCGTCTCTATCCTTCCGCCAATATCTTAGTCACCACAAAAAAAGACTTTGAGACCCATAACCGAAAGAAGTTCTGCGCTCGTATTGCGACGGGTGATTATGATGCCATTATCATGGGACACAGTCAGTTTGAGCGTATCCCCATCAGCCGGGAGCGTCAGGAACGGCTTCTCTATGAACAGATCGACGAGATCACCGAGGGGATTGCAGAGGTACAGGCCAGCGGCGGCGAGCGTTTTACTGTCAAGCAGCTGGAACGCACCCGCAAATCTCTGGAAGCCAGATTGGAGAAATTGCAGGCTGAGGGCCGCAAGGACGATGTGGTGACATTCGAGCAGCTGGGCGTGGACCGTTTGTTTGTGGACGAGGCCCACAACTATAAAAACCTGTTTCTATACACAAAAATGCGGAATGTGGCAGGTCTCTCCACCAGCGATGCCCAAAAGTCCAGCGATATGTTCGCCAAGTGCCGCTATATGGATGAGATCACCGGAAACCGTGGCGTGATTTTTGCCACCGGCACCCCGGTCAGCAACTCCATGACCGAGCTTTACACCATGCAGCGTTATCTTCAGTATGAACGCCTGCAAGAACTGAACATGACCCACTTCGACTGCTGGGCTTCCCGATTTGGAGAGACCGTCACAGCATTGGAACTGGCACCGGAAGGCACCGGCTACCGGGCAAGAACGAGATTCAGCAAGTTCTTTAATCTGCCGGAGCTGATGAACCTGTTCAAAGAAGTGGCGGACATCAAGACCGCCGACCAACTGAACCTGCCCACCCCGGAGGTGGAATACCACAACATCGTGGCGCAGCCTACCGAACATCAGCAGGAAATGGTCAAGACCCTTTCGGAGCGCGCATCGCTGGTACACAGCGGAACCGTTGACCCGTCCCAGGACAATATGCTCAAGATTACCTCGGATGGCCGTAAGCTGGGCCTGGACCAGAGAATCGTCAACCAGATGCTGCCGGATGAACCTGGCACAAAGGTCAATCAGTGCGTGGACAACATCATGCAGATCTGGCGGGATGGCAAAGCTGACAAGCTGACCCAGCTGGTGTTCTGCGACATTTCTACACCGCAGGCAAAAGCTCCTGCAAGCAAGGCGGCGAAAACGCTGGATAATCCACTGCTTCACGCATTGGAAGGCGCTGTGCCTCTGCCGGAGCAGGAACCGGTCTTTACGGTATATGACGATATTCGTCAGAAACTCATTGCTCAGGGAATGCCTGCCGACCAGATCGCTTTTATCCATGAAGCCAACACCGAAGTGCGGAAAAAGGAGTTGTTCTCTAAAGTCCGTACCGGTCAGGTGCGTGTCCTTTTGGGCAGCACCGCCAAGATGGGCGCAGGCACCAATGTGCAGGACCGTCTGGTGGCACTTCATGACCTGGACTGTCCGTGGAGACCGGGAGACCTTGCCCAGCGCAAGGGCCGTATCGAGCGCCAGGGTAACCAGAATCCTCTTGTCCATGTGTACCGCTATGTGACCGAAGGAACCTTTGACGCATACCTCTGGCAGACGGTGGAGAATAAACAAAAATTCATCAGCCAGATCATGACTTCTAAATCGCCGGTGCGCTCCTGCGATGATGTGGATGAAACAGCCCTCAGTTTTGCCGAGATCAAGGCTTTGTGTGCCGGAGATCCCCGCATCAAGGAGCGTATGGATTTGGATGTGGAGGTATCCCGCCTGAAGCTGATGAAAGCCGACCACCAGAGCAAGCAATATCGTTTGGAGGACCAGCTGCTCAAATACTTCCCGGAGGAGATTGAAAAGCACAAAGGTTTTATCAAGGGCTTTGAATCTGACCTGGAGGTTTTGACAGCGCACCCGCACCCGGAGGACGGTTTTGCTGGTATGGAAATCCGAGGTGATCTGCTGACCGATAAGGAGAATGCCGGCGCAGCACTTCTGGATGCCTGCAAGGAGGTCAAAACCTCCGATCCAGTGCAGATCGGCAGCTACCGGGGCTATGCCATATCCGTGGAATTTTCCGCATGGAAACAGGAGTATACGCTCCTGCTGAAAGGACAGATGACCCACCGGGCAACCCTGGGTATAGACCCTCGCGGAAATCTTACCCGTATCGACAATGCCCTCGCCCAGATGCCCCAGCGTCTGGAGGCGGCAAAGGCCCAGCTGGATAACCTCTATCAGCAGCAGGCTGCCGCAAAGGAGGAAGTCGGAAAGCCATTCCTTTATGAAGAAGAACTGCGAAGCAAAAATGCCCGTCTGGTGGAGCTGGATACTTTGCTCAACATCGACGGAAAGGGACAGGCGCACGCAGAGGCTGTTGTTGCCAAAAGCACACGGACTTCGGTGCTGGACAGCCTGAAGCGTCCGGCGACGCCCCGCAGTACAGACAAGAAACCAAAACAGCATGAGGAGGTGCGATAACATGAATACCAACGATCTGAATACAGCCCTTTTTGAAAAGATGACTGCCGAACAGGACAAGTTCCGGGACTGGCTGAAAAGCCAGTCCCCGGAAGAAGTCTTAAACCATGCCTATGAGTACACCATCCGCGAGGACATCGTGATGGCAATGGAGGAATTGGAGTTGACCGATGCCCAGGCACAGGCGCTTTTGGAATCTTCTTCGCCGCTGGCGGATGTGTACAGCTACTTTGAAAAGCTGGAGACCGGTCACATGGATGTGATCCGGGACAGCATTGAGAACCGTGCCGACGATGTGTGCAGAGCTAAAGAGGAACTGCGAACAACACCGGTCTATCCCCATTCAGCTGCCTATGCGAGAGAACATGGGGAGCTGGAGCAGTACCGAGCTTCCAACAATGTAAATCTCCAATGCAAGGAGTCCATTGAAGCGGCGGTGCGGGAACACTTCGACGGAATGTATCTCAGCCACGATGCGGCAAAGGGTGTGATCGAGACCTATGGCATGGAGCGTGTGGCTATGGTTCTGGCTAACACCGTCCAGCTTCAGGACTGGGATGGGCGCTACTCCCGACGCAACAAAGAATGGGCCAAGACCATTCCTAATGAGAATCCCGAAACCGTCCGTTGTGGTTATGCCTTAAACAGCCACCCTGCTGTGCTGGATGGTTTTATTGATCTGGTGCGTGAAGAACAGCAGCGCAGCCGTACCCAGAGAGAAAAACTGGAACCGTCCCGTCCCTCAGTACGGGATAAGCTCAAACAGGAGCTGCCCGCCCATAAGTCTGCCGCCCCGAAAAAACGGGAGCCGGAGCGATAACCATGGCAAAGCGCAAGCGGGATGTGCCGGTTTTGTTTTGGGTGTCCGCAGAAGAACTGGAACTGATCCATCAAAAGATGCAGCAATACGGGACAGAGAATTTGAGCGCTTATCTGCGGAAAATGGCGCTGGATGGTTATGTGGTCAAGCTGGAACTGCCAGAGCTGAAGGAGTTGGTCTCCCTGATGCGCCGAAGCAGCAACAACTTGAACCAGCTGACCCGCAAAGTGCATGAGACCGGGCGGGTTTATAATGCTGACTTGGAGGATATATCCCAGCGGCAGGAACAACTGTGGGAGGGTGTAAAGGAAATCCTTACCCAACTCTCCAAACTTTCATAACAGGGATAGATACTCCATTTGCGGAGGGAGGAACGGCGTTTCTTCGCCGCACCTTCCTCCGCTTTTTCTTTTTGTCTGTATCCTTGTCTTTTGCCTGTCCGTACCGGATAATATGAGTAGAATAAGAAGCGTAGCAAAGGAGTGAAAACAGATGCTGACCTTTGAAAAGGTGCTGGAGATTTTTGCGGATTACCTGACCGCAGACGAGACCATAGAAGTTTATATCAGCCGCCATGGATGTGTAAGAGTTGAATTTGACCAAGATTTTCACTATTGCTCTGGCGAGGTGTGCCATACTCCCAAGGAACTGTTCGACCTCTTAGCCGATGATTACCGGACTTATCTGGAGATTGAACTGACCAAAGGAAAACGGGAAGTGACGGAAGATGATGAGAGAGAAGCGGATGCCCTGTGCAAACGGCATCTGGAGCGTTGGAAGGAGGAACAGGAATGAAGATTTTGAAATGTCTACTGATGATCGTAACTGCACCGGTCGTTTTGGTGTTGACGCTTTTTGTCTGGCTCTGCATGGGGCTGATCTACATATCCGGTCTGGTGCTTGGTCTGCTTAGCACGGTAATTGCTCTGCTTGGCGTGGCTGTGCTGATTACCTATTCCCCGCAGAATGGTGTGATTTTGCTGGTTATAGCTTTTTTGATTAGCCCGATGGGATTGCCGCTTGCGGCGATCTGGCTGTTGGGTAAGGTGCAGGATTTGAAATTTGCGATCCAGGATTGGATGTATGGGTAAATGATGTGAATAAATCTGGAATGAAAAGAAGCAGGACAATGGGAGATGAGACCCAGTGCCCTGCTTCTTGGTTATTTGGAATGAACGGTAGTGTATTTCTGGTTTTTGCTTTTGGGTTTGTCTGGAAACATCATTTTAAGTTTACCAGAAGATAATAAAGGCTTGAGGTAATATTTGCTGAAGTGAGAACGGCTGGAAACATCAATATATGCTTGCATTTCATCTCGACTTTTAGGGTCTGCACAAAATTCCAATAGCAAGTTTTGTTTGGTGATCACAGATGTATCATGTGCGGCATCATGTGCTGTATCATGTGCGGAAGCACCGCACATGATGTAGTTTACATTTTTCAAGATGACTCTGAAATCTGTCGCTGTTGAGGAAAATTCGGGCTTATATGCCTCTGAGTATCCAGGCAGCTTTTCGGTTTCACTGACGATTTTGCGTAGGCCACTTCCACGGCGTTCCATGTACTTCATGCGGTGGAACAGGTCAGCAATCACAGGGTTTCGCCGCATGGAACGGATACTGTAAATATCGTATTCCTGAATTGAGCCGCCGCCAAACATACCGCCCGGAGATGTGATTTCCACCCGATCATCAAACATATCAATATGGATTTCGCTGCCAAGCACAATATAATCACGATGGATAAGCGCATTGACAAGAGCCTCTGTCACAGCTCGTTCAGCATAATCCGGCTTGTCTACACGATACTGTGCCTTTTTGACAAAACGGACTTTGGAATTATTGCGAATAAATTCACTGCCGCTGTTCAGTAAATAAATCAAATTTCCCTCGTATTCTTTATCGTCCAGCGCATCATCAAAGATAGAGCCTTTTTCCAAGCCATTCCACCGGGTACAGAACATACGGGAGTTATAAACCGTGTGCTGATCGGTCATGAGTTTTCCGGCATTGGTCAGGAGTCCATTTTTATCAGTCAAACCAAAGGAGACATAATCGGATGGCTCAAAGCGGAGACCGGTCCGTTCCAGATAGGTTGCTTCCAGAAGTGTAAAGCTGTAATCCTTTTTTACCGCGTCTGTTGTTAGGGTATCAAAGGACTGATTGGTTCCCTTTAAGATCAATTCATTCACAATGTAATCAGGGGCAATTACGCTTTCATTTCCAACACGGATATATGCCTCCATCACACCGTCTGCCTTGTAATAATATGGGGTGCTACGGCCGGGAGAAACCTCCAGAGCTAATAGATTTTTACCATCTTCCTGTAATGGTTTTAAGATAAACTGAGGTAATGGTGTGATACGTTCTTTGATTAAGCGGCTGATCGCTTCAGCATCCTTTTGAACATCGGACAAGCCGATAGGCTCCCGGTCATCGGAGACTCCGAAAAACAGAGTGCCGCCGATTCCATTGGAAAAGGCACTGACACTTTTTAACCAGCTTTTTGGCTTTTTTGTTTCGAGAGCAACTTTGAAATCACATTCTGTTGCCTCAGCAATGAGCTGTTCTATCATAGAAATCCCTCCTTTGAGGTTGTAGAATATTCTTTTTTATTATACCCAGCGGAGAAAGTTATTGCAACGATAGAAGCAAAGAGTTCAGCGAAAACAAAAATATTTATGAGAGGAGGGCCTTCTATTATGGCAACTACAAGAATCATGCCGCTTCATGTCGGCAAAGGCCGCACAGAGAGTCGGGCGATCAGTGACATCATCGACTATGTGGCCAATCCACAGAAAACAGATAACGGCAGGCTCATTACCGGCTATGCGTGTGACAGCCGGACTGCGGATGCGGAGTTCCTTCTGGCAAAGCGGCAGTACATTGCCGCTACCGGACGAGTGCGTGGTACAGATGATGTAATTGCCTATCATGTGCGCCAGTCCTTCCGCCCTGGTGAGATTACCCCGGAAGAAGCAAACCGGCTGGGCGTAGAATTTGCAAAGCGTTTTACTAAAGGCAATCATGCCTTTGTGGTCTGCACTCACATAGACAAGTCGCACATTCATAATCACATTATCTGGTCATCGGTCAGCTTAGAATATGACCGGAAGTTCCGAAACTTTTGGGGCAGCACCAAGGCGGTTCGTCGGCTAAGTGACACCATCTGTATTGAGAATGGACTGTCCATTGTAGAGAATCCGAAACTTCACGGAAAGAGCTATAACAAATGGCTGGGCGATCAGGCAAAGCCATCTCACCGAGAGCTGCTTCGTGTGGCGATTGACAACGCATTATCACAAAGTCCTGCTGACTTTGAAGAACTGCTGAAGCTGTTGCGAGAATATGGTTGTGAAGTCTCAAAGCGCGGAAAATCGTATCGACTGAAACTCTCTGGTTGGGAGAAAGCCGCCCGCATGGACAGTCTGGGCGAAGGATATGGATTGGAAGATTTGCGGGCAGTTCTCTTAGGGAAGAAAGCACATATCCCGCGAAAGAAAACAGTCACACAGGCAGAGCCGCCGAAGGTCAATCTGCTGGTGGACATTCAGGCAAAATTGCAGGCTGGAAAAGGTGCTGGCTATGCGCGATGGGCTAAAGTTTTCAATCTGAAGCAAATGGCGCAGACCATGAATTACCTGTCAGAGAATAACCTGCTGGAGTATGCGGTTTTGGAAGAAAAGGCTGCGGCTGCCACGGCACATCACAATGAACTTTCGGCGCAGATCAAAGCGGCTGAAAAGCGCATGGCAGAGATTGCTGTTCTGCGTACTCACATCGTAAATTATGCCAAGACCCGTGAGGTTTATGTAGCATACCGCAAAGCGGGTTACTCTAAGAAATTCCGGGAGGAACATGAGGAAGAAATTCTGCTCCACCAGGCTGCTAAGAATGCCTTTGATGAGATGGGCGTCAAGAAGCTTCCCAAGGTCAAAGAGTTGCAGACGGAGTACGCGAAATTGCTGGAAGAAAAGAAAAAGACTTATTCCGAGTATCGACGTTCCCGTGAAGAAATGAGGGAGCTTTTGACTGCAAAAGCGAATGTAGATCGAGTGCTGAAAATGGAGGTAGAACAGGATGTTGAAAAAGAAAAAGACCACGGCCAGCGGTAAGCTGGTCCTGGTCAAAAGCGTTCGCAGAACGCGCAGCCACAGAATGAAATTCTGTGTTCAAAGGGGCTTGGGGGCGCTGCCCTCAACAAGCAAGCGGAGAGGAAAATCACAAAGGGATTTTATTCTCTGCGGGCCTGTGTGTATTAACACAGGCATTGCTTGCCTCTTTTCTCCGAAAATGAAAAGAACCAGTGAGAGAATCGTTAAATTTCACTCACTGGCTCAATTCGCTTCAAATTTCTCGGACAACTCTGTAAGTTCTTTCACCGTTTCCTGGGTGTGATGCAACAGGGTGTCACGCATTTCTGGCGGACAGCTGGAATAAAGTATTTTCATCTGATTGACACCCTCATCCTCCAGAGAAATATCTGGATTTATAAGCGTATCTAAAGAGATGTGCAGGACCTTTGCCAATGCTCTCAAAATCAAATAGGAAGGATTCATTTTTCCTTTTTCGATATTGGCGATTTGCTTTACAGAAACATGGCTCAGATCAGAAAGTTCTTGTTGTGTCAGCTCTTTATTCTTTCGGGCTTCCCGCATTTTCTGCCCTAAAGCAGTTAAATCATCAATCGGCATAATCGTTCACCTCAAGAATATTGTATCGTTCCGGTTTGCACAAAGGAATAACCTTATCGTGCTTGCTAAAGAGTATGATTATACCGATTTTATAAATAAAAAAGAAAAAATGTGTTTTAGAGACCGTAGGACTTCTGTTGCTGTAGGCTTTCCTTGACTGCTTCCAAAATATGCAGTATTATATGATTAGCTTTGACTAACCAAGAAAGGAGGGCGTACAATGACAAACCAATACATGACGAAGCTGTACCATGATCTGCTCTCCAACTCTCCGCAGACAGTGACAATAGATATTCCGGCTGATATGGGAACAGGTCAGATTTCGCAGATCGTCACGAAACAGGGAGCAGTTGTTTCAGACTGGAGAATGAATTACTTTTCGGATATGAACGTGCAGGGGGTGAGCAGCGAGGAATACATACAAATGCTGTTCTGCTTCAATGACGGTGTTTCCTGGAATATTGCAGACAACCGGCAAAGTGCCAGCATACAAAAGGGTGAATCCTGTATTTATCGCGGCCACGGGAAAATGGAATATCTGTGCTATTCTAAAAAGAGCGATTTCCTTTTCAAAAATGTGAAAATACCTCTATCCTATTTCTATAAGATTCTGAATGACTACTTTGAGGCTGGTGAGATCGAGGTCTATCAGAAAAAATTATTGGACGGCATATCAAAGGTGAATATCACGCCCTATATGGAACACATTTTTGCGGAGCTGAAAGACTTCACGCAATATCGCGGCGGGTTGGGATACCTGTTTCTGGAAAGCAAGGTCTTTGAGCTGCTATCGGTATATTTGAGCGAGGTCCTGGAGCTGAGTATTCTCGCGTCAACCTACGTTGCAATTTCCAGAAGTGACCGGGATTCCATCATAGAGGCAAAGCGAATTATTGACAGCCAGCTTGCCCTGGCTCCGAGCTGCGAGGAATTGGCGCGGCAGGTCAATATCAGCACTTCAAAATTGACGAAGGGCTTTTCCTCCCTGTTCGGAACATCGGTTCATGCGTATGTCATCGACCAGCGGTTAGAAAAGGCGGCAAGCCTGCTGTTAGAAAGTAATTTGAATGTCAGCCAGGTGGCTATACTGGTGGGATATTCAAAAGCGAGCAATTTCGCAGCGGCCTTCAAAAGGAAATACGGAGTGAATCCGAAAAACTATAAAGCAGAAGCTACGATTGGATAAATGCAAAAATACTGATTTTGGGTAGAATAAAATTGGTTTTGGGTTGGAATCGTGGGCGCAAATTGCTATTATATGTGGTGTGGTTAGAACACTCTAACCACACCACATTTTCATTTTCTCAGATATAAGGAGGATACTGGTATGAGTTCCCAGAAAAAAAGTTCCCGGCTTGAGGGAAAAGATTTAATTACTATCGGCATCTACACCGTCATCTATGTCGTGATTGTTATGCTGGTGGCGATGCTTGGCTTTATCCCCATTTTTATTCCGCTGATGGCAGTACTGTGCCCTTTGATTGGCGGCATCCCCTATATGCTGTATGTTACAAAGGCTAAAAAATTCGGGATGACTGCAATCATGGGTTTCCTGATTGGCCTAATCATGGTGTTCTTCGGCAACGGCTATCTTACTATGGTAACTGGTCTCGTTGGCGGCCTGTTGGCCGACGTGATCCTGAAAAAGGCGGACTACAAAAGTGCAAAGAGTACAGTTCTTTCCTGCGGCGTGTTCAGCATCTGGGTGTTTGGCAACTTTGCTCCCATTTTCCTGAACCGTGAAAGCTATATGGTAATGTTGACTGAAGGATACGGCGCTGAATATGCAGCTACCCTTAATACATATATGCCTATGTGGATTGCGCCTATTCTGCTGGTTGCCTGCTTTGTGTTTGGCCTTGTCGGAGGTGTGATTGGGAAAGCCATTTGCAAAAAGCACTTCCAGCGTGCCGGTATTGCATAATGGCGCGGGAAATTCTGCTCAGCAAAAAAACAGAACAAGGGTTACGGCTCGATCCGCGTACAAAACTGTTGCTCATCTTCATCATAAGCATTTTTGTCATGGGTGGAACAGGCGGAGAAGCTATGGGGCTGATCCGCCTTGTTCTTTGTACGGTTCCGGCTATATTGCTGCTTACCTCGAAACAATGTGCAAAAGCTGTGGGCTATATTGCTGTGTTTTCTGCTTTTTATGCTGTTCAAATTTATGTTTTGCCGCACCTTACGGGAATATTGAATTTCCTCGTTCTGTTTACAACAGGATTCTTCTGCCGAATCCTTCCCAGTGTTGCGATTGCTGCCTATGCAGTGAAAACAACAACGGTCAGTGAATTGATTTCCGGCATGGAAAGAATCCATATGCCTAAAGAAGTGACGATCCCCTTAACGGTCATGTTCCGCTTCTTTCCAACTGTCTTTCAGGAGTCAGAAGCAATCAGTGACGCTATGAAAATGCGTGGGATTAAACTTGGAGGGAAAAAATCTTCAAAAATATTGGAGTATAAGCTGATCCCGATGATTACCTGCTCCGTGAAAATCGGTGAGGAACTTTCCGCTGCGGCAATTACCCGTGGCCTCGGCGCTCCTGTCAAACGCACAAACATTTGCCAGCTTAAATTCAATTTTGCCGATGTGGTGCTGATCTTGTTTTGTTGCTTTGTAGTGTTTTGGGCGATTGCTTCCCCGATAATTTCCGCAGGAGGGATTTTGCCATGATAGATTTTCAAAATGTTTCTTTTTCTTATGGTGAAGAATCCAGCGGCGGAGGGATTAGAAATGTCAATCTCACCATAAACACAGGGGAATTTGTTTTACTCACGGGAGAATCCGGCTGTGGGAAAACAACGATTACCCGTTTGGTAAACGGGCTGGTGCCTCATTATTACGAGGGCAATTTAGAGGGCGATGTCCTTCTGGACGGAAAAAGCGTATCAGATACGCCGCTTTATGACTTGGCTGCTATGGTGGGATCTGTATTCCAGAATCCCAAAAGTCAGTTTTTCAACGTGGATACGGATAGTGAATTAGCCTTTGCCTGCGAAAATTTAGGCTATCCTCAGGAGGATATCCTGAAAAGGATTGACCGGACAGTTTCCGATTATCATATTGAAGATTTGATGGGGCGAAGCGTGTTTGCTCTGTCCGGAGGCGAAAAGCAAAAAATAGCCTGTGCTTCATCAAGTGTATTGCTGCCGGGAATTATGGTCCTGGACGAACCATCTTCTAATTTGGATATGGCTGCTATTGATGACCTGCGGCAGGTCCTGAGCCTCTGGAAAAAGCAGGGCAAAACAATTCTGGTCGCAGAACACCGCCTTTACTACCTTCACGATCTTGCAGATCGTGTGCTGTATGTAAAAGATGGGGAGATTGAACGGGAATACACGCCTGCTGAATTTGACAGCTTATCGGATGGCACTCGAAAAGAAATGGGGCTGCGGCCGTTTTCTCTCTCGAAGTTGAAGCCTGCGAATCAGTATCAGGCGCATACAGCTAAACAGATGGAATTTCAAAATTTCTGCTTTGCGTATAAAAAGCGGGAACCGGAAAGCCTCCATATTCCGAGTGCAGAACTGCCTGTTGGAGAAACGATTGCCATTATCGGTCTGAATGGCGCTGGAAAATCTACTCTGGCCCGCTGTATTTGCGGACTGGAAAAGAAGTGTGGCCTTTTGCAGGTTGACGGGAAAACCCTTGATTGGAAAGCCCGGCTCAAACATTGCTACATGGTAATGCAGGATACCAGCCATCAGCTATTTACCGAAAGCGTGACGGATGAAGTGCTTCTGAGCATGGACAACAAGGATGAAACTGTTGTGGATAAAATCCTTAAACAGTTTGATCTGCTGGAATATAAAGACAGGCACCCGCTTTCTCTTTCCGGCGGGCAAAAACAGCGGGTAGCGATCGCGTCTGCCATTGTGAGTAACCGGGAGATCATTGTGTTTGACGAACCAACCAGCGGGCTTGATCTCAAACATATGCGGGAAGTTGCGCGTAGTTTGAAGTCACTCGCGGATCAGGGCAAAACGCTTCTTGTTATTACGCATGATCCGGAGTTGGTGATGGCGGGATGTTCGTATGTAGTCCATATGGAAAAAGGGCAAATAAAAGAAAGCTATCCATTGGACGAATCCGGCAGTAAAAAGGTTTTGGATTTTTTCCGAATCCGCCAGTGAATTTTAGAAATTATGAATGTCAGGGCCGCCTTGACTGGACAGAAAGATAATGATAAGAGGCCGCTTTACTTTGGCGGCCTCTTGTTTTTGAAGCACAGACAGTACGGCTCAATATAAGGAGGGCTTATGTTCAAAAAAATCTTTGAGTACGCAGGGCCATATAAGAAAAATATGTATGTGGCCACGGTCGTTGTACTGGTCAGCGTTCTTATGGGCGTCCTGCCTTTTGTGCTGGCCTATCAGGTCATTTCACCATTGGTTATGGGCGATTCTGTTGAGACAGAATTTGTTTTATTGCGTGTTATAGGGGTTTTGATCTGTCTTGTTTTGCAGGCGGTTTTATATGGATGGGGATTATCAATTTCTCATAAAGCAGCATATAACACATTGTTCCGGCTGCGGGTATCTCTGCAAGAGAAGTTTGAGAAACTTCCCCTTGGCATTGTGGAGGAAAAAGGGACAGGGACAATCAAAAAGCTGTTTGTCGATGATGTGGATAGCTTGGAATTGCTCCTTGCTCATTCAGTCCCGGAGGGTATCGCAAATTTGCTGATCCCGCTGGTGATTTATGTTGCTATGTTTTGTGCGGACTGGAAACTGGCTCTTATGTCTTTGGCCTCTATCCCGATCAGCCTGCTCTCCATGGTCATTATGTACTCTGTTGGAATGAAGCGCATGGGTCCCTACTATCAGTCTGCACAGAAAATGAACAACACGATCATTGAGTACATCAATGGTATGGAGGTTGTCAAGGTTTTCAACCGGGAGAGTGAATCTTACGAGAACTTCCGCAAGGATGTAACGGACTATCGGGATTATACCTTGGCATGGTATAAGGCCGCCTGGCCCTGGATGGCGATATACGGAAGTCTGCTGCCCTGCACTGTTATTCTGACTTTGCCTCTTGGGGCATGGTTTGTTCTCTGTGGCATAAGCACTTTACCTGATTTGATTTTAGTCCTCTGCCTTTCCCTCAGCATTGGGATTCCTCTCCTGAAAGCACTGGGCTTTATGGAGACGATTCCGAATCTGAATTATAAGATCACGGCACTTGAACAGATGTTAAATGCGGCACCGCTGCAAGCTGCTGAGGATGATTTCCACGGACAGGATTTTAACATTTCTTACGATCATGTTTCCTTTGCGTATCAGATGGCACAGCCTGGCCCAGATGGGAAACCGATAATAGCGGAAAACGAAGTCCTCCACGATATTACCCTTGTGGCAAAAGCAGGACAAAAAACTGCCCTGGTTGGTGAATCCGGTTCTGGCAAGAGCACCCTTGCAAAACTGTTGATCCACTACTATGACCCGCAGAAAGGGAGCATTTCCATTGGTGGGCAGAAACTTTGTGATATGAGCCTGGAGGCATTGAACAGCCGCATTTCATATGTGGCTCAGGATCAGTACCTGTTTAACACCTCCCTGCTGGAAAATATCCGTCTTGGACGTTTGGATGCTACCGATGAGGAAGTAATGGAGGCGGCGAAGAAAGCCCAGTGTATGGAGTTTCTGGAAAAGCTGCCGCAAGGTATTCACTCCATGGCGGGCGATGCGGGGAAAATGCTTTCCGGGGGGCAGCGCCAGCGAATTTCCCTGGCGCGGGCAATATTGAAGGATGCCCCGATTGTAGTGCTTGACGAGGCCACGGCCTATGCTGATCCAGAAAATGAGGAAAAAATGGAGGCTGCTATTGCGGAGCTGGTGAAGGGAAAAACCTTGGTAGTTATCGCTCACAAACTTCCCGCTATAATGAACGCAGATCAAATATGCGTTATGGATCACGGAAAGATGGTGGCAACCGGAAAACATCAGGAGCTGATTCAAGCTTGCCCAGAATACCAAAAGTTGTGGAAAGCGGCTCAGGACAGCGCCGAGTGGAAAGTATCTACTGCAAAGGAGGGAAGATAAATGTTTGCATTGATTTCAAGAATCCTGAACCTCTCCGGGAGGTATAAAAGCCGTATTCAGGCTGCATTTCTATGTGCATTTGTCGAGTCCATTCTCTCCAAAATGCCGATCTTCATGGCGTTTATTGTCTTGGCCGGGTTTGCTGATAATACGCTGACTGGAAAGACCTGTCTGTTTGTCGGACTTGGATTATTAGCTGTTGTAGTGGTTCAGACAGTGGTTCACTATTTGAGCGACCGTCTGCAAAGTGCCGCTGGATTTATGATCTTTGCTGATAAACGGATGGAGTTGGGAAATCATTTAAGAAAAATGCCGATGGGTTACTTTACATCGGGAAATATTGGCAAAATCAGCTCTGTTCTCAGTACGGATATGGTATTCATTGAGGAAGTTTCTATGAGCACCATTGGCAACATGATGAGCTATATGCTGTCTACTTTGGTTTTAGCTGTTTTTATGTTCGTACTGGATTGGAGACTTGGGCTGATTGCGGTAATCATTACCTTGCTGGCATCACTGGTTGCAAAATATATGAATAAGGTTTCCTTCAAGGAGGCTGTCGGGCGTCAAAACCAAAGCGAGAATTTGACGGATGCGGTCTTGTCTTTTGCTGAAGGAATTGGGGTTATCAAAAGTTACAATCTGCTCGGAGAAAAATCTGACGAATTAACGGAAAACTTCAAAAAATCAAGGGATGTCAATACGAAGTTTGAGCAGAAAATGACACCGTGGACCACTGGCTTAAACATTCTCTATGGCGTGGGTATTGCCGCTATCTTCGGTTTATCCGTTTTTTTACATCAGGAAGGCGTACTCTCCCTGGCTTATCTTTTGGGCGTGCTGCTGTTTGTCTTTGATCTCTTTGGACCTCTGAAAGCTCTTTATGGAGAAGCAACCCGACTGACCGTGATGAATGCTGCCCTTGATCGTATTGAAGCGGTATTGGATGAACCGGAACTTTCCGACAACGGCAAGCAGCATATTCCGGCTCAGGCACAGCCGGGACAGCCGGAAGTCCTGTTCAACGATGTTACATTTGCTTATCAGGATAAAGAGGTTCTGCATCATATCAGTTTTGCCATGAAGAAAAATTCTATGACAGCGCTGGTTGGACCGTCCGGTAGCGGTAAGTCCACCATTGCAAACTTGCTGGCGCGACTTTGGGATGTAAAATCCGGCAATGTGACGATAAGGGGCGTGGATATTCGCAATGTACCTCTGTCGGAATTGATGGATCAGATCAGCATGGTATTCCAGCGCGTGTATCTGTTTCAGGACACCATTTACAACAATATCATCATGGGAAAGCCGGATGCCACGGAAGAAGAAGTCTATGAGGCTGCCAGAAAAGCCCGCTGCTATGATTTCATTATGGCTTTGCCCGACGGATTCCAAACGGTGGTTGGTGAGGGCGGTGCAACACTTTCCGGCGGTGAAAAACAGCGTATTTCGATTGCCCGCTGTATTCTGAAAGACGCGCCTATTGTCATTTTGGATGAAGCTACCGCAAGTGTAGATACGGACAATGAAAGCTATATTCAGGAGGCTATTTCCGAATTGGTGAAGGGAAAGACCCTGCTTGTAATCGCTCACCGCCTAAATACCATCCAGAACGCCGATCAGATTTTAGTTATAGACAACGGCCAGATTGCACAGCAAGGAACCCATGAGGAACTTTTGAAACAGCCTGGTATCTATCAGGATTTTGTCAATATCCGAAAGAGTGCGGCTGGCTGGAGTCTTGCTTAATGACGAAAGGAGCTGCCTATGAAACTTCATACTGCCGGAGAGGATTATTTGGAGGCCATGCTTATACTTCAAAAGAAGCTCGGTATGGTGCGTTCTGTGGATGTTGCTCGGTACATGGAGGTTTCAAAACCCAGCGTTTGTTACGCAGTAGGAACTTTACGAGAGGGCGGCTTTTTGACAACAGACGAAAACCATTATCTACACCTGACCGATCTTGGCCAGGATGTGGCTGAAAAAATCTACGAGCGCCATTGTTTTTTAACGAAGCAACTTATATCTATAGGCGTTGATCCTGAAACGGCGGAGGCTGATGCCTGCCGGATTGAACATGATATTAGCGCAGAAACCTATGAACGGCTGAAAGAATTAGTCACGAAAGAATAATTAGATAGCGTATGAACCTGCCCCGACTACGGGGAAAGAAAAAAACCGCTGGCTGGGGCAGGTGATTTTGCACGCTCATTTTAAGTTATTACCCTAACGGCGGTTTTGAGAAATCAGAGCCGCCGTTTCTTTGCGTTTACACAAACCAATGACGACTTGCAGGGACACGGTAGCCGCTTGGAGGTTAATTTGCCGTGTCTCTTTTGCTTTTTCAAAGCTCCCATGATCTACATCAATTAAAAAAAGCATTGCCCCTCCTCCGGGCAAGTATAGCATTGCATCGGCATTATCGTTCCATGTGATTCAGCATAATAATGACTGTTCTTGGCACGCCAGTTTCCCATTGCGGGAATCTGGCGTTTTTTGTTGCCTTTTTTTCGGAGATAATCCGGCTGTATACCGGTGTCGTTCCCCACCTCCATTCGATTCACTCGTCAATCACCCGTGAATCGAAATGGAGGTACATAATGAAGAAAATTAACCTTCGGGAACTTTATCCTAATGTTTATACAACAGACTTTTTTGTAGATGTGACAGAGGAAGTAATGGAGACTATTCGAGCAGCTGAACGTGCGGAGGCTGCGTATGAGCGAAAGATGTATCGTTATAAAGCACAGTATTCTCTGGATTGCGAGAATGGCATTGAAAATGCGGTGCTATTGAAGCCGCAAACACCGGAGATGCTTCTGGAGGAAAAACAGTTTCAGGAGCAGGTCTATGCCGCTGTGATGAAGCTGCCGGAGAAACAGGCAAAGAGGATTTATGCCCGATACTATCTGGGAATGACGGTAAATGAAATTGCCGAAGTAGAAGGTGTAGACCCAAGCCGTGTCCGAGACAGTATCCGCCGTGGATTAAAGCAGATTGTAAAATATTTTTGATAAAATTTCATTTGATGCGCCTGTTTTTTGCCTTTTTTGTCAGTGTTAATAAGAAGGACAAGTTTTCCTCCTTCATCAGTACATTGACAATCGAATAGACAGCACAACAGGTACATAACCCATGTACGAGCGAATATGAAACGCCGCGAAGATGGAGCAGTCAGGGAGGTGATGAAAGAACTGCTTCGGAGCGATCTACGATTTCATAAAACGGATTGTGGCAGATTCGGCGCGATGACTGCATGGGGGCTTAAAGATACTTCCTCACGGCCCGCCAAAGACTTGGGGGGAACCCTGCGGCACACGATACGAACGGTGCTGCGGAGTTATGACAGCCGCGCCAGCGGAGACCTGTTGTGTTCCCATCGTCAGGGGGCGTGGCAAATGTGATGAAAGCTGAGTTATATAAATAGGAAGCGTTTGCAGCTTCCTGTTCAAAATCAGATACCATACGCTGGCAGTTTCGGCTGCCAGCGTATTCATGTGGCTTTGAACAAACACGATGACAAACTTGACAGATTGGAGGAAATATGCTTTATGGAAAAACTTATTACACGAAAAGAAGCAGCAGAAATTTTAGGTATCAGCATTGCAACGCTGGACGCGGCCCGTAACAATGGTCTTATTTCTTATGTGCAATATGTGCAGAATGGCTGTGTGTACTTTACTTCAGCGGGCCTTCAGGAGTATATCGCAAAATGCACCCACAGAGCAAAGCCAGCAGAAAAGAACGCAACTTATCGTAAACCTCGCAGAGCTGGAGTGTGAGCCGGTCCGTATCCTTGCCGGAATCGGAATGGTCTGATAAAACATAGATACAGCGCTGGAGTATATTCTTAGGAGGTGGCGGAATTGGGAAAAAGAAAAAGAGCAATTCCACAATACGGTACAGTTACGCTTAACGGCATAGATTATTATAGAACGCGGGTTCAGAACGCAGATGGAAAACTGGTGGCCCTTTATGCGAGAACACCGGAAGAATTATATGATAAAGAGTTGGGTGCATTAGAGCAGATCGACAACGATACATTCTGCCGGAAATCCCCGACGGTTGCAGACTACTGTGAAAAATGGCTTTTGATGCAGTCGGTTCATGTGAGGGCAACCACGCTGATAGATTATACATCAAAGGTCAGACGGCACATCATAAAAGAATTGGGACAGATGCGAATGGCAGATGTGACACTGGATGACATTCAGCTTGCACTTGTTTCTGTTTCCGAGAAGTCCGCTTCGGTATATAAGTCAGTGCTTATCCTGTATAAATCCATTTTCCGTGCAGCAAAGGAAAGTAAGATTATTGATAACAACCCAACGATTTACCTTACGGCCAAAGGTGGAGGCGTTCCGCAGAAGGACAAAGCGTCATTGACGGATGAACAGGCTGCCAGACTGCTGGATGCCATTCAGGGACTTCCGCCGTATGTATTTGTCATGTTAGGACTGTATGCAGGCTTGCGGCGAGAAGAAATTCTTGCCCTAAAATGGGATTCTGTATATCTGGATGTGGATTGCCCTTATTTAACGGTACGCAGGGCATGGCACACAGAAAATAACAGGCCGGTGATTCTGGATGAGCTGAAAACGAAAGCCGCGCATCGAAATATTCCGTTGCCAGTTTGCCTGGCAGACTGTCTGAAAGAGACAAAAGCTAAATCGCAGTCAGAATATGTAGTGCCGAACCGGGATGGTGATCCGCTGTCCTATACACAGTTCAAGCGGCTTTGGCAGTACATTGTAACCCGAACCGTCAAGGAGCGTTTCTATTATCGTTACGAGGATGGAAAGCGTGTAAAGCACACGGTTACGCCGGTTCTCGGTGAAAAGGCAGCACATAACGGCAAAGTGATTTACAGTTTGGATTTTGAAGTGACACCGCATCAGCTGCGGCATACATACATTACGAATCTGATTCATTCGTCCGTGGACCCGAAAACGGTTCAATACCTGGCAGGGCATGAGAGTAGTAAAATTACGATGGACATTTACGCAAAGGTCAAATACAACAGACCGGATGAGCTGGTAAGAACAATGGGCGGCGCATTTGCCCAGTGGGATGCAGCACAGGCATAACAATTATAAAGAGTAGAAAACAAAGCAGGAGCGAGGCAAGGATGTCTCGCTCTTTGTTTTACATAATCCGTATCTTTGATTAAGTTGATGCTTTCTGATAAAAAGAAGGTGTGAATGAAAGAACACTCATTATCAGGAAAGGAAGATTTGTATGGCTAAGAAAAAACAAAGCGTTCCAGAGTACGGAACGGTTACAAGAAAAGGAACACTGTATTACAGAACCAGAATTACAGATGCCGATGGAAAGCAGGTCAGCTTATATGCGACCACCTGTGAAGAATTATATGAAAAGCAGTTGGAGGCCCGGAGACAGGTGGAGGAAATCATCTTTCGCCGGAAGCATCCGACGGTTGCCGAGTATTGTGAGAAATGGCTGCTGATGCAGTCAGCAAAGGTGTCTACGGCTACTATAAAAGGATACAGACAGAATATGAAGAATTATGTCATTAACTCTCTGGGAGATATGTATATGGAGGAAGTGACTGCGGATGATATTCGTCTGGCGCTTGTTCCGCTGTCTCAAAAATCGAAAGGACTGTAT
The DNA here is from genome assembly GCF_040095935.1 of Ruminococcoides intestinale. NCBI lineage: Bacteria > Bacillati > Bacillota > Clostridia > Eubacteriales > Oscillospiraceae > Ruminococcoides > Ruminococcoides intestinale. The sequence continues at coordinate 42,167 of NZ_JBBMFQ010000002.1, read as the reverse complement.
GATACGGTAAATATGCTGATTAAGTGTGTGTTTTATTCGGCAGAGCGCAGTCAGCTGATAACCGATAATCCATGTGTGGGAATTTCAGCAAAGGGCGGAAAAGCATCGAAAAAGAAAGATGCCTTAACAGATCAACAGGTTGCGGTTCTGTTGGATACGGTGAAAGAGCTTCCGCCATATCTTTTTATTATGATTGGTTTGTATTCCGGCTTGCGTCGGGAAGAAATTCTTGCATTGCAATGGGATTGTGTATTCCTGGATGAATCCACACCATACATTTCTGTGCGGCGGGCATGGCGCGCGGAGCATAACAGGCCGGTGATCTCCACCGTCCTAAAGACAAAGGCAGCTAAAAGGGATATTCCCATTCCGAAGTGTCTGGTGGACTGTCTGCGGGAAGCAAAAGCAAATTCCATATCGGAGTATGTGATTGCCGACAGTGAAGGAAAGCCGCTTTCCTATTCTCAGTTTACGAGAGTTTGGCAGTATGTAGTTGTTCGTTCTGCAAAAGAGAGAACCTACTATAAATATGTGAATGGACAGAGCATTAAATATACCGTCAAGCCGACATTAGGAACAAGGCAGAGGAACAATCCCAAGATTCGCTATACCCTGAATTTCGATGTAACACCGCACTTGTTGCGGCATACCTACATCACGAATCTGCTCTATGCGGGCGTTGACCCTAAGACAGTTCAGTATCTGGCAGGGCATGAGAATAGTAAGACAACTATGGACATTTACGCGAGGGTCAAGTATAATAAACCAGAGGAACTTTTCGAGGTAGTGAATGATGCTTTGAACCAGGAGAATTTCGATGAAAAATCACCGATTTCTATGGTTAAGGAATAGGACAACCGACAACAGAAAATGCGAAAAAGCCCGTAATATCAAGGAAAAACGCACCATAGAGATGTTTAGTACGGTCTTAAAGCAGCTCGTAGAGCTCCTCAGTTCTCAAAAAGATAATTGTATATTTGCTATTATCAACCCCAAAGTCGCTTATGGCTTTGGGGATTTTTTCACCTTCGGGTCCTCGGAGCAAAGCTCCTGCGGCACAGCTAAAAACAGTCCACAGGACTGTTTTCTTAACGCTGCTACAGTTCTCAAAGAGATAATCAAATTTACATTGCTTATCAGCTCCGAAGTATCTACTTCGGAGCTTCTTTTTACAACAAATTTCGTAGGGAGGATATTATTCGCCCGCCACAATCAAATTCTTTGTTTATACATATTTAATTTGGCGTAATTAAACTTGTGTATTTATTTTGCATACATGATTAACATTCTATCTTCACGAATGGGGAACGGCGGTTTGCCGTATATATAAAAAGGACTGAAAGATAATCACTTTCAGTCCTTTTGGTGTTTATTTGGTGTTTATTAAATGTTGAAAACTTTTAATGGGTAGGATTACTTATTGTTTTCGTCCTTTTTTTCTTTGAAAGCGAAGAAACGCTGTCCGATGTAGTTGAATGCAACAAATAGGCAAGCGCCTACTATCATTGAGAAGTTTCCTGCAAACTTTTCAACACTCCAGCCGAACATTGTCCAGCTGTTTGCCGTACAGAGCATACTGATGAGCGGAATTGCAATTCCGTAGGCAAGTCCGTAGCATATTGCAATATTGAGTGCAAATTTAACGATTGGTTTCCAGCCCTTGTCCTTGTTTTTGAATGTGAAGTATTTGTTGAGAAAATAGCTTAAAATACTGCCGAGGATGTAGCCGACAAGTGATGAAACCCATTCATTCCAACCGCAGAGGTTAAAGAACAGAAATTGAAGTCCCATACCCACAACCGTGTTTAAAATTCCGACAAGTATAAACTTCCAAAATTTAATGTCAAAAAACTGCTTTATAAAATTACCCATTAACCGTTAATCTCCTTATCATCTTTTTCTTCGTTATCTTCATCTTCAAAATTGGAGAATTTTGTAATGTAAATAGGTCTGTCCTTGGCTTCCATATAAATTTTTCCGATGTATTCGCCAAGAATACCGATTGACATTTCGGTGATTCCGCCCATAAAGAGGATAGCGCACAGCGTGGTGACATAACCGGGTGTGGTAATTCCGAGAAAAAGCGTTTGAATCAGCGTTATTATAATGTATATGAGCGAAATTACGAAGATGATAAATCCCATAACAGCCGTGAATCTGAGCGGTGCAACCGAAAAGCTTGTGATTCCCTCAATTGCATATTTGAACAGACTTGAGAATTTCCATGTTGTCTGACCGAGCTGACGGTCAACTGTTTTGTAGGCAATCCATTTTGTGTTGAAGCCAACCCATGAGAAAATGCCCTTTGAAAATCTTTGAACTTCGCTGAGCTCAAGGATTGAGTCAACCATCTGACGGCTCATCATACGGAAGTCCATTGCGCCGTAGGGCATTTTTACATCTGTAAGCCTATTTGAAAGCTTGAAGAACAGTTTTGAAAAAATTCCTCTGAACTTGCTTTCGCCCTCACGGTCGGCACGCTTTGTCGCACAGCAGTCGTAACCCTCATGTTCAACAGCCTGAATCATCTGAGGAAACAACTGCGGAGGATGCTGAAGGTCGGCGTCCATAACAACAACATAGTCGGCTGTTGTGTGTCTGAGTCCGGCATACATTGCCGCCTCTTTGCCAAAATTTCGTGAGAATGAAATATACTTGATATTGTTAAAAGTTTTCGCAAGCTTTTTCATAATGAGATAGGTCCTGTCCTTACTGCCGTCATTTACAAGTATGTATCTGAAAGAATACTCGGGCAGAGAGTCGATAACCTTGTTGGTTTCAAGCACAAAATGCTCAAGTCCAGCTTCTTCATTATAGCAGGGAACAACTAAGTCTATGGTTTTCATTTTTTACATCACCTTTATAAAGTTAAACTCACCGCATAGGGGTGAGAGTATCCGCACTTAGATTTTAATTATAACAAAGCTAACGCAAAAAGTCTATTTTTTTTAAGATTTTTATGTTTTTTTATTTACATCACACACGAAAAGCGTTAAAATAGAATGGATTACTTGTACCCGATTGCATTTTTGTGCATATCGGAAAACAATTACAAAATATTTCGGAGGTCAAATTATGCCCGCTGTAAAGAAAAGGAAGAAGGCTGAGCCTGTTACGCTGAATAACAAGAGCAACGGCAAAGGCTTTTTCTCAAAAAACATGTTTATCGTTTTGGCTTTTGTCATACCGTTTGTGCTTATGACAGCCGCTTTCGGAGTTATGAAGGTTTCGCCGTTTGGTGACAATCAGATTCTCGTAACCGACCTGTGGCATCAGTATTATCCGTTCCTTGCGGATATGCAGGAAAAACTTAAACACGGCGAATCGCTGTTCTGGTCATGGACGCAGGGCGGAGGTGTAAACTACTTTGCACTTATGTCATACTACCTTATGAGCCCACTGAATTTTCTTACGGTATTTTTGCCGAGTGAATGGCTGAGAGAATTTTTGATGTTCTCTGTTGTAATCAAGGTTGCATGTGCAAGTATGTTTATGGCAATCTTCTTACGCAGTCTTTTTAAGAAGAATGATTTTTCTCTTGTGATTTTCGGATGCAGTTTCGGCTTTTGTGCATTCTTTATGGGTTACTATTGGAACACAATCTGGCTTGATACGGTTTGTATCACACCGCTTGTTGCTCTTGGCACAGTAAAGCTCTTCACGGAGGGCAAGTTCAGACTTTACATAGTTTCGCTTGCACTTTCACTTTTGACTAACTATTATATAGGTTTGTTCGCCTGCATTTTTGTACTGTTGTCATTTATTGCATACAACATTGTAAAATGGGACGGCGTCAAAAAGTTTGCAACAAATATTCTTCGCACAGGCATCTACTCATTGATTGCAATCGGACTTACTGCGTTTTTCCTGCTGCCGGCATTCTTCGGTCTGCAAAACACAAACGCATCGGGGGCAACTTTCCCGACAACCTTTGCAATCAATATAGGCTCGACAAATGACCTTATGGGTGTGCTTGAGGCAATCAGAAAGATTCTTTCCAATTTCATAACATTTGCCGCTCCTGCAATTAAAGAGGCTGACGCATTGCCTAACATTGCCTGCGGTACACTTTCTCTTGTACTCGGAATTCTTTTCTTCACAAGCAAGAAAATTTCGCTCAAAGAGAAAATCGTTGACGGCTGCCTTATCGGTTTTATGATTATCAGCTGTATCATCAGACAGCTTGACTACATCTGGCACGGTTTCCATTTTACAAATATGATTCCGTACCGTTTCAGCTATCTTATCAGCTTTGTACTTGTTGTTATGGCATTCAGAGCATTTATGCTCCTTGAATCAAGCTCTTGCTGGGATGTTATTCTTGCCGCACTTTTTGTTGCACTTGTTATCATCTTCGGTATCGGCACACAGGAGACTTATGCGCTTGTCGGCACGGCAGTTATTGCGGCTGTAATCTGCGTTCTGCTTTTCCTCTATACAAAGAGAATTGTTCCGAAACAGGTTCTTTTGATTGTATTCGGTGTAATCATAATAGGCGAGAGTGCCGCCGCAGGTTATATCGGTGTTAAGACAACAACTGTAACGGGCACTTACGATTATCCGAGAGGCGAGGAGAATACTGCACAGGTAATTGACTATATGGACAGCCTTGAAAGCAACACAACCGAAATGTGGAGAGCGGAGATGACATCAACTCAGACGCTTAACGATGCGGCTCTCAACCACTACAACGGACTTTCGATGTTCAACTCAATGGCTAATGTTGATATGACCGTGCTGTTTGAAAACTTTGGCATGATGGGTTGGAAGAGCGGTAACCGCTACACCTATGCCGAGGGTTCACCGGTTACAAATCTCTTTATGAATCTTAAATATCTTATTGCCCGTGACAATATCTATATGAACACCTATGACCTTACAGAGGTTTACGGTGTCGGTAATGTAAAGCTTTTGCAGAACAATCATTATCTGCCAATGGGCTTTATGACAAACTCCGCACTTGCAAGCTGGCAGGTTGATGAAAACGAAGATCAGTTCAATCCGTTTGACAAACAGAATGAATTTTTCAAACTTGCAACAGGCATTAAGGATGATGTTTACACTCCGCTTGATGTTGTTTCACAGGGACACACAGACTACAATCAGTTCCCCGTAAATAAGACAGGTTACGGACGATATTCATTCAGCTGTACCGATACAACAGTTACTCCGCATGTAAAGTGGAATTACGAAGCACCTAAGGACGGCTTGTATCTTATGTATGCGGATATTTCGGGCGGTGACGATGTTACCGTTATGATTAACGATGTTGCTCAGAGCAAGACCTACGGTATGGGCAGAAGCTACATTGCCTGCATCGGTCAATGCAAAAAGGGCGACAAGATTTCCGTTTATTCAAATCTCCAGCAGGGACAGTCGGGTTCTGCAATGGTATTTGTTGATGTTCTTAATCAGGATGTCTTTGAAGAAGGTTACAATAAGCTTTCAAAGAGCGTAATGACAACAACAAAGCTTACAGGCAGTTCTATGGAGGGAACAATCAATGCACAGGAAAACGGATTGTTCTACACCTCTGTTCCGTATGAAGAAGGCTGGAAGGCATATGTTGACGGCAAGGAAGTAACAATTACTCCTGTCGGCAACGCACTTGTTGCATTCAATCTTGACAAGGGCGAGCATACAATCAAGCTTGAGTATTATCCAAAGGGATTTGCAATAGGCTTGACCGTGACAATCATATGTGCCGCAACCTTTGCGTTCCTCTGCGTATGGACATATATCATCAAAAAACGCAGAAAAAAGAAAGGCGATATTTCTGAAAATCCCGAAGAAGTTCAGATTAACGCTGAATAATAAAATTTAATATCTTTAAACATTACCGCCGTACAGCGAAAAATCTGTACGGCGGTTTTTGTTTAATTTGACAAAATGCACAAAAAACCATCGAGAAATTCTATAACATAAATAATAAAAAAGCTATCAATACTTATTTAATTATGCTATAATAATGTTAGCTATAAAGCTCTATTTTAAATTGCAACAAAAAATAAAATTAATTAAATTAACCATATGTTCTAATTAACTTAACTAAGTTTAGGATCGCCATTTTGGGTGATGTTGATAGAAATGGTGATATTGACATAATTGATGCAACATTGATTCAGAAAATGGCATTAAATATAACAAGGGGGACTAACTAATGAAAAAGATATTAGCAATATTACTTGTAGGAGTTATGTCTGTTACAGCATTTGGCTTTAATGCATCTGCTGTTGAAAAAACAGACGCTGAAATTCAGCAGGAAAAGCTAGGTTACATATTGAATTTGAATAAAGATATTTGGTTGGATTGTGCAGTGATATATGATGGAGTTTGGCCGTCAATAATGGACAACGCAAGAGAAGTGTATGATACTGACGGTTTATCGGCAGATGAATATACTGTTGCACTAAAACAGGTTTATGATATGTATTACGATGCACCGCTTGTAAATATTGAGTATGCAGAGGCTACATATAAAAATGCTTTGAAAGAAGAAAATTATAATAATTGGTATTCAGAAAATGAATGGAATGATTTTCAGGAAAAGTTAAAAAATCTTGGTGACGCATTTGATTATTATTATGCACATAAGAATGAATTTCCGTGTAATCAACTTACAAAAGCATTTAAAGAGATGATGACATCTTACAACAAAATGACCAATGCGTATACCGTCAAAGGTGATGTGAACGGTGACGGTGAAGTAAATATTGAAGATGCAACGCTTGTTCAAAAATATGTTGCTCATATTGAGAACCTTACGGGTGCGCAGAAAATGCTGACAAATGAAAAAAATTATGAAAACATTACGGTCACGACTGCAACAAACCTTCAGAAACATATCGTAGGTCTTGAGCCTGAATTTAAAAACAATGATATTTTCATTGACGAACAGAGTTGTGTAAGTTCACTTGACGACACTCTGCGTTGGTATAATTACTGCAATTTCAATATCTGTCCTCGCAGAAATGATGTAACAAGTGGCACATACATAGATAATAATTTTATTTGCATGGATAAAATTTTTGGATACAGAATATGGTGTGACAAAAATGGATATGATTACCTCTAACTGAATAAGGTGAATAAATTAAACCGCCGTACAGCGAAAAATCTGTACGGCGGTTTTTGTTGTAAAACAATTACAATACTATGCCCGGGTGCAATAATTTTCTATATCATACTGCCTTTACTTATCTCCCGATTTTGTACACAGGGCGGCGATAAGCCCGAAAACTATTGCGGCTGAGATTCCTGCGGCGGCGCTTGTAAGACCTCCTGTAAGAATTCCGAGTGCGCCGTCCTGAGAGAGCGCCTTTCGCACTCCCTCGCTCATAAGAAAACCAAATCCGCTGATCGGCACACTTGCGCCGGCACCCGCAAAATCAACAAGCGGTTTGTACAGTCCGATTGCCCCCAGAATTACGCCTGCGACAACAAAGCCCGTAAGTATTCTTGCGGGAGTGAGTTTTGTTTTGTCAATGAGAATCTGACCTGCCACGCAGATCAGTCCGCCAACCCAGAATGCATTTACATATTGCATACTGACACTTCCTTCGTTTTGTCATTATCAATAAATATTGTTCCGAGTTTTTGGTGAATAATTCCCCAAGACATTTCTTTATGTGATGAAAAACTGAACTTTTGTGAGATGGCGTTGATTTTTTTGGAAAAACTCTACACAAACTGCTCATTTTATAGTATAATCAATAATGTTCGTTTCTGTGTTTTTGTACGGCACATTCAAATCACAGAAATTACGCAATTAATTTTAAGGAGTGAAAAGTCACATGGTCGAGGTTAAAAACCTTACAAAATTTTATGGCAGCATAAAGGCCGTTGATGACATCAGCTTCACTGTTGAAACAGGTGAAGTTCTGGGATTTCTCGGACCTAACGGTGCGGGCAAATCCACAACAATGAATATGATAACAGGTTACCTTTCATCAACAAGCGGTACTGTTACCATTGACGGATGCGAAATTCTTGACGATCCGATTCACGCAAAGTCAAAAATCGGTTATCTTCCCGAAATTCCGCCTTTGTACATTGATATGACGGTTAAAAAATATCTTGAGTTTATGTTTGATCTCAAGAAGGTGAAGCTGCCGAAAAAGGAACACATTGACGAGGTTATGCGTTTGACAAAAATTACGGAGCAGGCTGACAGAATTATCAAGCATCTGTCAAAAGGTTATCGCCAGCGTGTAGGTCTTGCTCAGGCGCTTCTCGGCAATCCGCCCGTAATCATTCTTGACGAGCCGACGGTAGGTCTTGATCCTAAGCAGATTATCGAAATCAGAAAGCTTATCCGCAATCTCGGCAAAAAGCATACTGTAATTTTTTCATCTCATGTTCTTTCCGAGGTTTCCGAGGTGTGTGACAGAATCGTCGTTATTTCAAAGGGCAAAATTGTTGCCGATGCAAAAACAGATGAACTTTCTGCTCAGGTTTCGGGCGGTCAGAAGCTCTCGCTTACTGCAGAGGGAAGTACCGCTGACATTACCGAGGCAATAAAGAAAATCCCTGCTGTTAAGCGTGTTACAAAGACAGGCAGTAATGCCGACGGCAGCGGAAAGTATATGATTGAATACGAAACATCAAGCGACATCAGAAGAGATGTTTACAATGCCATGGTAAGAGTAGGTGCGGTAATTCTTGATATGCAGTCAGGCAATGAAACACTTGAGGATATGTTCCTCAAGCTTACCTCAGGTAAATATGACAGCAGAAAGGAAGATATGTAATGGGTGCTATTTTAAAGAGGGAGCTTTCCTCTTATTTCAATTCGGCAATTGCATATGTTGTTCTTGCCGCTTACTTCTTCTTTTCGGGTGTGTTTTTCTACAACTACTGTATTGTGTACAACTCGGCAAGTTTAAGCTATGTATACGGCAATATGCTTTTGATTATTCTGTTTATAATTCCGATTATGACAATGAAATCTTTTGCAGATGAAAAGTATCAGAGAACAGATCAGGCGCTCTTTACTGCACCTGTAAGCCTTACAAGGGTCGTTTTAGGAAAGTTCCTCGGTGCATTTGTGCTTTATGCAATTTGCAGTGCAATCTTCCTTCTCTATGCGGTTGTAATTTCATTCTTTGCAACTCCGGAATGGTCGGTTATTCTCTGTACATTCATCGGACTTCTCCTCTTTGGTGCGGCTCTGCTTGCAATTAACATTTTCATTTCATCACTTACGGAAAGCACAATTGTTGCCGCAATCGTAAGCATGGCGGTTAACCTTGTTATCTATATGATGACAAACTTCACAAGTATGATTTCAATTGACTGGATCAAGAACATTATTGAAAAGATTGATTTTGCTACATATTATAATTCATTCAAATACGGTCTGCTCAGCGCACCTGATATCGTATTCTTCCTGAGTGTGGCAGGATTGTTCGTATTTTTTACTGTTCGTGTTCTGGAAAAAAGACGCTGGAGCTAAGGAGGTAATATAAATGAGCGAAGAAAATAAAAACCTTAATACTATCTCCGAAGATACTGCAAATGCCGACAGCAATGCAGTGGCGGAAACAGCCGATAAAAAGGAAGATACAAAGGCCAAAAAGAATAAGAAGAATAAGTCCGAAAAGGGCAGATTCAAAAAGTTTATGAAGTCAAGAAAAGCAAAACACGGCACGGTTGCAATGGCAATTACGGCGCTTGTTATCGTTATGGTAATTATTGTAAACATTATTGTCGGACTTCTTGTTAACAGATTCCCCGACCTGGAGCTTGACCTTACATCAAACAAGTCGTTTGCACTTCAGGACGATACAATTGACTATGTTTCACACCTTGACAAGGATGTTACGGTAAATATACTTATGGCAAAGGAATCATTTGAGAGCCAGGGTACCTACTTTGTACAGGCTCAGAAAATGCTTAACAAAATGGCGAGCAAGTCAGACGGCAAGATGAAAATCAAGTATGTTGACCTTACATCCAACCCGTCGTTCACATCCGATTATCCGAATGTTGACTGGCAGTCAAGCTCGGCAAATAACATTGTTCTTGTTGAATCCGGCAAGCAGTACAAGGTGCTTACTCTTACGGATTGCTTTGAATATGACGAGAAGACCTACAATTACTACGGTTCATACAGCTTTACCGGCACAAAGATTGAGCAGGCTGTTGTAACGGCTATTCTCAATGTTACAACAGATGACAAGGTTGTTGTTGATATGATTAAGGGCAACAACGAGCAGGATTCTTCATCACTTAAAACACTTCTTGAAAACAATGCTTATCAGGTGAACGAGGTTTCACTCGCAACAGGCGACTTTGACAGCAACGCAAAGATTGCAATTATGTACGCACCGTCTGTTGACCTTGACGAGAAGATTGTTGAAAAGCTTTCGACATGGCTTTCAAATGACGGCAAATACGGACGCTCACTCATCTATGTTCCTACTGCCGATATGGGCGAGATGCCGAACCTTGACGATTTCCTCAAGGAATGGGGTATGTCAATTGACAGAGGATATGTGTTTGAAACTGATGAAAGCACCCTTGTAAGCGCAAGCTCACCGTATGCATTCACGGTAAGCTACGGCGATTACTACAAAGATAACCTCAAAAACAGCAAGATTCCTGTTGTTGTATCAGAGTCACACGCTGTTAATATTACAGATGAAAACACTGCACACGCATTGCTTAAAACTTCCGATAAGGCAGGTGTATTGCCGATTGACGCCGACAAGAACTGGGACTACAAGGACGCAGTTTCGGGTAACGGCGAAAATGTTGCGGCAGAAGGTGTTATGACAAACGAGGACAAGAACTCATCGAGAGTTATCATATTCGGTTCATATGTTATGTTCAGCGACACAATTATGAAGTACAACAGCTTTAATAACTCCGCTTACTTTATGAATGTAATCAACACAATTGCAGATAAGGAAGATGTCGGCATTACAATTGAGAGTAAGTCGATTGACAATACGGAACTCGGAATCACCGATGTTGCAACACAGAACACAATGCTTGTTGTGTTTGTAATCATTATCCCGATTGCAATACTTGTTGCAGGCTTCGTTTTCTGGTTACGCAGGAGGAACAGATAATGAAAAAGAATACTAAAATATTGATTATTGTCTGCGCAGCAGCATTGATTCTTGCGGGACTTATGTGTCTGCTCATCTTTCTTCCGAAGGGCGACGGTTCGTCATCGGGAGCAGCAACATATGATGAGGGTGTAAAGATGAGCGTTACAACCGATAAAGACGGTGTTCATCAGGCACAGATTCAGACAAACGATAAGGGTGAAATTGATAACAACAGCTACGGCACTCTTATGGATTATATCCCTGCAAAGATTTCAAAGATTCATCTTGAAAACAAAAAGGGTACTTTGGACATCAAGTCATATACACCGACCGATAAAAACGGCAAAACAAGTGCTACACAGTACACTATTGTAGGTTATGAAGATTTTGACCTTCAGGGCGGTATTGCCGACAATATCGCAAACAATGCCGCAAGCATTGACTTTACAAAGGTTATGACTCTTGACGGCTCAAAGCTTGCAGATTACGGACTTGATAAGCCGAGAGATACTGTTACCGTAACTTATACCGACAAGACAAAGGCTATTATCTATGTCGGTGATGATGCTCCGCAGAATGCCGGAACATATATTAAGTTCGGCAGCAACGATACTGTTTATCTTGTTGCAAAAGATTCTGTTTCTGCATTTGACTACGGCCTTACAGATCTTATCAGTCTTACAATCAACGATGCGGCATCTGATAACGACAACAGTCAGGCATCGTCAATTGAGATTTCAGGTTCTAATTTTTCAAATACAATCACACTCAAGCCAAATTCAGACAATAAGAACTCAGCTTCTTATGTTATGACAAGCCCCGTTGAGTGCTACGCAAACGAGAAAGAAAGCAGTCTTGTTGCAGGCGGCATCAGAGGTCTTTATGCCCTCACGGTAAAAATGGTTAATCCGTCATCCTCACAGCTTTCAAGCGTAGGTCTTTCTAATCCGTATGCAAAGTTAAAGGCTGTTTATCCCGACACAACAGTCAGCCTCAGAGCTTCAAAGCCTGACGGTGACGGCAATGTGTGCCTTATGAAAGAGGGCGGAAATATTGTATATACAATTTCTGCCGAAAAGGTTCCGTGGGTTAAAACAAGCTATGACAGCCTTGTAAACGAATATGTGCTTTATCCGAAGATGAGCGCATTGTCGGAGGTTTCCGTAAATGACGGCAAGAATACCTACACATTCTCGCTGAGCACTGCACAGAAAACAAAGACAGACGATAACGGCAGTGAGTCAACAACAACCACAACAACCGTTAAGAACGGCAAGACAGAAATTGAGCTTGCAACATTCTCTGGTTTCTATGAGAATCTTACAATGGTCGAGCTTGCCGACACAAAGTCTGACAGCAAAAACGGTTCGCCTGTTCTTACCGTTACATATAAATACTCATCTGACGGCTCAACAGACACCGTAAGCTATTACAAGTCTGACGGCAACCGTTATGTTGCGGTTGTCAACGGCAGAGTTGCAGGTCATGCATATCAGTCAAAAGTCAATACTGCTGTCAAACAGGCTTCAAGTGTTGCCGCAAATAAATCGGAATAATCTTTGAGTTAAATTTATTCTTTTACACCCGAACTTTTTAGTTCGGGTGTTTCTTTTTTGGGGTATATACAGGCACAAGTTTTATAAAATTCAGACAATATATTGCAATGCGATAATTTCTATAGTATAATGATTTTGTAGAAGTGATTTATATTAACTTTAAACGGTGAATGTTATGAATATGATTTTGCATTGTACAATATGTGATGATAACCCTTCGGCGGTTAAACGGGAAAAGGAAATAGCCGACCGTACTTTTTGCGAAATGAACATATCGGCGGATATTTCGGTATACACCGACAGCAGTCAGTTTATGTTTGAGCTTGGCGACAACAAACAAATGGACATTCTGATTCTTGATATCGAAATGCCAAAAATGTCGGGTTTTGAGATTGCGGATTATGTGAAAAAATCAAACCCGAATTGTCTTATTATTTTTATGACCTCCCATGTAAATTATGCCGTTGACGGATATAAACTTGATATTTTCAGATTTGTTCCAAAGCAAGACGGAGATTATAGGCTGAAGGACGCATTGCTTGACGCAGCTAATGTCATTGACCTTGAAAGCAAAAAATCGTATCTGATTGAACGGCACGATATGTGCGGTATGTTGCCGTGTAAGTACATTCTGTACATTATCAAAAGAGGTAAAAACAGTGAAATTTACCACCTCAAAAGCAAAGAGCCGATAAAAATACGAAAACCGCTGTCTGTTGTGTTTGAAGAACTTGACTCAAATGAATTTATTTATATTTCCAGAGGCTGTATAGCAAATATGGAGAATGTGGAGAAAGTTGACCGCCGGGAATGGGTGTGCAAAAACGGGGACAGAGTGCCGATAAGCGCATCACTCTATGCGGAAATTAAGGAGAAGCTCCTTGATTTTTGGGGAAATAAAATCATTCATGATTGATGCGTGTTGACTAAAGTATTAAATTAGCGGTCAAAAATCGGCAATTTAAAGACTAATTAATACAAACATATTTTTTGTGCTATAATAATATCGAAAACAGGGTATGTGAATTTAACCGGTCACAAATAAATACACAGACCTTGTTCTTTGAAAGTTATTCCGAAAGATATGTTATTTTGGAAAACCTTATCCTGTTTCGCACATCCTAACCCCGAAACACTTTTAACACTGCTGCATTTACATTTATGCGAAACAGAAAAAGCCTGAGCATTTTTGCTCAGGCTTTTTGAATGCGGAAGGATAAATTATTTTGTGCCGAAAATTCTGTCGCCTGCATCGCCCAAACCGGGGCAAATGTATGCGTTTTCGTTAAGCTCACGGTCAAGACAGCCGACATAAAGCTGAATATCGGGGTGCGCCTTCATAAGAGCGTCAACACCCTCGGGAGCTGCAATGATTGACATAAACTTGATTTTCTGACCGCCGTGCTTTTTGATGAAATCAACAGCGGCAATAGCCGAACCGCCTGTTGCAAGCATCGGATCGACAACAACAATCTGACGCTGATCAATCGGATCGGGGAGCTTGCAGTAATATTCGTGCGGTTCGTGAGTTTTGGGGTCACGGTAAAGACCGATGTGACCTACTCTTGCAGACGGAACGAGTGCGAGAATACCGTTTACCATACCAAGACCTGCACGAAGAATCGGAACAACGGCGAGCTTTTTGCCTGAAATAACAGGCTGAACAGACTCCTCGATCGGAGTTTTAACTGTGATGTCCTGAGTTTCAAGATCCGAAAGAGCCTCGTAACCCATAAGCATTGCAATTTCTTCAACCAATTTGCGGAATTCGTTTGTTGATGTGTCTTCTTTTCTGAGAAGTGTAATTTTGTGTCTTATAAGCGGATGTGTCATGTACGAAACTGACATATCATTGCCTCCTTGTTGAATTTTGATTATTTGATTAACTTAATGATACTAAAAACCGTTCAAAATGTCAATGATATCAGGGGGCAAGCTATGTTTTTAATCAGAAATATTATTTCCAAGTGAATATAGAGTCCATTGTGTTTCGGTATTCTAACTCTTTTCTAACACGCTCGTTATTATATGCCATAAGTTCTGTTTGGTTGCGAATGTCATCGTGCATATTCTGTGATGCAAGGAGAACATTTTTATTCATACGGTCAATCTTGTTATTTGCATCAATTATAGTTGAATACAATACAGCTTGATTGTTTTTGATTTCGTCAAGTTTTTCAATAACCGTATCAAGTTTTGTTATAATAATATTCATTCGCTTTTCGTATTCATATATTCTGTAAGCACCTGTATCGCCTGTAGAACGGTCAAATCCAAGACTGTAAGTTTGTTTTGTTTTAAAGTATTGATAAAAAGAGGCTATTGCTACCATATCGTTGTAATATATTTTATCAATAACATTCTTAGAGTAGAAATAAGATAGATTATCTCTGCTCTTTTTTATTTGTGCTTGAAGAGAAGCGATTTGTTCATACAAAAAATTCCTTTGTACCTCTTCATATCTGAGTCGCATTTTGTCATCTTCAACTAATTTGTTATACTCTTGCATTTCTTGCCTATATTGTTCATCGTATTTACTTTGCCATTTTGAGTTGTTTATTCTTTCGTATATCGGACCGATAATTACGCCGAGTATACCACCACCGACTAAACCTGCAAAGGCAAATACTATCGGAGAAAAAATTATAGTTGCAATTCCACCGGTATTAAATGTGTCTTTAAAATAAAAAATTACGAATATAAGACCTACAATTATTCCTGAAATAAATCCGACAGATAAAATTGCTTCGCCGTAATTGCCTTTACTGATTGTTCTTTCAGGAAGAGAAAATCTTTTCTTTCGACCGAGTGAAGAATATTCCTGTTTAAGTTTTGTAAGGGTAGTTTCCTGTATGTACAAAGTTTTGTGCATATCAAGTAAAATTTCAAGATATTGTGTAATTTTGTCTGCCGTCATTTTGCCAACCTCCACAATTTTCAAATTATTTTGCACTTATATAAGTGCAAAATAATAGTAACACGGGAATACAATAATGTCAACAAAAAATTGTTCCTAAATAGGTGCAAAGGAGTAGTTGGATGAATTGGTCTTATGAAAAAATTGTCGGAGGAAATATAAGAAAAATCCGTGAAAGTAAGAATATTACGCAAGAACAGTTTGCTGCAAAACTTCAATTAATGGGGTGTGACATTACACGCAGTGCCGTTGCTAAAATTGAAGTGGGGCAAAGGCATATTTATATAGATGAGTTAAAACTGATAAAGGATATTCTCGAAACAACCTACGACGAATTGATTGTGTAATGAATGTTTTTTCATTTTTGTGTGTTTTGTAAAAATAAGTTATTGCTTTTATATCTGTGTAAAGGTATAATTAAAAGGAATGGGTTTTTACAGATTTTAAACCCGAAAACGAGAAAGAGGGAATTCTAATGGACAAAAACAACGGCGCAATTTATGATGCCCGCAAACTCGGAAAACCGAAGATGATAATTCTCGGTGTTCAGCATATGTTTGCAATGTTCGGCGCAACAATCCTTGTTCCGATTTTAACGGGACTTGACATTTCAACAACTTTGCTTATGGCAGGTTTGGGAACACTTTTGTTCCACTGCATTACAAAGTTTAAAGTACCTGCCTTCCTCGGCTCGTCCTTTGCATTCTTGGGCGGTTATGCCGCAATCAAGGCTTTTTCACCCAATGACCCTAACAGTATGCTCCCGTATGCGTGCCTTGGCGTTGCGTGTGCAGGTCTTATCTACTTCATCCTTGCCGCAGTTATCAAGGCGGTGGGCATTGAAAAGGTAATGAGATTTTTCCCGCCTGTTGTAACAGGTCCTATCATCATTGCAATCGGTCTTGGACTTGCTCCGTCGGCTGTTTCAAACTGCACAACAAACTGGTTCTTGGCTGTAGTTGCTCTTGCTGTAATTGTTGTTTTCAACATCTGGGGCAAGGGAATGGCTAAAATCATTCCGATTATACTCGGCTTGCTCATCTCCTACGGTACAGGTCTTGTGCTTTACTTCATTTCACAGGCAAATCCTGACCTTATTCAGAATGTTCCGTGGCTTTTCTCGGGCGGTGCTGACGCAAACGGTGTTTATCAGCCTATTTTTGACTTTACAAGCCTGAACACAATTTGCGACAACATCTCAAAAGGTCACATTTTCGGCAGTGAGGGACTTATCGGAATTCCGATTCACTGGGATAAAACGGTATTCGGCGGTATTGATTACTCAAACGGTGCGCTTATCGCATCTTCAATCATTGCCATTGTTCCGATTGCTTTTGCTACAATGATGGAGCATATCGGCGATATTTGCGCCATCAGTTCAACAACAGGCAATAACTACATCAAAGATCCGGGACTCCACAGAACTCTTGTCGGTGACGGTCTTGCAACAACACTTGCATCACTTTTCGGCGGCCCTGCAAACACAACATACGGTGAAAACACAGGCGTTCTCGCTCTTACGAGAGTTTATGACCCGAGAGTAATAAGAATTGCCGCTTACTTTGCCGTTGCAGTATCATTCTTCCCGATTGTTTCGGTAATTATCGGTTCAATTCCAAGCTGTATCATCGGCGGTATTTCGTTTGTTCTTTACGGTATGATTTCTGCTATCGGCGTCAGAAATGTTGTTGAAAACAAGGTTGACTTCACAAAGAGCCGTAACCTTATTGTTGCCGCAGTTATTCTTGTTTGTGCGCTCGGTCTTTCAAGCGACACGGTAAGCTTCACAATCGGCAGTGCCGCAATAACACTTTCACCGCTTGCTGTTGCATCAATTGCAGGTATCGTTCTCAACGCAGTTTTCTCCGGTAAGGACTATAAGTTCGATACGGAAGATGTTGCCGATGCCGCAAACTTTGAAAAAGAAGTTAAACCAAAGGAAAAGAAAGAAAAGAAGTAATTTTGCTTTAATAGTCGTAACACAAAACAGCCGTATTTTTACGGCTGTTTTTTTACGCTTTGTTTAAAGCTATGTATTCAAAGTTGAACGCCGCTACTGAATGGCATAAAAAACAGGGTACTCGAACGAGTACCCTATATATGTTTAATTATTAAGTTAGCTGTGTTCGGAAATATGCAGATGTTATTTAATCAAACTACCTACACAAACAAGGAACAGCGGTTTGCCGTGCTCGGGAACTGAAAACTGTTCCAAACACAAACTGCCTACACGAACTGCGTGCCGAGGCTCTCGGCTTACATTTCGGTGATGATTTCGTTGATTGTTTTTCCCGGAGGAATCATCGGGAGAACATTTGCATCGGGACTGATGCGGCAGTCAACAACAACGGGCTTGTTCATCTCAAAAGCCTTTGTGAGAATCGGCTTGATTTCCTCAGGCTTTGTGATTCTTAAACCGTCAACGCCGAAAGCGTTTGCAAGCTTTACAAAGTCGGTTGCTCTGTGCGGATCGGTCTGTGAAAAACGACTGCCGTAGAAAAGCTTCTGCCACTGACGAACCATGCCGAGAACCGTGTTGTTCATAACAACTACAACAATGGGGAGTTCATAGGACTTCATTGTTACGAGTTCGTTTAAGTTCATGTGGAAACTGCCGTCACCTGTGATGAGGCAAACCCTGTCATTGGGACGGGCACACTGCGCACCGATTGCGGCGCCCATGCCGTAACCCATAGTACCCATACCGCCCGATGTGAGGAGCGTTCTGCTTTCCATAATCTTGCTGAACTGTGCAACCCACATTTGGTGCTGACCTACATCTGTTGCGATGATGTCTGACGGACACTTGATTTCGTTGATTGTATCAAGAACCTGCTGTGGGAGCGGAAGGTCGCACTCGGGGAGCTTTTTATCGTCAAAATGATGCTTCCATTCTTCAATCTTCGCAAGCCAGTCCGGATGGTTCTGACGGTCAAGACCGATTGTGAGTGCAATGAGAATTTCTTTTATATCTCCGAGAATGTATTCATCAACCTTTACATTCTTGTTAATTTCTTTTTCGTCAATGTCAAGCTGAACAATCTTTGCCTGTTCGCCGAACCTTTCACGGTCGCCTGCAACACGGTCGGAGAATCTTGCACCGCACGCAATCATAAGGTCACATTCGGCTGTTGCCATACCTGTTTCGTAACCGCCGTGCATACCTATGTTGCCGACGCAGAGCGGATGATCGGCAGGAATACAGCCGAGTCCCATAAGCGAACAACAAACGGGAGCGTCAATAAGCTCTGCAAATGCCTTGAATTCTTCGCTTGCGTCAGCGCTGATGATACCGCCGCCTGCGTAAATCATAGGACGCTTTGCGTTTTTAATCATTTCCTGAACAACACGAACTTTTTCGGGGTTTCTGATTTCAAAGGTTCTCGGTCTTTCGGGAATAGTCTGTACAAACTCTGTTTTGTTTGCCGTTACATCCTTTGGAACATCAACGAGAACAGGTCCTTTTCTGCCGTGTTGAGCAAGAGCAAAAGCCTTGCGTATGGTGTCGGCAAGATCCTCAACCTTTTCAACAAGGAAGCTTGCCTTTGTAACGGGCTTTACGATGTCTACAATGTCAACTTCCTGAAAGCTGTCTCTTCCAAGCTGATCGGTTGTTACATTGCCTGTGATTGCAACAAGCGGAATGCTGTCGATATTGGCTGTTGCAAGGCCTGTTACAATGTTTGTTGCACCGGGACCCGATGTTGTCATAACAACGCCTGTTTTGCCTGTTGCTCTTGCGTAACCGTCAGCCGCATGAGAAGCACCCTGTTCATGTGCTGTGAGAATGTGACGAATTTTGTCGCTGTATTTATAGAGCGCATCGTATGTGTTGAGTGCCGCACCGCCCGGATAACCGAAAACCGTGTCAACACCCTGTTCAAGAAGACACTCGCAAATGATTTCTGCACCTGTAAGCTGCATATAAATCTCTCCCTTGTATATGTAGTGTTATTCCATAAAACAATGTTACCTTTTATTTTATCCAAATGTGATTATATTGTCAATAGAAATCGAAAAAGACAACTCATTACAAAAGAAAAAACGGGAAACAAAAGCGTTCCCCGTTTTAAGTCGGTCATAATTATTCATTTTTGAGATATTCACATATTGCGCCTACGGTTTTTTTGCTTGCAAGCTCGCAGAATTTTGCATAATCAACGCCCTTGTTTTCGTCAAGGTCATCGGAGATTGCCCTGATGATTCCGTAAGGAGTTTTGAGTGCGTAGCAAACATAACCGATTGCCGCACCCTCCATTTCACAGACAAGCGCACCGAATGTGTCGGCAATTCTCTTGCGCTTTTTACGGTCTGAAATGAATATGTCGCCGCTTGCGATAACGCCCTGCTCAACCTTGGTGTCGGGGAGTGCCCTGCACGCCTGCGTGAGCTTTTCAACTACTGTTTTGTCGCAGTCAAAGAATATCTTTGTACCGTCAGGAAACGAAACCTCGCCCTGTCTGTCACCAAGAGCAGTTGTGTTCATATCGTGCTGAACGGATTTTGTTGCAACAACAATATCTCCGATTGATACAAGAGGGGAGAGTGAACCGCCCACACCGCTGTTGATTACAACATCGGGATTGAACTTTTCAATAAGCACAACGGCACACATGGCGGCATTGACCTTGCCGACTCCGCAGACTACAACGGCTATGTCCTTGCCGTTAAGAGTACCTGTGGTGAATTTCATTCCTGCGATTTCTTCGGTTTGTGTGTTCTGAGAAAGGGCGATAATTCCGTCGGCCTCAATCTGCATGGCACATATAATTCCTGTCATAAATTTTCCTCCGATTTTGGTGTTGAGTTAATGTAATTTTTGTATAGGCAACTACTATGCTACGCTCGGGCATCATTTGTTGTGTATTGCACAAACTGTCTTCACGAGAGGGGTACGAGGCACTCGCCTAAAAATTGTCGGTTTCGTACATAATAATGGATAGGGCGGCGAGGGGGGCGGTTTCTGCACGGAGAATTCGTTTGCCGAGGGTTGCCGCCTGACCGCCGATTGCGGTTACGCTGTCAACCTCCGATTGTTCAAATCCGCCTTCACTGCCGATGAACATTCCGACGGTTTTAGGCTTTATGCCATTCAGAATTTTTCTGACGGATTCTCCGCCCATTTCGTAAAAAAATACGGTCTTTTCGTTCTGCTTTGTCTGTTCTGTTGCCTCTTTAAACGAAATGCACGGAGTTACTTCGGGGATAATGCCTCTGCGACTCTGCATTGCTGCCTGAAGAGCGATTTTCTGCCAGCGTTCACACTTCTTTTTCAGCGACTTTTCATCGGGACGGGAAACACATCTTGCCGAAATCATCGGCACAATTCTGCTGATTCCGAGTTCCGTGCATTTCTGAACGATGAAATCCATTTTATCACCCTTAGGCAGAGCCTGATAGAGGGTTACAAAAACATCGGGTTCGTTTTCACACGGCTTTTGTGAGATGACGTCAACTGTGACTTCACCCTGTGTGATGAGCGAAATTTTACATTCATACTGCGTTTTGTTCGGAGAAACAAGGGTGATGTCATCGCCTGTACGCATACGCAGCACCTTAGAAATATGCTTTGCGTTTTCTCCGACAAGGGTGTAGTTGTTGCCGAATATATTTTTTTCGGTAAAAAACCAAGCCATAAAATTACCTCTTTTTTAAGCGTTTTTGCGTGAGCGCTTTCCTTTTCTATTTAATATATCAAAAAATAAAAATAATTGCAATATTCATATGCCGGTGCTAAAATATGGATATACGAAAAATTTTCGGAGATGATTATTAATGATAACTCTGACAGATACAGATGTGGTTCGGCTTTTGAGAAAAAACAATCTCAATTCCGACACGCTCCAGGAAAATGTTGTTGCAAAGCTCCGTGAAAAGGGTGTAAAGCTTGCAACCGCAGAAAGCTGTACGGGCGGTCTTTTAAGCGAAAGAATTACCGCAGTAAGCGGTGCAAGCGATGTGTTTGATTTTGGCGTATGCACATATGCAAATGAAATGAAACATAAGGTGCTTGGAGTTTCAAACGAAACGCTGTCTGTGCTTGGTGCAGTTTCGGCTGAAACTGCAATGCAGATGGCAGAGGGTGCAAGAAATGTTTCGGGTGCGGATTTAGCCGTAAGTACAACGGGAATTGCAGGTCCTACGGGCGGAACTCCCGAAAAGCCTGTCGGTCTTGTTTATTGCGGAATCAGCACAAAAGACAAAAGTTATGCAATAAAGCTTATGCTTGGCGGCAGTATTAACATGGTAAATTCAAGAGGCTATATAAGAAAACTAACTTCTGACGCTGTTTTACTGACTATTTTGAGTATATTGCAATAACTTGTCGTTGTTAAAAAAATAACTTGTAAAAATTTAGATTATGTGCTAAAATTATCTTGATACTGTGGGTTCAGGGGCGAATTGCGCCCGAATTCGCAGATTTAAAAAATTTAACAGTCCGTCAGAATGGAGTTGATTTTTATGGCTAGAAGCGCAGGTGTTCTCCTTTCGATTACTTCGCTTCCATCCCCCTACGGTATCGGCACCATCGGCAAAGAGGCTCGCAAGTTTGCTGACTTTCTGAAAAAATCAGGTCAGACAATCTGGCAGATTCTCCCCGTTGGACCGACAAGTTACGGTGATTCACCGTATCAGTCTTTTTCAACCTATGCAGGCAATCCTTACCTCATTGACCTTGACACTCTTTGTGAAGAAGGTCTTTTGACTAAGGAAGAGGTCATGAGCCGTGACTGGGGCTCAAATGACGCCGAGGTTGACTATGAGAAAATCTACAACAACCGTTTTGAAGTTTTGAAGATTGCTTACGATAACTTCAAAAAGGGTGACCAGAAGGCATTTACATCCTTCAAGCGTAAAAACAGTTCATGGCTCAAAAACTATGCACTTTATATGGCAGTTAAAAAGAGCTTTGACATGGTTTCCTGGACAGAATGGCCGGATGAGGAAATCAAAATGCGTGATGAGGCTGCCGTGAAGCGTTATGAACGCAAGCTCAAGGATGATGTTGATTTCTGGAAGTTTGTACAGTTCAAATTCTATGAGCAGTGGGAATCCTTCCGTGCGTATGTAAACGGTCTCGGCATCAAGATTTTGGGCGATATGCCAATCTATGTTGCCATGGACAGCGCAGACACATGGGCAAATCCCGAGCTGTTTCAGCTTTATGACGACGGTGATCCCATCGCAGTTGCAGGTTGTCCGCCGGATTACTTCTCGGCAACAGGTCAGCTTTGGGGCAATCCTCTCTATGATTGGGATTACCTTGAGGCTACCGACTATGAGTGGTGGTTTGAGCGTATCAAAGCCGCATCAAAGCTTTATGACATCACCCGTATTGACCATTTCAGAGCTTTTGCAAGCTACTATTCAATTCCTTATCCTGCCGAAAACGCAATCAACGGTGAATGGGTTGAAGGTCCGCGCATTAAGTTCTTTAATATGATGGAAGAGGCACTCGGCAAGATTGATATTGTTGCCGAAGACCTCGGAACACTCACTCCCGATGTAACCGAGCTTATGGAGCAGACAGGCTATCCGGGAATGAAGGTTCTTGAATTCGCTTTCGACAGTGGTGAAGAGAACGACTATCTTCCCCATAAATACACCGAAAACTGTGTTGTTTACACAGGTACTCACGATAACGATACTGTTATGGGCTGGCTTGAAACAGCTAAACCCGAGGACGTTAACTATGCAAGAAGTTATTGTCAGATGCCTGATGACGAACCATTCAACTGGGGACTCATCCGTGTTGCTTATGAAAGCAAGGCAGATACAGCAATCGTACCTATGCAGGACATTCTCGGCCTTGGCAAGGAGGCAAGAATGAACATTCCGTCAACACTCGGCGGAAACTGGGTATGGAGACTCGATGGTGCAGCTCTTACTGATGAGCTTGCTGATAAATTAAAAACTATGTCTGAAAAAAGCGGACGACTGGAGGACTAAACAAATGGGTAATATTATGGAAAAGCTTGAACTCACAGCTCAGTCTATGTACTGCAAAAAGATTGAAGAGCTCACACCCGCTGAGCTTCACTACTCACTCGGCAAAGCAGTAATGGGCGAAATCGCAGGCAACTGGGAAGCAAGCAAGATTAAACATGACAGCGAACGCAGAGCTTACTATTTCTCTGCAGAATTCCTCATGGGCAGAATGATGTACAACAACCTCTACTGCCTCGGCATTCTTGAAGATGTTACAAAGCTCCTCAAAAAGAAGGGCATTGACATCAATGTATTTGAGGATATCGACGATGCCGCTCTCGGTAACGGCGGTCTCGGCAGACTTGCCGCTTGTTTCCTCGACAGTGCTGCTACACAGGAAGTACCGCTTGACGGCTACGGAATCCGTTACAAGTACGGCCTTTTCAAGCAGCTTATCGAAAACGGTTATCAGGTTGAAACAGCTGATAACTGGCAGAGATTTGAAGATCCGTGGTGCAACCGTGTTGAAGATGAGGCTGTTACAGTATCATTCAAGGGCCAGACAGTTAAGGCTGTTCCTTACGATATGGCTGTTATCGGCTGTAAGACAACAAACATCAACACACTTCGTCTTTGGCAGGCTGAGGCAATAAACGATTTTGATTTTACTGCTTTCAACAACACAGAATACAACAATGCCGTTCAGGAAAAGAACGATGCCGAAAACATCACAAAGGTTCTTTATCCTAACGATAACAAGTATGAGGGCAAGGTTCTCAGACTTAAACAGCAGTATTTCTTCTGTTCTGCATCACTTCAGGACATTATGCGCCGTTATAAGAAGAAGCACGGCAATGATTTCAGCTTCTTTGCAAAGGAAAACACAATTCAGCTTAACGATACACATCCTGTATCATGTGTTCCCGAGCTTGTAAGACTTCTTATGAACGAAGGCTTCAATTTTGACGACGCTTTTGAAATTGCAAGAAAGACATTTAACTATACAAACCACACAGTTCTCGGTGAGGCTCTCGAGAAGTGGCCTGCTGACCTTATGACACAGGTTATTCCTGAGATTTATCACATTATCTGCCTTATCGCCAACAAGTGCCAGGAAGAGCTTACTGCTAAGGGTGTGCACGAGGATATAAAGGCTAAGATGCGCATTATCGACGGTAATGTTGTTCATATGGCAAGACTTGCAACATACGCATCAACATATGTAAACGGTGTTGCTGAGCTTCACACAGAAATCCTCAAGGCTGATGTACTCAAAGAGTGGTATCAGGTATATCCCGAGAGATTCCAGAACAAGACAAACGGTATTACACAGCGCCGTTGGCTCGGTCTTTGCAACCCTGAGCTTTCTGCTCTTATCACAGAGAAGGTTGGCTCAGATGCATGGCTTACAGACCTTTCACTTCTTGAAAAGCTCAATGACAGCATTGACACAAGAACAATCACAAAGTTCAACAATATCAAGAAGAAGAAGAAACAGCAGCTCGCAGACTACATCAAGAAGATGGACGGCTACGATGTAAATCCCGATTCAATCTATGATATTCAGGTTAAGAGACTTCACGAGTACAAGAGACAGCTCCTCAACGCTTTCTCAATCATGACAATCTACTTCAGATTGAAGGATA
Source organism: Ruminococcoides intestinale (assembly GCF_040095935.1). Classification (NCBI taxonomy): domain Bacteria; kingdom Bacillati; phylum Bacillota; class Clostridia; order Eubacteriales; family Oscillospiraceae; genus Ruminococcoides; species Ruminococcoides intestinale. The sequence goes on along the minus strand of NZ_JBBMFQ010000002.1, from coordinate 17,062 downwards.
AGAAGCTTAAAAACTGGACTCCTACAACATTTATCTTCGGCGCAAAGGCTGCTCCGGGCTATGCAAGAGCAAAGGCAATCATTAAGTACATCAACGAGATTGCAAAGCTTGTAAACAACGATCCCGAAACAAAGGATCTCCTTCAGGTTTACTTCATTTCTAACTACAATGTATCTTACGCTGAGAAGATTGTTGTTGCTGCTGACCTTTCTGAGCAGACATCAACAGCAGGTCTTGAGGCATCGGGTACAGGTAACATGAAGTTCATGCTCAACGGTGCTCCTACACTCGGTACACTTGACGGTGCTAATGTTGAAATCGCTGAGTGCGCAGGCATTGAGAACGAGTACATCTTCGGCGCAAAGGTTGAGGATATCGAGAGAATGAAGAAGGAAGGCTACCATCCAAAGGCTCTTTATGACGCTAATCCGGAAATTAAGAGAGTTGTTGATACTCTTGTTGACGGCACATTTGATGACGGCGGCGCTCAGGGCGAAGGCAGCTTCAAGGAACTCCATGATTCACTCCTCAAGGATTCTTCATGGCAGAAGGCTGATAACTACTTCCTCATCTATGACCTTCCCGATTATGTTGATACAAAGATCAGAGCTAACACAGAGTATGCTAACCGTAAGGAATTCGGTAAGAAGTGCCTTATCAACATTGCAAATGCAGGTAAGTTCTCATCTGACCGTACAATCCTCCAGTATGCTAAGGAAATCTGGCACACATCTTACAAGAAGTAATTTGTTAAATAACTTTACTTTAAATATTTGTGCGTAAAAGCATTCAAGCCTCCCGTTTGTTCGGGAGGCTTTTTTGTCGTTACATATTATATAAATGTTACAAAGTTGTTGATATACTGTAGTGGCGGATATTATCCGCCCGCGTGATGAATGTTTTTGTTTAATAGATTTTTGATGAAAAGGTGATGAGTTGTGTATAATTTGAACGCACAGCGTTCAATCGTGTGCAATGCACACGAACGGGAGAACACGGTTCTCCCCCACATTATGACCTTTACTTTGCGAATTTTATATGGTGTTATCATAACAAAAAATTCAATCATTATTTGTCCGATGCTTTTTGGTATGACATATTAAAAAGCAATGTGAATTTCTATAACATTCATAAAAATGCTTTGAAATTAAAAATAATTTTATTGATAATTGCAAATATCAAGGTGTATAATCGAGTTGACAGACAACGAGTATTATATTTTAAGGAGGCTTATTTATGAAAACAAAGATTAAATGTTTGACATCTGTATTTCTGACGATTACTATGCTTTTAAGTATAATTGTTGTTGCTCCGATTACGGTAAACGCATCGGAGGACGATGAACTTACCTATGGTGATTTTCAATACAAAATAGAAGACGATAATTCGTGTACAATTACTGACTATGACGGTATGGCATCATCTTTGTCCATTCCTTCGGCAATTAACGGTCACACGGTAAAACAAATTGATACCGGTGCATTGAGTGACAACGGAATTATTACAAGCGTTACCATTCCGAACGGAGTTACAACAATTGGATTTTCTGCTTTTAACGGCTGTATAAAACTTGAGAGAATTAAATTTTCCAGCAATCTTGATACTGTTTGTGAAAATGCATTTAATAACACAAAGTGGTTTAATAATCAGCCGAACGGTCTTGTGTATGTCGGAAAAGTAGCGTATAAGTATAAAGGCGACATGCCACGCAACACCAAAATTACTGTAAAATCCGATACAGTCAGCATTTCAGAGTCGGCTTTTAAAGATTGTGCAAATCTTACCGCCATTTTAATTCCAAGCAGTGTAAAACATATTGACAAGTACGCTTTTTATAATTGTCAGGGACTCACAAAACTTAACTTCAATGACGGCATTGAAAGAATAGAAAATGACGCTTTTGGCTCTTGCGAAAAACTTACAAGCGTTAATTTCTCGGAAACCTTGAAAAGTATCGGCGCTTTTGCTTTTGTTGAGTGTAAAAAACTTTCGAAAATAACAATTCCTCGGAGTGTTGCAAGTGTGGGCGAGTATGCGTTTTCAGGTTGTGAAAATCTTGCAAGTGTTACAGTTTCGGATGATTTACCATATGTCGGCGGAAGAGCTTTTGAAAAAACAAAGTGGCTTAACAGTCAGCCTGACGGTGTGGTATATATAGGCGAGAGTGCTTACGGTTACAAAGGCGATATGCCTAAAAATACAGAATTATCCCTCAAGTCGGGCATTACCAATATCTCGGGTTATGCTTTCTATGAAGAAAAGAATCTGACAAGTGTGAAAATTCCCGAAACAGTAAACAGAATCGGTAATTGGGCATTTTTAGATTGTGAGGGACTGAAAAATGTAAATATTCCTGACGGTGTCAAACGCATTGAATCATGGACTTTTTCTAATTGTTCAAGTTTGACAAACATTACTGTTCCCGACAGCGTTACGGTTCTTGACGGACTTGCTTTCTCTTATTGCACCAATCTGAAAAATATAGAGCTTTCAAAGAATTTGACCGAAATCGGAATGGGTGCATTATCGCATTGTACAAGTCTTGAAACTATTGACATCCCCGACAGCGTGATAATTATGGATAATATAGCAATGGCAGGATGTTCGGAATTAAAGAGTGTTAATATAGGAAGCAATTTGAAAACAGTAGGTGGACAGGTATTTGCAGGATGTACTTCGCTTGAAAAGGTGAATGTCAACCTCAATAATAAAAACTATACCTCTGAAAACGGTATTTGGTATGACAAGAATAAGACTAAAATTATTCTTTATCCGTATAACAAAAAGGATTCTGCCTATACAACACCTACTTCATTAAAAGAACTATGCAATGGTTATGTCGGAAGTTACGGTATGCTACTTGATAACTCAAATCTTAAAACAGTTACAATTGAGAAAAATGTAACTAAAATAGACGATTATGCAATCGGCTTTGTTTTTGATTTTGATAATTATAAAATAAACAAGGTTAAAGATTTTACTGTTAAGGGTTACAGAGGTACTGTCGCAGAATCTTACGCTAAGAAAAACAGCTTTAACTTTGTTGCACTTGATAAAACTTTGCAGACACCGTCAATTTCAAAACTTGAAAATACTTCGGGCGGTATCAAAATAAGCTGGAATAAAGTTTCGGGTGCTTACGGTTACAGAGTTTATCAGAAAACTTCAAACGGTTGGAAACGAATTAAGGACACAACTGCAACAAGTTATACCGATTCAGCGGTAAGCGTAAATCAGACAAAAACCTACACAATGCGTTGCATTGACAAGAACGGCAATACTGTCAGCGGTTACAACTCAAAGGGTTGGTCAAAGAAATACACTCCCGTTGCTCCGACAATTTCAAAACTTGAAAACACATCAAGCGGTATTAAACTGACTTGGAACAAAATTGCAGGAGTTTACGGTTACAGACTTTACTACAAGACCTCATCAGGCGGTTGGAAAAGGTTTAAGGATACAACTGCGACAAGTTTTACCGACTCGGGAGTAAGTCCGAACAGAACGGAAACCTACACAATCCGTTGTATTGACAAGAACGGCAACACAGTAAGCGGTTACAATTCAAAGGGTTGGTCGAAAAAATATGCACCCGTTGCACCAAAAATTTCAAAGCTTGAAAACACTTCAGGTGGTATCAAGCTCAGTTGGAACAAAATTGCAGGAGTTTACGGTTACAGACTTTACTACAAGACCTCATCAGGCGGTTGGAAAAGGTTTAAGGATACAACTGCGACAAGTTTTACCGACTCGGGAGTAAGTCCGAACAGAACGGAAACCTACACAATCCGTTGCATTGATAAGAACGGAAATACAGTAAGCGGCTTTGAATCAAAAGGTTGGTCGCATTGCTATACCGCAGTTGCACCGAAAATCACAAAGCTTACAAACACTCCAAAGGGTGTAAGCGTGACATGGGGCAAGGTTGCAGGTGTATACGGCTACAGACTTTACAGAAAATATGACGGAGGCAGTTGGACAAAGGTTAAAGACACAACAGCTGCAAGTTATACGGACTCGGGTGCAAAGAAGGGCAAGAAGGTTACATACACTCTCCGTTGTATCGACAAAAACGGCAAGACAATCAGCGGTTATAACGCAACAGGTTGGTCAATTACAAGAAAATAATATTATAAGCAACAATCCCGACAGAGCAAAATCTGTCGGGGTTGTTTTGTATATTAATGTAATGATTATATGGATTTTCATTGAAAGCTTGCACGGTGTGCAGTGTAGTAACATAGTATACAACAGTGCAAAGACATAGTATACAGTTTTATGATAAAATAAATGGCAAGAAAATAGCAAATGAAGGAGCTGTTTTTATGCCGTGGGAGTGTAAAACTGTGGAAAAACAAAGATTAGAATTTGTTACAAAAGCATTAGAAACAAATAATTTTAGTGCTCTATGTCGGGAATATGAAATCACACGCAAAACCGGTCGCAAGTGGGTTGATAGATTTAAACAGGGACTGCCCTTAACTGATATGTCACGCAGACCATTATGTTCTCCTAACAGAACGCCTGACGACATTGAAGAATTAATCGTTTCTGTTCGTTTCGATAACCCGGGTTGGGGTGATGATAAAATTAAAATTTTTCTTGAAAATCAAGGGTATAAAAACATTCCTTGTCCAAGAACCATTACTAACATTCTTCATAAACACCAACTCATATCTGAAGAGGAATCTCTCAAAAGAAAGCCTTTTAAACGCTTTCAGAAAGAACATTGCAATGATATGTGGCAAACTGATTTCAAGGGAGAGTTTTTAACTGCCGATAATCGTTATTGCTATCCATTGACTATTCTCGATGACAGCTCACGATACTCAATCAAAATAGCATGCTTTCCTAACACTAAAAATGTCGTTATTAACGCTTTTAAGCAAGCTTTTTATGAGTTTGGTATGCCCATCAAGCGTACTTTCTGACAATGGTTCTCAGTTTGCAGGTTTTAAACATGGATTTACTATGTTTGAAAAATTCCTTATGAACAATGACATTCTTCCCATACATTGCAGAATTAAACATCCGCAAACACAAGGAAAAATTGAACGGTTTCATGGCAGTATGAAAAGAGAACTTTTAAATCATAATCTATTCAAGAACTTGGATTACGCTGACAAGGCTCTGCAAGAGTGGCGAACTAAGTATAATTGCCTGCGACCTCATGAAGCACTTGGGAACAAATGTCCTGCCGATGTCTATACTCACAGCGAAAGGATTTTTGCTGACAAGGTGGAGCCGTTTGAATATGAACCCGGCTTTAAAGTCATAAAAGTAAATTCGTGGGGATATGTCCGTTTTCAGAATTTTCAATTATATCTTAGTGAAACTTTCATCAATGATTATGTTCAATTCAGACCTAATCCAAACAATGATTCATTTCTTGTTTGCTATCGCAATTTTGTTATTGCTGAGTATGACTCGTCATCCGGCAAGCGTATTCACCGCAAAATTTCAAGATTGTGAATTTGTATACCATGTCCTTGCACAGGTGGTTACCATGTTGCACTTGACACACGGTTCGCCCCTACTGTTCGTTTCAATGTTACCATCGAAACGATTGGCGAACAAAGTTTGCCGCTACATTGGATTGTACAAACAATAGCAATGTAGCGCTCGGACTTTTTTGTTTCTCTCATAAAAGACTGTTTTTACAAACTAAAAAATACGGCAGACTTATTTACAAGTCTGCCGTTTATTGTTCTGTTATAATTATAAATCAAAATCAACGGATTACATAATCGAGTTGATGAGACCGCCTTTTTTGATGATGTTCTGAATGAACTCGGGGAACGGCTCAGCCTGATATGTTTTGCCTGTTGTTTCGTTGGTGATGACGCCTGTGTCAAAGTTTACGGAAACTGTGTCGCCCTCTTTGATATCCTTTGCCGCCTCATCACATTCAAGAATCGGAAGACCGATGTTGATTGAGTTACGATAAAAAATTCTTGCAAAGGTTGATGCGATTACACATGAAATTCCGCTTGCCTTGATTGCGATTGGTGCGTGTTCACGGGAAGAACCGCAGCCAAAGTTCTTTTCGGCAACCATAATGTCGCCCTCTTTAACCTTGTTTACGAAATCTGCGTCAATGTCCTCCATGCAGTGAGCCGCAAGCTCCTTGTGAGATGCGGTGTTAAGGTAGCGAGCAGGGATAATTACATCGGTATCCACATTGTCGCCGAACTTGTGTACAGTACCTTTTGCGTTCATTGTTTGTTACCTGCCTTTCTTATACCTTTTCGGGGTCAATGATGTAGCCTGCGACAGCACTTGCGGCGGCAACAGCCGGACTTGCAAGATAAACTTCGCTGTCAACATGACCCATTCTGCCGACAAAGTTACGGTTAGTTGTTGAGATTGCTCTTTCGCCTGCGGCAAGAATACCCATATGACCGCCAAGACACGGACCGCAGGTCGGTGTTGAAACAACTGCGCCTGCCTCAATGAAGATATCAAAAAGACCTTCGTGCATAGCGTCAAGCCAAATCTGCTGTGTGCCGGGGAAGATGATGCAACGAACATTCTTTGCAATCTTCTTGCCCTTGAGAATGTTTGCGGCGGCACGCAGGTCTGAAATTCTGCCGTTTGTGCATGAACCGATTACGCACTGGTCAATCTTAACTTCTTTTTCGCCGATTTCATCAACTGTTCTTGTATTTTCGGGAAGATGCGGGAATGCAACTGTCGGACGGAGAGTTGAAAGGTCGATTGTGTACTCCTCGTCATAGACAGCGTCCTCGTCTGCCGTGTATTCGACAGGGGTACCCTGATATCTGCCGTTGCAGTATTCACGGGTGATGTCGTCAACAGGGAAGATACCGTTCTTTGCGCCGGCCTCAATTGCCATGTTTGCAATACAAAGTCTGTCATCAATGTTGAGGTATTTAAGACCTTCGCCCGTGAATTCCATTGATTTGTAAAGTGCGCCGTCAACGCCGATTTTGCCGATGATGTGGAGAATAACATCCTTACCGCTTACAAAACCCTGTGGCTTGCCTACGATATTGAATTTGATAGCTGACGGAACTTTGAACCAAGCCTTACCGCTGATCATACCTGCCGCCATATCTGTTGAGCCGACACCTGTTGAGAATGCGCCGAGTGCGCCGTATGTACAGGTGTGTGAGTCAGCACCGATGCAAAGACAGCCCGGTCCTACAAGTCCCTGTTCGGGGAGAAGTGCGTGTTCAATACCCATCTGACCTACATCTCTGTAGTTTTTGATATCATATTTGTCTGCAAATGTGCGAACCTGTTTAACCTGTGTTGCTGCCTTGATATCTTTATTAGGTGTAAAGTGGTCCATAATCATTGCGATTTTTGTGTTGTCAAATACTGAGGTAGCGCCGTTTTCCTCGAATACATTAATGGCTACGGGAGATGTTACATCGTTACCGAGAACCATATCGAGCTTTGCCTCAATAAGCTGACCTGCCTTGACTTCGCTGAGTCCTGCGTGAGCCGCAAGAATCTTCTGCGACATAGTCATACCCATAATAAATCACTCCTTTTCTTTTAAGATAATTATTGCATACACCTTGCAAAAAGATTGTAAAGTATGTTACAATTAAGGAAATAAATCGGATTATTAGGGCGGTGTATTATGGAACACACGATTAATGCCTGCGGACACGCAAACAGCACTGTTCATGAGAATATGCAGTCGCTGATTGAACAGTCGGGGAGCGTCAGAAAATACGCAAAAGATGAGATAATCTATCTTCAGGGCGACACGGCGCAAAGCTTTTGCTACATCAAAAAGGGCAGTGTAAAGGTGTATATGAATTCCGTTGACGGCAACGAGAAAACTCTCAACACGGCAAGACACGGCGAGATTATCGGTGAGGGTGCTTTTTTTGACAAAAAGCCGAGAGTCAGTTCCGCCAAGGCACTTACAAATACCGAAGTTATAATGATTGACAAAAAGCGATTGACCGACATTATCGCACAGCACCCGACGCTTGCGTTTGAATTGCTTGAAATTCTTGCCAACAGAATCAGGCTTTTGTCATCACAGCTTGACTCAATGACCTTTATGCAGGCAGACGCCCGTATTGCAGGGCTCTTGCTTGAAAGCGAACATGACGGCATTGTTGCAATTACGCATGAAGAAATTGCCAATACGGTAGGCGTATCGAGGGTAACGGTCAGCAAAACTCTGAGCAGATTTGCAAAATCGGGATACATTTCTACCGAGTACCGAAGAATACTTATAAAGAGCAGAGAAGGTCTTGAAAAGCTTGTGAATGAAAGTTGATCGGCTGTGGTTTACAAAAGTATATAAATAGGTTAGAATACAGATAAGGATAAGGATTTTACATATATTAAGGACTGGGGGAGTATTTGTGAAAAAATTAATACCCGTTTTGGCGATGATTATGATTGTGCCGTTTGTGATTTGCTCATGCTTTGTACAACAAGCCAAGAGCATGAAATTAAGCTATGAAGAAATTGAATTTCATGTGGGCGATACTAAGCATATTTCGGTAACAATTGAACCCGAGGGTGCAGATGCGGGAAAAATAAGCTGGTCATCTTCGGACAATAAAATTGTGACCGTTGATGACGGAACAATCACAGGCAAATCAAAGGGAACAGCCGTTGTGACGGCAGAGAGCGAAAGCGGACTTAAAAAACTTTGCAATGTGACCGTTCTTGACAAAGAGATTGAAAGCGTGACTCTGAGCGAGAGCTCAACTTCCGTAAAACAGGGAGGTAAAATTCAGCTTGAGGCAAAGGTTAAACCTGTTGACGCTCCGTCCGACAACCTTGTGTGGTCGTCATCGGATCCGAAGGTCGCAAGTGTTGACGGCAACGGCATGGTTCTTGGTGAAAGCGAAGGCGTTGTAACAATCACCTGCGAATCCGCAAACGGCAAAAAGGCAACCTGTACCGTTACCGTAAAGGGCAACAATATGAATCCGACCGAAAGTTACACAAAATCAACAGAGCCGACAAAGAGTGATGATGCTAAGAGGCATGAAGGTTCAAACAGTTCTTCGTCAAAATCAGACGAAAGCCGTAACAACGGTTTTATATTTCCGCATTCGTCACAAAGAAAACTTACTGTAGGTGAAGTTACGGGACTCGGCGGAGATGTTGCACAGGATGCAATCAATGAAATCTATGCCCGTCACGGATATGTTTTCAAAACAAAATCAATTCAGAAATACTATGAGAGCCGGAGCTGGTATCACAAAAACTACAATTTCAGCGAAAGCGACCTTTCGGAGATTGAGTCATATAATATAGGCTTGCTTCGCAAATACAACTGATAAGGGATAATATTATGAAGTTTGAAATGAATCTTAAAATTGAAAAACCGAGATATTTTACCGTATCCGACATAACCTATGCACAGGTTGACGCATGGTTCGGACACACCACAAGAGACTTGAAACTCGACTTGATTTATCCAAAATTAAAAAACAAAAAATCCCCGTGTATTGTGTGGTTTTGCGGTGGCGGTTGGATAAGACTGGATAAATCTGCCCATTTTGCTTATCTTGCAAAGTTGGCACTCGAGGGCTTTGCAGTTGCAAGTGTTGAATATCGCACAAGCAATGAAGGGGCATATCCGATGCCGTTGGAGGATGTAAAAGCGGCTATTCGCTACATCAAGGCTCACGCAGACCGTTATAATATAGATGAAAACAAAATCGGTGTTGCAGGCGAATCCGCAGGAGGCTATCTTGCTGCCATGTGCGCTTTAGATAACGATAAGGCTCTTGATGTCGGAAATTATCTTGACTGTTCAAGCGAGGTACAGGCTTGCTGTGCCTTTTATCCGCCGACTGATGTTTCGACATTTCCATATGAATCGCCGTTAACTTCGGCGGCAAGTATGGAGTCGCTCATGCTCGGAATGAATGTTGCACTCAATAAGGAAAAGGCAATGAAGTGTTGCCCCGTTTCGTATGTAACCCAGTCAGCACCGCCGTTTATGATTTTTCACGGAACAGACGATTCCACCGTTCCTTTTTCGCAGAGTGCCGAATTGCACGATTTGCTTGAGGAAAACGGTTGCGATGTCACATTGGTTGCAATTAACGGAGCGGAACACGCCGACATATTTTTTGCACAGGAAAAGCTGTGGGATATGGTGGCGAAATTTTTCAAGGATAAACTTTATCAATAAGAAACGGCTGTATGCCGTATGCAAAAAGGCTCAGAACCTGTACAAAGTTCTGAGCCTTTAAAATTTTATCTGTTGAGAAGTTTCTTTTTATACTGTGCCGGTGTAAGACCGTAGACCTTTTTGCACTGTGTGATGAATGACTTTACATTTGCAAAGCCGTTTTCAAGTGCAGCGGCAGAAACCGTCGAGTTCTTATCAAGCATATCGTTGATTGCATTTTCAAGTCGGAGGTTTGCAAGATACTCCGAAAAGCTCACGCGGGTGATGCTTTTGAAGTACTTTGAAAAATAAGACGGAGAAAGATTTACAACCGATGAAATCTCGTTAAGAGGAATTTCACGCTTGTAGTTTTCATTAATATATGCAATTGCTGTTTTTGCATATGAAAAATCTCTGCGTGGAATAATCGGATTGTTGGTTGCTCTCTTAAAGCAGGTGCAATTCTTCAAGAGCAGATAGTAAATCTTATTGACATGAGCAATTTGAAGAAGTGTGCTGTACTCGTCATTGGGATTTGTTTCGGCAATTTCCTGAAGAACTTCAATAAGCTTCTGCTTCGTTTGAGGAGAAACAGAAAGGTCAAAAACAACGCTGTCAATTGACTTGCAGAACATTCGCATATATTCAAACGAAAGCTGAATGCACACAAGGCGGACGCTTGTTCCGACAACAGGCCGAACAAGGTGAACATCTTCACTGTTGAAAAGAATAAAATCTCCCTCGTTTACAAGCGTTGTTTCGCCGTTTCTCGGACATTCTGCCTGACCTTCAATCACATAGACAAGCTCAGGCTCTCTGTGCCAATGAAGTTCAGTCTTGTGTGTTTCTGACGAAAGGTTAAGATACATAACCTTTGCAGGTGTGTTTTGGTCATAATTTATTATTTCGTATTTATAGTTCAAAATGCTTCACTCCGAATCACCTATTGTCAAAAATGCAAAATTATTGTATAATAACATAATTATAGCGTGAAAAAGCACGAAAATCTATATAGATATGTTATGATATTATGGACAAATGTTGTATTTGAGGCGATTATATGGAACAAAATAGTAATTACAGAGTACTGTCAAATGTTTGTGTTTCGTGCGGTGTGAGGATTCCTGATATTGATTTTGAAATCAAACCCGCAATGCGTGAAACCTACGGTCTGTTTCTTGTTACGGCAGGCAAGGGAATTTTTATTATAGATGGCATCGAATATCCCGTGAAAAGGGGTAATTCGGTTATGCTTTTTCCGTATTCAAGCATAAGCGTCAAGATCTATCCGAATATTATGTTTGAATACAAATGGGTTGAACTCACGGGGTTTGAAATTGCCGTAATGATAAGCCGAACCAATTTTTCAAAAAGCCGTCCTGTTGCCCCCGAAATTCCCGTTGAAAGTCTTTTTCAATATTTTGATGTCTGTGATGACAGCAGCGACACGGTTTATGCCGCCTGTCGCACAAACGGCAAGGTTCTGATTCTGCTGTCATACTATATTCAGTATTATCCGAGTCGGAAATCAACCGAAACCGACTACATTATGCAGGCGAGAGATTATATAGAAAGAAACTTTCGGCAGGTTTCATGCACGGTTAAAAGCGTTGCCGACAAAGTTCAGATTGACCGCACTTACCTTTACAGACTTTTTAAGGAAGAAACAGGATTTTCGGTTATCGAGTACATCAACAACTGCCGAATCGGCAGAGCCTGCACAATGCTTAACAACACGAATGTTCAGATTAAGGATGTCGCCCTCTCGGTAGGCTTTTCCGATCAGTTATACTTTTCAAAGGTTTTCAGAAAGCTGAAAGGAATCACCCCTACGGAGTACCGCAAAAAGCACGCAAATGAAACAACATTATAAAACTTTAGTGTTGATTTTTAATGTGAGTTACATTATAATTATTATATAATAATAGCTGATTTAAGATTAGTAATTTGAATAATAACATTTTGCTGATGCCAGCAAAATGTTGCAAAAAAACGAAAATTTTGTATACTTTGCACAAAGGAGGATAGTCGTGACTAGTATTGAAAAGTATAGCGACCGAATATTTGAGAACATCAAACAGATTAATGAATATGGTCAAGAATTTTGGTATGCGAGAGAACTTCAGGAAGTGCTTGAATATTCGCAATGGCGAAATTTTTATGAAGCTGTTCAAAGAGCGGCTGTATCATGTGAAAACAGCGGTTATGATATAGACGAACATTTTGAAGAATGCGAAGTTGTAAGAAAGATAGGCAATGGTGCAAATAGAAAAGTAAAAGATATAAAATTATCTCGTTACGCTTGCTATCTAATCGTTATGAACGGTGATCCTCAAAAGGAAATTATATCCTTTGGACAAACTTATTTTGCTGTAAAAACAAGAGAACAAGAACTTTCTGAAAATTTTGATTCCTTATCTGAAGATGCAAAAAGATTAGCAATCAGAAATGAATTAAAAAGACATAATTCTATGTTGGCAGATGCAGCGCATGATGCGGGTGTTGTAGAACAAAGGGATTATGCTATATTTCAAAATTATGGATATAAAGGGCTTTACGGTGGACTTGGAGCGAAAGAAATACATAATAAAAAGGGCTTAAAGAAAAGTCAGAAAATTTTGGATTATATGGGTAGCACTGAATTAGCTGCTAATTTATTCCGAGCAACTCAAACTGAAGAAAAACTTAGAAGAGATAATATAAAGGGCAAGCAGGAGGCTAATCAAACCCATTATCATGTTGGCAAAAAAGTCCGTGAAACAATAAAGGAACTTGGCGGTACTATGCCGGAAGATTTGCCCACTCCAAAGAGTAGTATTAAAGAAATAGAACAGAAATCACAAAAAACAATTACAAAGAAAAAAGATGAATAAATACAGCAGAAAACGAGGTCGATTTGACCTCGTTTTTGTTGCTAAAAAAGCATTAAAAACGGCTGTTTAAAGCGATAAAATTCTCTATGGGAAAGTGGTTACAAAACAGTAACAAATCGGTAACGAAACGGTAAAAGTGAATTTCTTGCAAATTGCATATAAATTTGCAGGATAATTCCCGATAGGAAACAAGATTATATTGCAAAAATAGAAAATAAAGGCGAAAGTATTGTGGAATTGCACAAAAAATTTACTTTTGATTGGTTTGACATTCACAAAACACAGTCCTATAATGTGTGCCTGTAAAGAGCAAGACGGCTCTTTAGTGAAGGTTTATGAATTAAATATGCAATTTTCTATGCAAAATCAATCCTGAGAAAATTGCAAGTCAGGAGAAATTTATTATGCAGAAAAAGAAAGAGAACTTTCGTTCCCTGCGTTCCGTAACGACTTTTGCACTTGCAGCTGCAATTATTACAGGTTCGATTTACACGGTAGCTGCTGCCGTGAACTACAGCGCAGAAACAGAACAGGCTGTAACATCAGACGGTGTTGAGCTTGCAAACGGTGATATCGTTTATGCAGGACTTGATGAAAACGGATTTACACACGGCATGATTAAGGCTGTTGAAATCAGCGTTGACTATAACGGCGATGTTCAGACAGTCAGCCTTGCAAAAGGTACGGTTTCCGATGTGCTTGAAAGAACAGGCATCACTCCCGCATATAACGAGGTGGTTGAGCCGTCGCTTTCAACTCCGGTTTCTGATAATCTCACCGTTAAGGTTTACAAGGGCAAAAAGCTTTCAATTACGGCTGACGGCAAAACCGACAGCGTTTATGTTCCGAACGGCAATGTTTGCGATGTCCTCAATCAGCTTGGCTACAAGCTTTCCGATGACGATATTCTCAGCGTTGACAAGGATAGCAACATTGAGGACGCAGACAGCATCACAATCAAGCGTGTGACCTACAGGAACGAAACTGAAACTCAGTCGGTTGATTTTGAAACCGTTAAGAAAAATTCAAAAGATGTTGACCTTGGCAAAACAAAGGTTCAGACTGAGGGTAAACAGGGCGAAGCTCTTGTAACAAAGAAGTGCAAGTATGTTGACGGCAAAAAGGTATCTTCAGAAACAGTAGACACCAAAATTACAAAAGAGCCTGTTGACAAGGTTGTACTTATGGGTACAAAGGGTTCAAATGTCAGCAATCCTGTCGGCACATTTACGGATATGAACGGCAACACCGTTGCCTATTCATCGGTTGTTACAGGTTCAGGTACAGCGTACACAGCACCCGCAGGTTCACTTACGGCAACAGGCGTAACGGCTTATCACGGCGGTGTGGCAGTCAACCCGAACATCATTCCGTATGGCTCAAAGCTTTACATTGTATCAACAGACGGCAGTTTTGTTTACGGCTACGCAACAGCCGTTGACACAGGCGGTGCGCTCATGTCGGGAACTGCAATTGTTGACTGTTTCTACAACACATATGATGAATGCGTAAGCTTTGGCAGACGAAATGTGAATGTATATATAGTAGGTTAATTTTAGCTCGTGTTAATTTTAGTTCGTGTAGATAGTTTGATATAATCTAAACTATGAATTCCCGAGCTTGACTTGGTGATAGAATTAACTCTGTATGGTGAGTGTATCACACTTAATTTGAAAGGGCAGTTCTATATAATCAAATCTTACGATATTAATAATGTTACGACATAATCAGGGCAGACGCTTCGGCATCTGCCTATTGTTTTTGAAATTTATATTGATTTATCGGAAAATATGCGGTATAATATACTGTACTTATGACAGAACGAAAGAATGAACCGAAAGGAAAAATATTATGAAGAGAATTCTTACAGCGATTTTATGTGCAGGCATTCTTGCGGTTACTGCAGTTGGTTGCAGCTATAATGATGCACTTTATAAGGACGGTAACAGTTCTTCACAGACAAGCGAGGACAGCACTCAGCCTACAACATCTTCGGTTAAGGATGATAAATACGGCAATGACCTTGACGGACTTGTTGATTATTTTGTAGCTAAGGAATACCTTGGAAGTAAAGACGGCAGCATTAAAATGGATGCGTCCGCTATCGGCGCCAAAGAAGGTAAAAAGTTTGCTGCAAAGTATGCAGGTTCAAATATTATCATTGAGCTTTACTCTTATGATACAAAGAAAACGAACAGCACAGCCGATGAGATTGTAAAGTCTGTTAAGGACAACGGCACATTCAGCATCTACGGACTTCCCGATGTAACAGCCTATCTTTCGGATAACGGCAACTATCTTATGATTTATACAGATACTGCTATTGATAAGACGAATCCCGACAAGAATAGCGATAACTATAAGCATCGTGAGCAGGTTATCAAGGATTTCAAGGCTTTTAAAAAGTAACATATATATGTAAATAATTGTGACACAATAAAGCGGAGATTGATTCAACTTCAATCTCCGCTTTTTCTATATATATGTATAGCGTTTTTTATTTGAGTTTTGTACCGCAGTTTCCGCAGAACTTCATATCGTTATTGCATTGTGCATGACAGTTCGGGCAAACAACCGTATTTGATTTATCACTCATATCGTCTGCGACAGCTTGCATATAAGGATTTTCAAACTGAGTGTTAATCTGTTTGTTGTCGGAAGTTGCATCCATTGAGCCAAAATCAACGCTTTGGGGCTGAAAATCAATCGGTTGCTGAACAGGCGGCTGAATACCTTCTGTCGGCATTTCATTTGTTACAGGAGCAACAGGAGGTACGGGAACAGCGTTTTGCTGAGCGTCATATTCAGGAGAGTGACCTGAACCGAAGTTAATTCCGTTTGTGTATTTCTTTATATATGTATGAAAAGAAATAGCAAGTGCTGCAAGCAAAGCGTAAAATACAGCAGACAGTACTGTATTTAATACCGTTACAACCCCCGCAGCGGAAATAAACAATGAATTCATGGGATCTGACGAATCAAATAGACCGCTAAAATTAAAGTTCGGATTCTCCTCAGCCAAATGATGCAGATACGCTGAAATTTCCGGACCGTATTCCTTAATGAAGATGAATGAAGCAATTGCGGATGCAACGCTTACTATAATAGAGAGAATAGAAGACACGGCAAGAAGTATTGAACCTCTGCTTTTGAGATAAACCGATGTTGCACCCTTCTTAATTGAATCAGACCATAAAAGCAATCCGATACCGTGTATGAGTGTTACAAGTGCAATAGGAATAGCAAAGATGCAGAGGATAAGAATGTATCCGAATACTTCCTGTCCCTGCAAAACTAATGCAAGAAGAAAAGTTATTCCGGTAAAGGCGAGCAATGCAAGTCCGCCGATTACTATTTCAATGATAGAATATATCTTGATGAGAGTAACCGTTGCACCAAACGGCATTGGATCATTTGAACGGCACTTTGCATAAAGCAGGATAAGAGCAATACATAAAAGAATTGAAATTGAACCGCCCGTGCCGCTCGAGAAAGATATGTTCGTAGAACCTGCTCTTGTATTAATGCTAAACATTCCGAGAATACATGTAAGGCCGGAGACTATTGCACATATTAATGTAAGCGGTTTGGAAAAGAATCCTTTCAATATCTGCACATTCTGTTGATACGGATAATAGGGAATGGAATTAATCATAAATTTTCCTCCGAAAAATTAATTTGTATTTCTATTTTATATTATAGAAAGGGAAAATACAATAGGATTTTGAAAATTGTAAAAAGGTGTATTTTAGACAACCACAATATGTTGTGATAAAACAAAGAAATTTGTTGGCAAAACCACAAGGCTAAAACTTTTTCTGAAAAAATTGAATTTTTTTGAAAAAAGGGGTTGACTTTTCTTGAAAAAGGTATATAATAGACAATGTTCCGCGAAGGAAAACAACAAATCCTCTTAAAACAAAAGAGAGAATCAAGTTTTTCTTGTGCAAAGTGAACATAGGACCTTGAAAATTGAACAACGAGATAATAGTAAAGAAACCCGTAATGACTTTGAGGAAAGCTCAAAGAATTACAGTGAGATGTACACTAAAAAGCATCAGGA